>DDUQ01000038.1 GCA_002344885.1 Comamonadaceae bacterium UBA2334
CGCTTGACTTGAAGTTGCCGCCCCGTATAATGCGCTCTTTCCTGAAATCACGTGCAATCCGGACGTTGATGAAGGCGCGTAGCTCAGCTGGTTAGAGCACCACCTTCACATGGTGGTGGTCGTTGGTTCGAGTCCAATCGCGCCTACCAAACACTTGGTCCATTTCTGCATGGGCCTGATCAAGCCGGATGGTCGCCCACATGTTGCAGCGGGGTACTGTTGATAGCCGGTAAAAGAACAGGTTGCGTGTCTGTCTGTTCCGTGGAAACTGCCGTGCACAAAACTGAATCCGCTTCCGCACCTTCAGGTGTGCGGGTGATCAAGAAATACCCCAACCGTAGGCTTTACGACACCGATACGTCGTCTTACATCACCTTGGCCGAGGTCAAAGGGTTGGTCATGCAGATGACACCATTTGTGGTGTTGGACGCCAAGTCAGGCGACGACCTCACGCGAAGCATCCTGCTGCAGATCATTCTGGAAGAAGAAACAGCTGGTGTACCGCTTTTCACAGAGCAGATTCTTGCCAACATCATCCGGTTTTACGGTCATGCCATGCAGGGGTTCATCGGGGCATACCTCGAAAAGAACATGCAACTGCTGACAGAGATGCAGCAGAAGGTGGCAAACCAGCCCGGCACCATGAGCCCTGAAGCTTGGAACCAGTTGTTGAGTGTCAACAACCCAGTCATGCAGGGACTGATGGGCACCTATCTCGAGCAGTCAAAAAACGCTTTCGAGCAGGTTCAAGACCAGATGCAGCGAAACAGCGAACAAATGCTGAACGCGATGGGATTCAGGCGTCCCGCCTGAACCGCTTTTCTTTTCTGTAGCCGGTGTACGGCTTTCCTTCTTTAATCAGCTGAACTCATGGCACCTACGCCAAAAGTCGGGTTTGTCAGCTTGGGGTGCCCCAAGGCGCTGACCGACTCCGAACTCATATTGACCCAACTGAGTGCCGAGGGCTATCAAACCTCCAAAACCTTTGCCGGGGCAGACCTGGTCATCGTGAACACCTGCGGCTTCATTGACGATGCCGTGAAGGAGAGTCTGGACACGATCGGTGAAGCACTGGCCGAGAATGGCAAGGTCATCGTGACAGGCTGTTTGGGGGCGCGACAAACTGAAAACGGCGTCAATCTGGTTGCTGACATTCATCCATCGGTGTTGGCAGTGACCGGTCCACATGCCACCCACGAGGTCATGGCGGCGGTGCATCAGCATCTGCCCAAGCCGCACGATCCTTTCGTGGATCTGGTGCCGCCTCAAGGCATCAAACTGACGCCCAAACACTATGCCTATTTGAAAATCAGCGAAGGATGCAACCATCGTTGCACGTTCTGCATCATCCCCTCCATGCGGGGCGATTTGGTCAGCCGACCCATCGGCGATGTCCTGAATGAAGCAGAAAAGCTGTTTGCGGGCGGCGTCAAGGAGTTGCTCGTCATCAGCCAGGACACCTCTGCCTACGGCGTCGACGTGCAGTACAGGGTGGGCTTCTGGAACGGCAAGCCGGTCAAGACTCGCATGCTCGATCTGGTCAGGCAGCTGGGCGAATTGGCCAAGCCTCATGGGGCATGGGTACGACTGCACTATGTGTATCCGTATCCTCATGTTGACGACATCCTCCCCTTGATGGCCGAGGGCCTGTGCCTGCCGTATTTGGACGTGCCGTTTCAGCACAGCCATCCGGATGTATTGAGACGCATGAAGCGACCGGCAAGTGGTGAACGCAATCTTGAACGCCTCGACCGTTGGCGCAGCATATGCCCACAACTTGTGGTACGGAGCACGTTCATTGCCGGATTTCCTGGTGAATCGGAGTCGGAATTTCAGCATTTGCTTGATTTCATCAGCGAAGCGAACATCGATCGGGCAGGGTGCTTTGCGTATTCGCCAGTCAAAGGTGCCTCGGCGAATGATTTGCCGGGCGCTTTGCCGGAAGCAGTCCGGACGGAACGGCAAGCCAGGTTCATGGCGGTCGCAGAGGCGGTATCGACACGAAAACTGACTCAGCGCGTGGGCAGCACCTTGCAGGTTCTGGTGGACTCCGCTCCAGCGCTGGGCAAGAAGGGGGCTGTCGGCCGAAGCTATGCCGACGCACCAGAGATTGATGGGCTGGTGAAGCTGCTGCCGCCAGAAAAAATCAGCAAAACCTTGAGGGTGGGTGATTTCACTCGCGCCAAGGTTGTGGGTACAGATGGGCACGACTTGATTGCCTTGCCCATCTGACGCCGTTGATTTTTCTACAACGCACTTCTCAAGGGTGTTCGGCGGGTGCCGAACACCGCGTTGTTCATGCAAACGTAAAAAAGGCCTGCAATCATTTCGACTGCAGGCCCTTAAACTTGGTGCCCAGGAGAGGACTCGAACCTCCACGCCTCTCAGCGCTAGTACCTGAAACTAGTGCGTCTACCAATTCCGCCACCTGGGCTGTTCAGGAAAGATTGAAGTATAACACTGAAAATGAAGAACTCAAAGAACTATCCAGAAGAATTTGTTGGTGTGGTGAATGGCCATCGTGATGGCCACGGCTTCATCACCCGTGACGATGGCGGGGCTGACATCTACCTCGCGCCGAATGAAATGCGTGCCGTTTTGCACAAAGACAGGGTCAAAGCGATCATCGTCCGAAATGACAGACGTGGACGCCCTGAGGGGCGCGTGACTGAAATCACCGACAGAGCCGCCTCGCCGATCATCGGTCGGTTGTTGCAGGAGGGCGGAGCTTGGTTGGTTGCACCCGAAGACAAGCGTTACGGACAGGATGTGTTGATTCCTCGTACGGCCGTTGCGGGTGCCAAGGCGGGTCAAGTGGTGGTTGTCGAATTGACTGAACCGCCTGCTTTATACGGGCAGCCAGTTGGTCGTGTGGCCGAGGTGTTGGGTGAGATTGACGATCCGGGCATGGAAATCGAAATCGCCGTGCGCAAGTATGGCGTGCCACACAGGTTTTCAGAGGCAGCTTTGGGTCAGGCCAGGGCCTTGCCTGAAGGGGTGCGTGCAGAAGATCATGTGGGGCGGGTAGATCTCACCGATGTGCCCCTGGTCACCATTGATGGAGAGGATGCGCGCGACTTTGATGATGCTGTTTTTGCACAACCGACGAAAGTCGGACGAGGCAAGGGGTGGCGCTTGCTGGTTGCCATCGCAGATGTCAGCCATTACGTCGACACCGGGTCTGCCATCGACACAGACGCATACGACCGTGCGACCAGCGTTTACTTCACACGCCGTGTCATTCCGATGCTTCCGGAGAAGCTGTCAAACGGGCTGTGCTCCTTGAATCCGGATGTGGAGCGGTTGTGCATGGTCTGCGACATGTTGATCACCTCGCGTGGCGACATACACGCCTATCAGTTCTACCCGGCCATCATGTTCAGCCATGCAAGGTTGACCTACACCGAGGTAGCGGCCATTCTGGGCAATACCCGAGGTCCGGAGGCCATGCAAAGACAGCAATTGGTGCCACATTTGCTGGACCTTCAGGATGTGTTCCGCGCGCTCTTGCAAGCGCGTCAAGCGCGCGGGGCAGTTGACTTTGAAACGACCGAAACGCAAATCGTCTGTGACGACTCCGGTCGCATCGACAAAATCATTGCCAGAACCCGCAACGAGGCTCACCGCGTGATCGAAGAAGCGATGCTGGCGGCAAACGTCTGTTCGGCGGAATTCATCGCTTCCAATAAGCGCCCTGGCTTGTTCCGGGTGCACGAAGGGCCGACACCTGAAAAACAGGAAACCCTGCGGGCCTACCTCAAAGTCATGGGCGTGGCACAGACGCTCAGTGACAACCCCTCTCCATCGGAGTATCAGCAAATCGCTCAGGCGACCAAAGACCGCCCAGACGCTCAGCAGATTCACTCCATGTTGCTGCGCTCCATGCAGCAGGCTTTGTACACGCCATTCAATGGCGGGCATTTCGGACTGGCATTCGACGCCTACACGCATTTCACAAGCCCGATCCGACGTTATCCGGATTTGCTGGTTCACAGGGTCATCAAGTCGATCCTCAGCGAGTCGCGGTATCAGTTGCCCAAGCTGCCCACACCTGGTGAGGCACATGCCAAGCTGAGCAAGCGTCTGGCCAGCAAAACACCAACTTCTTCAACCAAACCTCAAAAGGTGTCGGCTGACATGCTGGCCTGGCAGGCTGCCGGATTGCATTGCAGTGCCAATGAGCGTCGTGCGGACGAGGCCAGCCGGGACGTCGAGGCTTGGCTGAAATGCAAGTACATGCGGGAACATTTGGGCGAAGAGTACGGAGGCGTGGTGTCTTCGGTGACAAGTTTCGGGCTTTTTGTGACGCTGGACAGCATGTACGTTGAAGGTCTGGTGCACATCACTGAATTGGGTGGCGAGTACTTCAAATTCGATGAGGCACGACAGGAGCTGCGCGGTGAACGTACAGGCATTCGGTATGCACTCGGCACACGCGTACAGGTGCAAGTCAGCAGAGTTGATCTGGATGGACGCCGGATTGATTTTCGGCTGGTCCGCGACGGTGACGAGCGGCCAGGCAAGGCTCTCAAGAGCAGAAATGCATGGCTGGAGGAGGCCGGATCTGCGGGCAGAGACGCAACGGACAAAAAACGCGGCAAGCAACGGACTGCAAAAGTTTCAACTGAGGAAACTTCGCCACCCCGTAAAGGTCGACGCATACCTGGCAAAACCCCAGCCAAGACAGCAAAAGGGGCTTCACGGGCAGATGGCCTTGGGAAGTCACGGTCGAAGCGTCGCTGACATCAGGAAGCGCCCACCTTCGGTAGACAATCGGCCCCAGTTTTCGCCGTCGACGGCTGTACACCGGGCCATTTGAGTCAATGAGATGCAGATTTTTGTCTTTCTGATCGATACCGTTTTTTTCGTGCTGGTTGCATCGGCGCTGCTGCGCGCATGGCTGAACAGTGCACGCATCAGCCTTTCGCAGCAACCCGGGCTGTTTGTGATGGCCGTGACCAACTGGATCGTGATGCCCTTGCGTCGAATGTTGCCCCCTGCCATGCAGCGTTCTCGCTGGGATGTGGCCAGCCTGCTTGCAGCCATTCTGTTGTCGATGGCGCATGGTGGCATGCTTCTGGCAGCGGGTGGTTTATTCGCCGCTGCCCCGCACGCGGCTGCCATGTCCGCAGCGATGTGGGCAATGCTGCCGCTGATGGCGCTCAAGCTCTTGCTCAAGACCGCCGTGCAGGGCTTGATGTGGCTGGTGATTGCGTATGCGGTTTTGTCTTGGGTGCAACCACAAGCGCCGGTTCAATCCCTTCTGGCCCGCTTGTTGGCACCCGTGCTGTCACCGATCAGAAGACACCTTCCACGCATCGGCGGCGTCGATCTGTCCGCTCTGGTACTGGTGGTGGTGCTGCAAGTGGTACTGATGCTGCTTTTATAATAGCTAAAAGTGCAAGTAATTTAAGCGGTATACGGCTTTTTATCTGATATTTTTACTCAAACTCAACGCCAGTTGATTTGCTGTCAGACACCGGTCAGTCGGCCAGGTATCCGCTTGATGCCCATGCAGCCAGACTGCATGGCACACACCATCAAAAACCTGTTCCCATTGCGACATACACCTGTCCGCGTCAGGTGGCACCGCGTGGGCGTCGGCTTGCGTGCGGGTGCTCAACGGTGCCAGCTTCACGCCAATCAGACCGGCCAACACATCACCCGTGCCAGCGGTACTCAGTTTGGCGTTGCCACTGAAATTGATGGTGGGCAGCAGGTGGGGCGCAGCCACCACGGTTCCACTGCCTTTCAAAACGCAGATGACCTGATACCGGTCGGCAATTGATTGCGCAGCGTGCAGCCGATCTTGCTGCACCTGCACCGTTGTGCAGGCCAGCAGCCGAGCAGCTTCCAGTGGATGCGGTGTCAATACGGTGCATTGGGCCGCAGCTTGTCTGCTGACCAATCGTTGCTGCAAAGCCGGATCGATGGCAATCGCGTTCAGCGCGTCTGCGTCCAACACGAGCATCGGCGCATGTTGCAGCAACGTGGGCAGCATTTCGCAAACGGCTGTGCCGCCTCCACAACCGCAAACCCAAGCGCCGCCAGGCAATGGGGCAGGGGAATTCAAACTGTCAACATGGCGGAACATCAATTCGGGTGCGGCTGTGTCGACGGAGATCGGGTCGCTTTGATCCAAAGGGATGGCAAATACGCGACCGGCTCCGGCGTTCAAGGCAGCCCTTGCTGCCAGCAACAGTGCGCCGGTCATGGCATGTCCGGCGTGGGACATCCCTTGCCCACCCACAACCCACACGTCACCAAAATCCCCTTTGTGGGTGGCGTGTACCGATGCTGTGCTGACTGCAGTTCGATGTATCTCTTGAGATGTTGGTTGCCAGCTTGAGGGGTCAGCTGCAGACGCAGAGCAGACCAGTTGAGCTACGGCGTCGGGTACCGCCGGGACAGGCGTGCACCCCAAATCATCAAACCAGACTTCACCCGCTGCGTCGCGTCCGTGGCCGGTGAACAAGCCGGGCTTGATGGTCAGAAATGTAAGGGTGTAAACACGATCAGCGCTTTTATTTTTTGAGGCTTGTGCTATCAATAAACTTCCCGTGTCAGCGTTCAAGTCGCTGGGAGTGTCGACGCACAGCAGGATGTCACCTTTGCTTCGGAAGGACTTCAGCGCGGCCTGCAAACCATCGTCCGGACTGACCGCGCTTTCATGCCGTTTCGAAGCGCCGATACCCAGGAGTGCATCGATCACCAAGTCGCATCGGCTCGTTGGCGGTGGCGAAAACTTCACGCCTGCCGTCCGCGCGAGGGCCAGTGCCCATTTGGCGTCACCTGGTAAACGCGCCTCGTCACCAAACCACGTCACGGCAAGTTCCCCGCCCTTGACGGCCAGCCACGGTGCGAGCAGGGCTGCCGTCAGCAGTCCATCTCCACCATTGTTGCCCGGCCCGCAAGCCACCCACACGCTCTTGGCATGAGGCGCAATTGCCTTTGCCAACTGCGCTGTGGCTCTGGCCGCCCTTGCCATGAGCGTGTGAGGCGCGAGTTGCCGGGCTGCCTCGACTTCGATGGCTCGCGTAGCGTCTGAGCGGTGCAAAGGGACCCTGGATTCATGGCCGGAGATTTTGATCACGGTTGTTGTCCGGTGTAAGAACAGCGAAAAAAACGCCCGGTCAGTCAAACCGGTTGACGTTCAGCTTGCCCAGCAAGGCCGAGTCATGCTGTCCGCTTTTCGCAAAGCTGGAAGCCAGCAGGTGGGCAACGCCTGGCGCATGCGTCCAACCGGTCGATCCGTAACCCGTGTTCAGCCAGACACCAGGACATTTTGTAGGTCCCACAAGTGGCATCCCGTCTGGCGTGAATGTGTTGGTGGTTTGCCAGGTTTGTGTGCAAGACTGCACGCCATGCAGCCTGGCCGAGCCCGGAAACCAGTCGTTCAGTACTTGATACAGTTGGTTGTAAACAGGTTCCGGGCTTTGTCCCGGCCAAATGCCCTGCGAAGAACTGACTTTCAGTCGCTGACCTGTGCGAAAAATACTGATGCGCCGTGTGGCATCGAACAGCCCTGATACCGGAGCCAGATGCGGTTCGCGGATTTGGGCAGACAGGGCACATTGGTTCATGTTGAGCAAAGGCAGCTTGAGCCCCAAAGGACCGAGCAATTCCTGTGCATGATGCCCGGTACAAACAACTGTCGCATCGAACTGCGCACTGGCAGCGGCTGGATGCTTCGCGCCTTGTACGTAAAGCTTGCCATCGGACTGAATGGCCGTGACGTTTGAATGCATCTCGAAGGCGCAACCGTGGCGCATCGCATCAGTCTTGAGAAAATTCAGCCACTGGCGCCCGTTGATCACCTCATCTTCTGGAAGCCACCAACGCATGTGTGGGGTCAGGTCATCCGAAAGACCCGGTTCGAGCTTTTTTGCCGACGCAGCATCCAACTCACTCACTTTGATGCTAAGTTGGTCCAACCGCTGCCGACCGCTTTCGCAAGCGGATACACCGTCAGCAGATCTGAAAACCATCATCACTCCCTGACTGCGTTCAACATCTGCGCCTGAATGGAGCGAACTGTCACGAAGCCGCATGCCCGTCAAGTTTGCCAATGCCAAGCCCAGTGCCATCAATTCAGCACTGCCCGCGTCTGACTGTGCCTTTTTGCTACGGGCCAACCAGCGAAGTCCACCGGGTTGACGCCACCAACTGGTCTCTGTTGTCAAGCCGTAAGGGCCTGTCTTCGGCCATTGCGGCGATGTGCTGTGCCAGCCCGTCAAACCGGCTTTGCCGATCCAGCCAGTGCTGGCAAAACTGGCACCCTCTGCGATACCACCCGCCTTTTCAAAGACTGTGACCTGGTGGCCTGCTTTGGACAACTCCCAAGCCGTGGCTGTACCCGCCACGCCTGCCCCTACAACCGCGATTCTCAATTTCTTGCTTTCTCTAATGGGTTAAAGCGACTTTCACGCGCAATGGTAGGGCAGTTTGTGATGACACGGCACGACGCAACCGCCATCGCTACGGCTGGCTCGATAAAAATTGGGCACACACGAAGGCTGTGCAATCTCACTCCTTGCCTGTGTACACGTATATCGACGTTTTGCCTGCCCTGCTATAATCGACAGGCTTTGCTGGGGGCTGCCCCTATGTCAAGCAATCGCAAACCAAGTCAACCAGGTGCCGTCCCTACGGGTCGGTAGGACTTGGATTTAAGACCCAACCTCAAAGAGATCCTTACCTATGTCAGTTTCAATGCGCGAAATGCTGGAAGCTGGTGTCCACTTTGGCCACCAGACACGCTTCTGGAATCCAAAAATGGCCCCGTACATTTTTGGCCACCGCAACAAGATTCACATCGTCAACCTGGAAAAAACGTTGCCGATGTTCGAAGAGGCGCAAAAGTTTGTGCGCCAACTGGTTGCCAACCGCGGCACCATTCTGATGGTCGGCACCAAACGCCAGTCCCGCGACATCGTCGTGGCTGAGGCTGAGCGCGCTGGTGTGCCTTATGTCAGCCAGCGTTGGTTAGGTGGCATGTTGACCAACTTCAAAACGGTCAAAACATCCATCAAGCGTCTGAAAGAGATGCAAGCCCAGAAGGAAGCTGGCTTGGACCACATGAGCAAGAAAGAGCAGCTCACGTTCACCCGCGAAATGGAGAAGCTCGAGAAGGACATCGGTGGCATTCAGGATATGCCTGCGCTGCCCGATGCCATTTTTGTGGTGGACGTTGGTTTTCACAAAATTGCCGTTCTGGAGGCTCGCAAGCTGGGTATCCCATTGGTGGGTGTGGTGGATACCAATCACTCCCCAGAGGGCATCGATTACGTGATTCCTGGCAACGACGACTCGGCCAAAGCTGTTGAGCTGTATGCACGCGGTATTGCCGATGCCATTTTGGAAGGCCGTGCCAACGCCGTGAACGACGTGGTCAAGGCTGTTGCCGCCGACAGCGGTGATGAATTCGTCGAGGTTGACGAGGCTGCTGCGGCCTGAACGGCATTGCAGCCGCGATAGGGGGCTCACAGAGCCCCTTTTTTACAATTGAACTTTGCTGTACAGATCGGCAAACTATTCTGGAGAACCAAAATGGCAATTACTGCAAGCATGGTCGCGGAGCTCCGCGCAAAAACTGATGCTCCCATGATGGAGTGCAAGAAGGCATTGACTGAAGCCGAAGGCAACATGGAGAAGGCAGAAGAAATTCTCCGCGTCAAGTTGGGCAGCAAGGCTGGCAAGGCTGCCAGCCGCGTGACTGCCGAGGGCGTGGTTTCTGCTCATGTTGCCGGCAACGTCGCCTCTCTGGTCGAAGTCAACTGCGAAACCGACTTCGTCACCAAGAACGACAGTTTCCTGGGTTTGTGCAAATCGGTTGCCGAACTCACCGCCACCCAGAACCCCGCTGACATCGCAGCCTTGTCTGCCTTGCCGCTGGCAGCCGAAGGTTTTGGTCCAACCGTTGAAGATGTTCGCAAGGGCTTGATTGGCAAAATCGGCGAGAACATGTCCATCCGCCGCTTCAAGCGCTACGCGGATGGCGGTAGGGTTGCGAGCTATTTGCACGGCACACGCATTGGTGTACTGGTCGAATTTGAGGGCGATGAAGTGGCCGCCAAGGACGTTGCCATGCACATTGCTGCGATGAAGCCTGTTGCCTTGTCGAGCGCGGATGTGCCTGCCGATCTGATCGCAAAAGAGCGCTCTGTTGCCGAGCAAAAAGCGGCAGAATCTGGCAAGCCCGCTGATATCGTTGCCAAAATGGTCGAGGGCTCGGTCCAGAAATACCTGAAAGAAGTTTCATTGCTCGATCAGGTTTTCGTGAAAGCAGCTGACGGCAAGCAGACTGTTGGTCAATACCTGAAATCAACGGTGACCACTGTCAAAGGTTTCACGTTGTACGTGGTCGGCGAAGGCATTGAAAAGAAAGTCGACGACTTCGCAGCTGAGGTGGCCGCCCAGGTTGCTGCGGCTCAAGGCGCCTGATTGAAACCCCTGCGGGATCTTGTACTGCAGAGCCAGTACGATCCCGTGTTCTTTCGAATACTCCAAAGCTGAGCACATGCCTGCATACAAACGCATCCTTCTCAAACTGTCTGGTGAAGCCCTGATGGGTGACGATTCTTTTGGCATCAACCGGGCCACGATCGTCAGGATGGTCGAGGAGATTGCCGATGTGTCGCGACTGGGTGTGCAGGTTGCTGTGGTGATTGGGGGGGGCAATATATTCCGGGGTGTTGCGGGCGGGGCTGTGGGTATGGACCGTGCCACAGCCGATTACATGGGCATGCTGGCGACCGTGATGAACTCGTTGGCCTTGGCAGACAGCATGGAGAAAGCGGGCCTGGTTGCCCGGGTGATGTCAGCCATTGCGATTGAGCAGGTTGTCGAACCTTATGTCCGCCCCAAAGCCTTGCAGTACCTGGAAGAAGGCAAGGTCGTGATCTTCGCGGCCGGTACAGGGAATCCATTTTTCACCACTGACACCGCTGCAGCGCTGCGTGGTGCCGAGATTGGTGCCGAAGTTGTTCTGAAGGCTACCAAGGTAGACGGTGTGTACACGGCTGACCCAAAGAAGGATCCGTCAGCGACACTCTATCCATCCATCACCTTTGACGAAGCGATGGCAAAAAACCTTCAGGTCATGGATGCTACCGCTTTTGCGTTGTGCCGCGACCAGAAACTACCTATTAAAGTTTTCAGCATCTTCAAGAATGGTGCATTGAGGCGCGTGGTACTGGGCGCGGAAGAGGGTACCCTGGTTCACGTTTGAACATTGACAACTATCGATTTGGTGACACGACATGACCATTGCAGAGATAAAAGCTGGCATTGACCACAAGATGCATCAGTCAATCGAGGCGTTCAAAACCAGCCTGACAAAAATCAGGACCGGTCGGGCCAACCCGGCCATTCTTGATACCGTGCATGTTGACTATTACGGGTCCATGCTGCCCATTTCGCAGGTGGCCAACCTCTCTCTGTTGGACTCCCGGACCATTGGTGTGGCACCGTGGGAAAAGGGTATGGGTGCCAAAATCGAGAAAGCCATTCGAGACTCCGACCTGGGCTTGAACCCTGCGAGCCAGGGAGACCTTATCCGCGTGCCTTTGCCTGCCATGACAGAAGAGCGCAGGAAGGAGCTGACCAAGGTCGTGCGCGGCGAAGGTGAAGCGGCAAAAGTTGCCATTCGCAACCTGCGTCGCGATGCCAATGACGCGGTGAAGAAGCTCGTCAAGGAAAAGTTGGCATCGGAAGATGACGAACGTCGTGCTCAGGATGACGTGCAGAAATTGACGGACCGTTGCATCAGCGAAGTGGATCGCCTGGTTGCGGCCAAAGAGCAAGACATCATGGCCGTTTGAGGCCGAACTGACGTTGTCCGTGAGTTCACTACCCGCCACTCCGGCGCACATCGCCATCGTGATGGATGGCAATGGCCGATGGGCCAAGAAGCGGTTTTTGCCCAGAGTGGCTGGGCACAAGCAAGGTGTCGAGGCGTTGCGCCGCACCGTGCAGGCTTGCTTGGACAAAAACATCCGGGTATTGAGCGTCTTTGCGTTCTCGTCTGAAAACTGGGCAAGGCCGGCAGATGAGGTGTCTGGCCTGATGGATTTGTTGGCCATGGCATTGGCACGGGAAGTGCCCAGCCTGCATGAACGTGGCGTGCAAATCCATTTCCCGGGTGATCGCAGTCGACTCTCTGCGAGAACGGTGCAAGGTCTGGCGGATGCGGAGCGGCTGACAGCTGCAAACAACAAGCTGGTGTTGAACGTGTGCTTCAACTACGGCGGTAGGTGGGACATCTGCCAAGCTGCAGAGGCATTGAGGTTGGCGGGCCAACCCATTACCGAGGAAAGTATTGCCAAAAAACTGGCGCTTTCTTACGTTCCCGATCCAGATCTGTTCATCCGAACGGGGGGTGAACTCCGCGTGAGCAACTTTCTGATGTGGCAAATGGCGTACTCGGAACTCTGTTTTTCCGATGTGCTGTGGCCCGACTTTGATGCTGCGGAGCTCCAAAAAGCGTTGGTTCTGTTTGCTTCGCGCGAGCGAAGATTCGGTCAAACCTCAGAGCAACTGGTTGTTCGCGAAACCTCCCCAAAGTCAGGAGCGAGCACATGCTGATGCAGCGAATCGTGACAGCCGTGGTTTTGTTGGCCATCCTGTTGCCAACCCTGTTCATGCAAGCGCCCGAGCCATTCATGTTTCTGGCCTTGATCATGGTCGGTGCCGGTGCATGGGAGTGGGGTAAGTTGAGCGGGCTGACCTTTCAAACGGCCATCATTCATGCGGTTCTGCTGACGATCGGTTTGTGTGTGTTGTGGGTAAGCGGCTACGCCCAGGTACCGGCGGTTGCCTGGTTGATTCCCACCGCCATTTGGGTGATAGGGGGGGCGCAGTTGCTGCGTGCAGGCGTGACAGGTTGGTCCACTTTGCCTGCGGTGCCAAGGCTGTATGCAGGCTATCTGGTGTTGGTATTTGCCTGGATTGCTATGGCCAACGCACGCTCTCTGGGCGTCAATTTGTTGCTATCAGTTTTGTTTCTCGTTTGGGCTGCGGATGTGTTTGCCTATTTCGGAGGCAGAGCGTTTGGACGTCGCAAGCTGGCACCGACCATCAGTCCGGGGAAAAGTTGGGAAGGTGTCTATGCAGGCGCGCTGGGAGTCATGCTGATTGGGGGGCTGTGGATGCTGGCTGATCACTCATTCAACATGGATTCCAAGAGCCTGTACACCATCCTCTACGCCCGATTCGGCTGGCTGGGTTTATTGGCCTTGTTGAGCCTGACGGCCCTGAGTGTGATGGGTGACCTCGTGGAGTCGCTGGTCAAGCGGGCAGCGGGTGTGAAGGATTCGAGCCAACTCTTGCCAGGGCATGGTGGTATCCTCGATCGGATCGACGCGCTGCTGCCTGTCCTGCCCGTTGCCATGTTGCTGGTCGTCTGAGTCGTTGTATGAACAAACATTGGGTAACGGTGCTCGGCTCGACGGGCTCTATCGGCAAAAGTACGCTGGACGTGCTGGCCAGACATCCTGACCGGTTCAGCGTGTTTGCACTCACGGCCGCCACACAGGTCGACCTTCTGTTTGAGCAAATCAAGGCTTTCAGGCCCTTGTTTGCGGTGATGGTCAGCCCGCCACACGCACAGGAGCTTGCAGAACGCGTCCAGCGTGCTGGGCTCACCACTCATGTGTTGGCCGGGGCAAACGCATTGTGCGAAGTTGCTGCAGACGAGCGGGTGACATCGGTCATGGCCGCCATCGTGGGCGCTGCAGGTTTGCCATCATGCATGGCCGCAGCCAGGTCCGGTAAACGCTTGCTACTCGCCAACAAAGAAGCCTTGGTGGTGGGTGGTGGTTTCTTCATGGATGCGGTGGCGACCGGCGGCGCACTGCTGTTGCCGATTGACAGTGAGCACTCGGCTGTCTTCCAGTCATTGCCTGAGGATAGGTCTACTTGGCGGCAACGCGTTGAAAAAATCATCCTGACCGCGTCGGGAGGCCCCTTCCGCTCACGTGACCCCGCCTCCTTGCGGCATGTGACCCCTGACGAGGCATGTGCTCATCCCAACTGGGTCATGGGGCGAAAAATTTCGGTTGATTCAGCCACGATGATGAACAAGGCGCTGGAAGTCATCGAAGCCCGATATCTGTTCGGTCTATCTCCGCAACAAATCGAAGTGGTCATTCACCCCCAGAGTGTGATTCACTCGATGGTGCAGTACCACGATGCATCGGTGGTGGCGCAACTCGGCACGCCTGACATGCGCGTACCGATTGCTTACGGCCTGTCATGGCCTGACAGGGTCTCGTCCGGCGCAGCCAGCATCGATTTCACTGCCTTGTCTGCCCTGACGTTCGAAAAACCAGATGATGCGCGATTTCCAGGCCTGCGGCTTGCATGGGACACGCTGAACGGACCAACCGGTTCCACCGCCGTTCTGAACGCAGCGAACGAGGTGGCAGTGGACGCCTTCCTGAACCGACGTATCCGCTTCGATCACATCCACGCACTCAACAAAGCCATGCTCGATACGTCGGATGCGAGCGAACTCAAAACTTTGGATGATGTGCTCGAACTCGATCATCAAACCAGACAGCGTGCAACCGCGTGGGTGAATGCGCACTGCGTTTGATGCTCTGACCGCCGGAGAACATCCATGTTGACCGTGGTTGCATTTGCGCTGGGGTTGGCGCTGTTGATTGGTGTACACGAGTACGGTCATTACCGCATGGCCATCGCTTGCGGGGTGCGGGTGATCAGGTTCTCCATCGGGTTTGGTCCGGTGCTGCTGCAATGGACATCACCCAAAACCCGAACCGAATACGTCCTGTGTGCGATGCCATTGGGGGGCTACGTGCGGATGCTGGACGAACGGGAGGGCGAAGTTCAACCGGCAGAACGCGCCCAGGCCTTCAACACCCAACCGCTGTTCAAACGGACCTTGATCGTTGCGGCGGGTCCGGTCGCCAATTTTTTGCTGGCCATCGCACTGTATGCCGGGGTTTACTGGTCGGGCGTGTCAGAACTGCGCCCCATCCTGGCCAGCCCCACCCCCGGTTCGATGGCTCAGCAGTCTGGCCTCAGCGGTGGGGAGCACGTGGTTTCGCTCCAGGCCACGGGCGAAGCGTCAGTTGCCATCGACTCTTATGAAGCCCTGCGATGGCAATTGACCCGGCTGGCGCTCAGCAAGTCTGATGTCGAGATCGTGGTTCAGATGGACGACCAGGGCCATCGCAAGCATGCCATCCTGTTGCCGTTGAGCCAACTTGAAACAGACGCCCGGGCAGGTGACCCCATTGCCCGATTGGGCCTGACAGGGCCCTGGACAGAACCCGTCGTGGGCGATGTGGTGGCAGGCGGCGCGGCACAGCAAGCTGGGCTGACCAGTAAAGACCGGGTGCTCAGTGTCAATGGCACGGCCGTGATGGACAGCCAACAATTGAGGGCCCTGATTCGAGCAGGCACGACACCGGATGGCCAAGGTGTGCCTCAACGTTGGCGGATCCAACGCGGCGGGCAGATGTTGGACGTCGAGGTTGTCCCTCGGCCCGAGCGGGTGGAAACTCAGTGGGTGGGGCGTATCGGTGCGTACATCGGTTCGCCACCAGATCGTGTCTGGGTCAGCAAAGACCCGGTTTCGGCGCTGATGGCCGCCACGGAAAAAACCTGGGAAGTATCGGCCATGAGCCTCGGCATGCTGGTCAAAATGCTGACCGGCGAAGCCTCACTCCAGAACCTGAGCGGACCACTGACGATTGCCGACTATGCGGGCAAGTCAGCCAGCGTCGGGTTGACGCCCTATCTTTTGTTTCTTGCGCTCATCAGCGTCAGCTTGGGGGTGCTCAACCTGTTGCCGCTGCCCATGCTCGATGGTGGGCACCTGATGTATTATCTTTACGAGTCGATCACTGGTCGTCCCGTCTCTGAACTGTGGCTCGATCGGTTTCAGCGAGGGGGTGTTGCGATCCTCCTTGGCATGATGTTCATTGCCTTGTACAACGATGTAACCCGCCTGTTGGGTTGACACCCTTTCCATGAAAATCAAAAAACTGTCTCTCCGTGGCCTCGCCGTGCCCGCGCTGGCCGCCAGCATGTTTGTATCCTTGTCAGCTTGGGCGGTTGAGCCATTTGCATTGCGCGATATCCGCCTCGAAGGCTTGCAAAGGGTGGAGCCCGGTACGGTGTTTGCATCCTTGCCTTTCAGGGTGGGCGAGACCTACACAGACGAACGGGGGGCCGCAGCCATCCGCAGTTTGTTTGCGTTGGGCCTGTTCAAAGATGTCCGGATTGAGGTCAGCGGCGACGTGGTGGTCGTGGTGGTGGAGGAGAGACCCACGATTGCCGACATCACCTTTTCAGGCGTCAAGGAGTTTGACAACGATGTGCTGCGAAAGTCCTTGCGTGACGTGGGCCTGACCGATGCACGCCCATTTGACAAAGCGTTGGCCGATCGGGCTGAACAGGAACTGAAGCGACAGTACCTGAGCAGAAGCATGTACGCCGTGGACATCGTCACCACAGTCACCCCGATTGAACGCAACCGGGTCAACCTGAACTTCAGTGTGACTGAGGGGGATGTCGCCAAGATCAAGGACATCAGAATCGTCGGCAATTCCGCTTTCTCGGAATCGACCTTGCGCGACCTGTTTGACCTGGACACGGGCGGTTGGCTGAGCTGGTACACGAAGTCAGATCGATATTCCCGGGCCAAGCTCACGGCTGACCTTGAGAACTTGCGGTCGTTCTACATGACCCGTGGTTACCTGGAGTTCAACATTGATTCGACACAGGTTGCCCTCTCACCCAACAAAGAGGACATGTCCATCACGATCAACATCACAGAAGGAAATCCATACGTGGTTTCTTCAGTGAAGATGGAGGGCGATTTCCTGGGCAAAGACGAGGATTTCAAGCGGCTGATCACTGTGGAAGCCGGTAAGCCTTACAACATCGACCGTGTCACAGAGACCACCAAAGCGTTCACCGATTACTTCGGCGCATTCGGGTTTGCATTCGCCCGCGTGGAGGCTTTGCCACAAATCAACCGCGCAAACGGCCAAGTGGCCCTGGTTTTGCAGGCCCAACCCTCGCGGCGTGCATACGTGCGGCGCATCAACATCGCCGGCAACAACCGAACGCGTGACGAGGTCATCCGGCGGGAGTTCCGTCAGTTCGAATCGGCATGGTACGACAGCGACAGGATCAAACTGTCGAGAGACCGGGTGGACCGTTTGGGTTACTTCACGCAGGTCGGTATCGATACCCAGGAGATCCCTGGCGTGCCAGACCAGGTGGACCTGCTGGTCACCGTGGCGGAAAAACCAACCGGCAACCTGAGCATCGGTGCCGGCTATTCGCAGTCCGAAAAGCTGTCCTTCATCGGTGGCGTGAAGCAGGAAAACGTGTTCGGAACCGGCAACTATCTGGGCATCGACCTGAATACCAGCAAATTCAACCGCCAGGTAGCGGTCACGACAACAGACCCATACTTCACGAAGGATGGCATCTCCCGAACGGCCGAAGTGTTCTACCGCACGACGCGCCCCTTCACGCAGCAAGGCGGTGATTACCAATTGGTCACGCCCGGTTTCAACGTGCGGTTTGGCATTCCTTTCACTGAAACGGATACCGTGTTTTTTGGTGCAGGCATCGAGTCCACCAAGATCATTTCAGGCACCAGCATGCCCGCAGCTTATCTGGAGTTTGCCCAGCTTTACGGTGTGCGCAGTGTGTCCGTTCCCCTGACACTGGGCTGGACACGTGACGACCGTGACAGCGCCCTGGTCCCCACCCTTGGTCGACTCCAGAAAGTCCAGGCTGAACTGGGCGTCGGAGGTGACACGCGTTACGCCCGTGGCAATTATCAGTTCCAGCAATACATCCCTTTGAACAGGCAGTTCACCGTCGCGCTGAATGCCGATCTGGGTTGGGGTAAGGGTGTCGGGGGCAAGGTATTCCCTGTCTTCAAGAACTTCTTCGGTGGTGGACTGGGTTCAGTTCGCGGGTTCGAACAGGGAACCTTGGGCTCCAGAGACGTGACGGGTGCGTTCATCGGGGGTTCCAAAAAAGTGGGGCTGAATGCAGAACTGCTGGCCCCTTTCCCAGGTGCGGGCAACGACCGCACATTGCGGGTGTTTGGCTTCATGGATGTCGGCAATGTGTACGGAGAGACCGAGAAGGTCGATTTCGGCAACTTGCGAGCATCGGTCGGGGTGGGTTTGAGCTGGTTGTCACCGGTTGGGCCGCTCAGAATCGCCTTTGCCAACCCGGTGCGCAAGTTCTCTGGGGATAAAATCCAAAAAGTTCAATTTCAAATCGGGACCTCTTTCTAATGAACGCCATGTTTCGTCAGTCAGTCATTGCGCTTTCCTTGGGCCTTTGTGCAGCGGTTTCCGTTGCACAGGATTTCAAGATTGGTTTTGTCAATACCGACCGAATTTTTCGTGAGTCCGCACCCGCCAAAGCAGCCCAGACCAAATTGGAGCAAGAGTTCTCCAAGCGAGAGAAAGAACTGGACGACCAGGGTTCGCAATTGAAGACAGCCGGTGACCGGTTTGAACGCGAGAGCCCGACTATGGCGGAAGGTCAGCGCTCCGCGCGCCAGAAACAGCTCATGGATCAGGACCGCGACTACCGTCGTCGTCGTACCGAATTTCAGGAAGACCTTGCACAGCGCAAGAACGAAGAGTTGCAGCAGGTCATCGAACGTGCCAACCGCGTGATCAAGCAAGTCGCGGAGAACGAAAAGTACGATCTGATTCTCCAGGAAGCCGTGTACATCAGCCCCAAGCATGACATCACCGACAAGGTGCTGAAAGTCATCAACACCAGCAAGTGAGCGGGCCAGTGGGCGCAACCGCTCCAACCGGTAGGGCGCTGAGTGCCATCGTGGCTGAGTTGGGCGGCACGCTAGAAGGTTCGGATGTCATGATCGATCGGCTGTCACCGATCGAATCTGCAGCTGCTGGCAGCCTCGCTTTCGTGTCGCATGCCCGGTTTGCAAAGTCGCTGTCAGTCACCAACGCATCTGCGGTCATCGTGCCTCCAGCGCTGGCGGCGCAGGCTCAACACATTGCCGGCCGTATCGTTGTTGACGATGTTTATCATTATTTTGCCCATCTGACGCAGTACTGGAAAAGGTTGTTTGCTCCTGTTTCTGTGGCGAGCGGCATTCACCCCAGTGCGGTGGTGGCTCCAACGGCCAGACTCGGACAGCATGTCAGCATCGGACCACTGGCTGTCGTGGGCGATAACGCTGTCCTGGGCGATCATGTCTGTTTGGGTGCGCACGCCGTGGTCGGATCGCATGCCGAAATCGGGGCATACACACAGTTTCACCCGCGGGTGACGCTGCTGGATGGTTGCACGGTGGGGCAGCGTTGCATTGTTCACAGCGGAGCAGTCATCGGTGCCGATGGCTTTGGATTTGCTCCCCATGAGGGAGCCTGGGTCAAGATTGAACAACTGGGACACGTGGTCATAGGTGACGACGTTGAGATCGGTGCCAACACATGTATCGACCGGGGTGCGTTGGACGACACGGTCATTGGCAATGGCGTCAAGCTGGACAACCTTGTCCAGATTGGTCACAACGTAAAAGTGGGTGAACATACTGCCATGGCAGGTTGTGTCGGTGTCGCTGGCAGTGCCGTGATCGGTTCACACTGCACGGTGGGCGGCGGCGCAGTCGTCTTGGGTCACCTGACGTTGGCCGATCATGTACACATATCGGCGGCCAGTGTGGTGACGCGTTCACTTTCAAAACCGGGCCAATACAGTGGCGTCTTTCCTCTGGATGACAATGCATCCTGGGAAAAAAATGCAGCCACGCTCAAGCAATTGCACGCTTTGCGTGACCGAATCAAAAAACTCGAACAACCATGATGGACATTCACCAAATTCTCAAACAGCTGCCACACCGTTACCCCATTTTGTTGGTGGATCGCGTGTTGGACATTGAAAAAGGCAAACGGATCAAGGCACTGAAAAATGTGTCCATCAATGAACCGTACTTTGAAGGCCATTTTCCGCATCGACCGGTCATGCCGGGTGTTCTCATGCTCGAAGCGCTGGCGCAAGCGGCTGCTCTGCTTTCGTTTGACATGCTGGGCACCTCGCCAGATGACAAGACGGTGTACTACTTTGCCGGTATCGACGGCGCACGGTTCAAGCGACCTGTTGAACCTGGCGATCAGTTGATTCTTGAGGTCGAACTGCTCCGTTCGAAAGCGGGTATTTTCAAGTTCAAGGCGCAAGCGACGGTTGGCGGCGAGATTGCCACTGAAGCCGAGTTGATGTGCACCATGCGTTCCATCGCCTGATGTCAGCGAACCACGAGGACTATTGGCTGTGTCGATGATCCATCCCACTGCTCTGGTCGATCCCAAAGCTGAATTGGACAGCTCGGTGTCGGTGGGGCCTTACAGCGTCATCGGCCCTCATGTGCGCATCGGTGCCGGCACCACAGTAGGGCCACACTGCGTCATTGAAGGTCGGACGACCATTGGGCAAGACAACCGGATTTTCCAGTTCAATTCGCTGGGTGCCGTCCCTCAGGACAAGAAATATGCCGGTGAACCTTGTGAACTGGTCATCGGCGACCGGAACACGATCCGCGAGTTTTGCACGTTCAACATCGGCACCCCGGGCGATTCGGGCGTGACCCGCCTGGGAAACGACAACTGGGTCATGGCCTACGTGCATCTGGCGCACGACTGTATGGTGGGTAACAACACCATTTTCGCCAACAACACTCAGCTTGCCGGGCATGTGCATGTGGGAGACTGGGTGATTCTGGGCGGGTTCACGGTGGTACACCAATTTGTGCGCATCGGTGCGCACGCCATGTCTGCCATGTGCTCGCTGCTGTTTGCCGACGTTCCACCGTTCGTGATGTGTCAGGGGCAACCGGCCGCTGGCCGCTCCATGAACTTCGAGGGTTTGCGGCGCAGAGGTTTCTCGCCTGAACGCATCAGTGCTGTCAAGTCCATGCACAAGGCGCTGTATCGGGATGAGCTGACGCTCAGTGAAGCCCAGGTTCAGATCGCAAACTTGACGGATCGTTTTCCGCAGGCGCAAGCCGACATTGCAATGATGTTGGACTTTCTGGCCAACGTGTCGCCACAACGCGGCATCGTGCGTTAGTCGTCCCTGGGCTCGTCTGTTTCTGCATGGCTGACATTGCAACTGACTTGGCCCTGGTGGCCGGTGAGACATCGGGCGACTTGTTGGCCAGTGTGGTGCTCAAAGGGCTGAAGGCTCGACAGCCAGCCCTCCACGCTGCGGGTATTGGGGGTTCAGCCCTGATTCGCGAGGGTTTTGAGGCGTGGTGGCCCATTGAAAAACTCGCGGTTCGAGGCTATGTTGAAGTGCTCAGGCACTACCGCGAAATCGTCGGCATCAGAAAAACTTTGCAAGAACGCTTGCTGAACGCACCGCCTCGATTGTTCGTGGGCGTGGATGCGCCTGATTTCAACCTTCCACTGGAGCAGGCGCTCAAATCCCAAGGTGTGCCGGTTGTTCACTTTGTGTGTCCGTCCATCTGGGCCTGGCGGCCTGAGCGCATCCACCAATTGAAGGCCAGCGTTGACCATGTGCTTTGCATTTTTCCGTTCGAAGTGCCGTTGTTGGCTCAGGCGGGCATAACGGCGACTTATGTGGGGCACCCGCTGGCCCCATTGATTCCGATGGAGCCCAACCGGGCGTTGGCACGACAGACTTTGAATTTGCCTGCAGGCTCGCCCATTGTGGCCTTGCTGCCCGGCAGCCGGGCGTCGGAGGTGAAGTACCTCCTGGGCCGCTTCCTGGCAGCAGCCGCACTCATCAGGGCACAACAGCCTGACACACATTTTGTCATTCCGGCTGTACCGGCCCATGCAGAAGCCATCAGAAGGCAAGTCGCTACCTGTGACGCCTGTGACAGCATCACTGTCATCGACGGCCAGTCTCACACAGCGCTGGTCGCGTGCGATGTCACCCTGATTGCCAGTGGCACAGCCACGCTGGAAGCCGCGCTGTTCAAGCGTCCCATGGTCATCGCTTACAACATGCATTGGTTGAGCTGGCAGATCATGCGGCGCAAGCGCATGCAAGCTTGGGTGGGGTTGCCGAACATCCTGTGCCAGGAGTTTGTCGTACCCGAGTTGCTGCAAGATCAGGCCAAACCCGCAGATCTGGCCCGCGAAGTACTGACCTGGTTCAAGCACCCCGAACGGATAGATGCTTTGCAAAAGCGTTTCACAGAATTGCATCATGTGTTGACGCAAGACACGGTCACTCTCGCATGTGACACGCTGGAACGTATGATGGACAAGGTCAGGCCATCGGCCGTCGCCTGACTCACCCTCCATTTCAGTGGAATCATTGCACAGCCGAGCAGATATATGCCGCCCAGTTCAACAGCGAAAGGCCAGAAAACTGTCCGTTCAACCCGACACGCCGTCTCGCGACAAGTGTCCTTTAAATGGGACGGGACCGGTTTGACAGCGGGCGTGGATGAGGCGGGAAGGGGGGCGTTGGCTGGGCCGGTGGTGGCAGCAGCGGTCATCCTGGACGAGCGGCAGCCCATCAAGGGATTGGCTGACTCCAAGAAGTTGTCGGCCATCAGGCGCGAGGCACTTTTTGACGAAATCCGCGCCAAAGCCTTGTGTTGCTCGGTGGCGATGGCCAGTGCCGAAGAGATTGACAGGCTCAACATCCTGCAGGCCACCCTGCTGGCCATGAGCCGGGCTGTCGAAGGTCTGAGGCTCTTGCCTCACATGGTGCTGGTGGATGGCAACCGCATCCCCAAACTTGCCATGCGGGCCGAAGCGATTGTGAAAGGCGATGCCACAGTGGCGGCCATCTCTGCCGCGTCCATCCTTGCAAAAGTGACACGTGATCGCATGATGCTGGAACTGGATGCCGATTTTCCCTTATATGGCTTTGCCAAACACAAGGGCTACGGCACGGCAGAACATTTGGATGCCTTGAAAAAATGGGGACCTACTCAGGCTCACCGTCGCTCATTTGCGCCCGTGGCGCTGGCGTGGGCCCATCACAGCGCCAAACAGTCACCGGCTGACAACGCCGACAGAGAGCCGTCATGACGCAGGTCGTTGACATCACATCCCGAGACAACCCCGTCCTCAAACGCGTACGGCATTTGGTCAATGATCCGGGGGCGTGCAGGAAATGGCACCAAGCATGGTTGGAAGGCGATCACTTGATCGCTGCAGCGCAAGCAAGAGGGATGCACCCGTCGGCCGTGCTAGTTTCGGAATCAAGAAGGCACATGACGCTTTCCAGTATTGATTGGAATGCTATACAAAAAGTATTGGTCATACCGGATCAACTGATGAAGGAGCTGACCACGCTGGACGCACCGCCTGCTGTGGGCGCGCTGATAGACATGCCCCCATCGACCGGCGTAGGACGGGATCTCCCAACTGTGGTGTTGGACCGGTTGCAGGACGCGGGAAACACCGGCACCATTCTCAGGTGCGCTGCAGCGTTTGGTTACCGGCAGGTCTTGGCCATCAAGGGTACAGCCAGTTTGTGGGCGCCCAAAACATTACGTGCCGGCATGGGGGCACATTTCGGTTTGAATCTCGTGGAAGGGCTGTCGGAGGACGATCTTGATGCGCTGTCTGTTCCTTTGATGGTGACCAGTTCCCACCAGGGACAGTGGGTGCATGAGGGCCGATTGCCCTGGCCCTGCGCGTGGGTCATGGGGCATGAGGGGCAGGGCGTTTCACCAGGTTTGCAAGCGAGAGCCGCCCATCACATCAGAATTGCCCAGCCGGGCGGTGAAGAGTCTTTGAACGTGGCCGCCGCCGCAGCCATATGTTTGTACGCAGCTGCACCCAAACCATGACACCCACCGTGAGTGCCACCATCGACTGTGCTGCCAGCCCGGCTGGCTGCTCGTATCCCTGTCAGGCATTGCGCCTATCCCGTGCCCTTGCATGGATGTGGCTTTGTGCCGGGGCGAGTTTGGCGTTGGCCAACCAGGGCGGTGACGTGTCAACACAGACGCCTGAAACGTCTACGGCCCGCGCCTCAGCACCGGAAAGCGCACCGGTGGAAAAAAAAACCATGCCGTCAACCGCTCCCCGGTTGGTGCTTTCTGCTGACGGCAAGGAAGTCATCGATACGCGCGCCAAATTGGCCTGGCGGCGGTGTGTGGAAGGCATGATCTGGTTTGGTGCCACCTGTACAGGTCGTGCCAAAACTTTCACGATGGCCGAGGCACAGGCCCACGTGGCGTCAGAAAACAAAGCAACCGGCCAGCGTTGGCGTTTGCCCCACATACCAGAGCTGAAAGTGCTGACCGACAAGGCCACAGCGGGGCGCGGCGCTTTGGTCGATGCCGCACTTTTCCCTGCCACGCCAGCCAGTTGGCATTGGTCTGCATCCGTCAGCGTGGGCATTGGCGGTAACGTCAACCAGTACAACTACGGCAACATCATGTCAGGTGTCACGCCAAGTAATGCCAACCAGCTCAAAGCGCTGGAAGGCTGGGGGCTGAATTTCGCCACAGGCGAGGCATCCGGTGGCATCAGCAAGCGAGATGCGCTTTTTGTGCGGCTGGTGCGCCCAAATTTTTGAGCTTTGCCAGCGTTCGAGCCATTGAGGGGTTTTCATAGGGATTTACCCCAGCCCATCGGGCCTCGTCGCCTATAATTGACAGGTTTACCCGCAACATTTGTGCACCGCAGCGAAGCCTTCGCTTGACCCCGCCGAATGCGACCAACGGGCCGCGCCTGCCACCAGCTTGTCGCGTCTGAAGGGCCTGCAACGAGGGGCGGTGCGCTGACAACAGGAGAATCCCGTGCACCCCGTCCATCCGAAAGCCATCCTTGCTCTGGCAGACGGCACGGTCTTTGTTGGTCAGTCGATTGGCGCCACCGGTCAAACCGTTGGCGAGGTGGTGTTCAACACCGCCATCACCGGCTACCAGGAAATCCTCACCGACCCCAGCTACTGCCAGCAGATCGTCACCTTGACGTACCCGCACATCGGCAACTATGGGGTCAATGAAGAAGACATTGAGGCCCGCAAAGTGTTTGCGGCAGGCCTCATCATCAAAGACTTGCCACTGCTCGCGTCCAATTTCCGCCAGACGCTCACACTGTCCGACTATCTGAAACGCGAAGCGACGGTGGCCATCGCCAACATCGACACCCGCGCACTGACCCGTCGCCTCCGTACGTACGGGGCCCAAAATGGCTGCATCCTGGCGCTCGCAGAAGGCGAAGCCGTGACCGAAGAAGTCAAAACCCGTGCGGTGGCAGCTGCCCAATCTGCGCCGAGCATGGCGGGCCTGGATCTGGCAAAAGTGGTCTCGGGTGCCCAGGGCTATGCATGGGGGCAGACCGAATGGAAGCTGGAGTCTGGCTACGGTGAGCAAATCGAGCCCCGCTTCCATGTGGTGGCCTACGACTTTGGCGTGAAGTACAACATCCTGCGCATGTTGGCCGAGCGTGGTTGCAAGGTCACAGTAGTGCCCGCGCAGACCCCTGCCGCCGATGTGCTGAAGCACCAACCCGACGGCGTGTTCCTGTCGAACGGCCCCGGTGACCCTGAACCCTGCGACTATGCCATTGCAGCTGCCGCCGAGCTGATAGAAACCGGTGTGCCGACCTTTGGCATTTGCCTGGGCCATCAGATCATGGCGCTCGCCAGCGGAGCCAAGACCTTCAAGATGAAGTTTGGCCACCATGGTGCCAACCATCCGGTCAAAGACCTGGACACGGGGCGCGTGAGCATCACCAGTCAGAACCACGGGTTTGCGGTGGACGAAAAAACGTTGCCTGCCAATTTGCGCCCGACGCATGTGAGCCTGTTCGACGGCACGCTGCAAGGCCTGGCACGCACCGACAAGCCGGCGTTCTGCTTCCAGGGGCACCCTGAAGCATCGCCAGGACCGCACGACATTGCCTACCTGTTCGACCGGTTCATCGGCCTGATGGAAGCCCGCGCATGAGTGGCTACGGCGTCACCGACATCTGGACCTACCTGATTGGGGCCATCGGCATCATCCTGTTGCCGGGTCCCAACTCTGTGTTTGTCTTGTCGGTGGCAACGGCACGCGGTGTCAAGGCTGGCATCCAGGGTGCCTGTGGCGTGTTTGTGGGCGATACCGTGTTGCTGGGCCTCACGGCGCTGGGCGCGGCTGGCTTGCTGCACACCTACCCGGCCCTATTCCTGGTGGTGAAGTATGTTGGTGCGGCATACCTGTGCTGGATCGGTCTGAACCTGTTGTGGACGGCCATTCACAACTGGCGCAAACCTCCGGCAGTTCTTCCGCAGGCGCCAGAGACACCCGCCAACCTGGCCCATCCGTTCAGGCGTGCCTTCGTCATCAGCCTGCTCAACCCGAAGGCCATCCTGTTTTTGCTGTCCTTTTTTGTGCAGTTCATCGATCCGGGCTACCACACACCTGCCGTGCCGTTCCTCATTCTGAGCAGCATCCTCATGGTGCTGAGTGCGCTGTACCTGTTCAGCCTCATCTATGCCGGTGCCGCACTGGCCCAGGGTTTTCGGCAGCGCAAGCGCCTGACCAGCGGCCTGTCAGGCGCAGTCGGTGGCCTGTTTGTGTGGTTTGGGGCAAAGCTCGCCACCGCCAGCCTGAATTGACCTGCTCACCCAAAAAATACAAAAACCAAGTTTCACACTATGCCAAAACGTTCCGACCTGAAAAGCATCCTCATCATCGGCGCAGGCCCCATCATCATCGGCCAGGCCTGTGAGTTCGACTACTCTGGTGTGCAAGCCTGCAAGGCCTTGCGTGAAGAAGGGTACAAGGTCATCCTGATCAACAGCAACCCCGCCACGATCATGACTGACCCGGCCACGGCCGATGTGACCTACATCGAGCCCATCACCTGGCAGACAGTTGAAAAAATCATCGCCAAGGAACGTCCTGATGCCATCCTGCCTACCATGGGTGGCCAGACCGCGCTGAACTGTGCACTGGACCTGTGGCGCAACGGTGTGCTCGACACATACAAGGTTGAGCTGATCGGTGCGACACCCGAAGCCATCGACAAAGCAGAAGACCGCCTGAAGTTCAAAGATGCCATGACCAAGATCGGTCTGGGTTCAGCACGCTCGGGCATTGCCCACAGCATGGATGAGGCGTGGGCGGTGCAAAAAAAGGTCGGCTTTCCCACTGTCATCCGTCCCAGCTTCACATTGGGTGGCACGGGCGGCGGCATTGCCTACAACCCCGAAGAATTTGAAACCATCTGCAAGCGGGGACTGGAAGCCTCGCCCACCAACGAGCTGCTGATCGAAGAATCGCTGCTGGGGTGGAAAGAGTACGAGATGGAAGTGGTGCGTGACAAGGCGGACAACTGCATCATCGTCTGCTCCATCGAGAACCTGGACCCGATGGGCGTGCACACCGGTGACTCCATCACGGTGGCGCCTGCACAGACGCTCACCGACAAGGAGTACCAGATCATGCGCAACGCCTCGCTGGCGGTGCTGCGTGAAATCGGCGTGGACACTGGCGGATCGAACGTGCAGTTCTCGGTCAACCCGAAAGACGGCCGGATGATCGTCATCGAGATGAACCCGCGCGTGTCTCGTTCGTCTGCACTGGCCTCCAAGGCCACCGGTTTCCCGATTGCCAAAGTCGCGGCCAAGTTGGCCGTGGGTTACACGCTGGATGAACTGCGTAACGAGATCACCGGCGGCGCCACGCCTGCCAGCTTCGAGCCCAGCATCGACTACGTGGTCACCAAGATCCCGCGTTTCGCCTTCGAAAAATTCCCGGCTGCCGACAGCCGCCTGACGACACAGATGAAGAGTGTGGGCGAGGTCATGGCCATGGGCCGCACCTTCCAGGAAAGCTTCCAAAAGGCCCTGCGCGGTCTGGAAGTGGGCGTGGATGGCATGAATGAAAAAACCCAGGACCGAGAGATTCTGGAAAAGGAGCTGGGCGAGCCCGGCCCGGACCGCATCTGGTACGTGGGTGATGCGTTTGCTGCCGGCTGGTCGCTCGACGAGGTTCACGACATCACCAAGATCGACAAGTGGTTCCTGGTGCAGATCGAAGACATCGTCAAAAACGAACTGGCGTTGGACAAGCTCACGGCAGCGAAGGGGGCTGGTGCACTGGCCAGTCTGGGTGCCGACGAGCTGCGCGCCATGAAGAAAAAAGGTTTCTCCGACCGCCGCCTGGCGAAATTGCTGGGCACCACCGATACCGCCGTGCGTGAAGCCCGGCGCGCACTGAACGTGCGCCCCGTGTACAAGCGCGTGGACACCTGCGCGGCCGAGTTCGCCACCAACACCGCCTACATGTACTCCACCTACGAAGACGAGTGCGAGGCCGAGCCGACCGACAAGAAGAAGATCATGGTGCTGGGAGGTGGGCCGAACCGCATCGGCCAGGGCATCGAGTTTGACTACTGCTGCGTGCACGCCGCACTGGCCATGCGCGAAGACGGTTACGAGACCATCATGGTCAACTGCAACCCTGAAACAGTGTCCACCGACTACGACACCTCTGACCGGTTGTACTTCGAGCCCCTGACGCTCGAAGACGTGCTGGAAATCGTGGACAAGGAAAAGCCCACCGGCGTCATCGTGCAGTACGGCGGCCAGACCCCGCTGAAGCTGGCCCTGGGTCTGGAGGCCAACGGTGTGCCCATCATCGGCACCAGCCCCGACATGATCGATGCAGCCGAAGACCGTGAACGTTTCCAGAAGTTGCTGCACGAGTTGGGCCTGCGTCAGCCACCCAATGCAACGGCCCGCACGGAGTCCGAAGCGCTGGAAAAGGCTGCGGCCTTGGGTTACCCGCTGGTCGTGCGCCCCAGCTACGTGTTGGGCGGGCGTGCCATGGAGATCGTGCACGAGCAACGTGACCTGGAACGCTACATGCGCGAAGCCGTCAAGGTCAGCAACGACAGCCCGGTGCTGCTCGATCGCTTCCTGAACGATGCCATCGAATGCGACGTGGACTGCCTGCGCGACAGCACGGGTCAAACCCTGATCGGCGGGGGCATGGAGCACATCGAACAGGCCGGCGTGCATTCGGGTGACTCGGCGTGCTCGCTGCCACCCTACAGCCTGCGTGCGGAAACCATCGCTGAAATCAAGCGCCAGTCCAAAGCCATGGCCGCGTCGCTGAACGTCGTGGGCCTCATGAACGTCCAGTTCGCGATCCAGAACATCGACGGGGCCGATGTCATCTACGTGCTGGAGGTGAACCCACGGGCCAGCCGCACGGTGCCGTTCGTCTCCAAGGCAACGGGCATCCAGCTGGCCAAGGTGGCAGCACGTTGCATGGCGGGCAAAACACTGGCCGAACAAGGCATCACCGGCGAAGTCACTCCCCCGTACTTCAGCGTCAAGGAAGCCGTGTTCCCGTTCGTCAAGTTCCCGGGTGTGGACACCATTCTTGGCCCGGAGATGAAGTCAACCGGCGAGGTGATGGGCGTGGGCAAAACCTTTGGTGAAGCCTTCGTCAAGAGCCAGCTGGGAGCCGGCACCAAGCTGCCGCGCCCCACCAGGAAGGATGGCAGTTCGGCCGGCAAGGTGTTCCTGTCTGTCAAGAACAACGACAAGGCCCGTATGGTCGAGGTTGCACGTGGTCTGGCCGACATGGGCTTCCCGCTGATCGCCACCAAGGGCACAGCTGCCGCCATCTCTGCGGCTGGCATTGCCGTACAAACCGTGTACAAGGTGACCGAAGGGCGCCCCAACATCGTTGACATGATCAAGAACGACGAAATCGCCATGGTCATCAACACCGTTGAAGAGCGGCGCAACGCCATTGCAGACTCTCGCCACATCCGCACCTCTGCCTTGCTGGCACGCGTGACCACCTTTACCACCATCGCGGGTGCCGAAGCCGCAGTGGCAGGGATGCGGGCCATGGACAACCTGGGTGTGATTTCTGTCCAGGAGATGCATGCGCAGCTGACCGCCTGACGGCTGTGTTGCCCGCTTCAGCGGGCGTGTCAGCCCAAGTCGCGCGGCTTGCATTACACTCCCGCCCCAGCACGAACCCAAACAACCGCCACGGGGTAACCGGTGGCGGTTTCTCTTTTCTCTGGAGACACTTTCATCATGGCCACATTGCCGGTGACCAAACGAGGCGCAGAAGCGCTCAAGGCTGAACTGCACAAGCTCAAGACGGTGGATCGTCCCTGGGTGATCAATGCCATTGCGGAAGCACGTGCGCAGGGTGACCTGAGCGAGAACGCTGAATACGATGCTGCCAAAGACCGTCAGGGTTTCATCGAAGGACGCATCGCGGAAATCGAGGGCAAGCTGTCATCGGCGCAGATCATTGATCCGACCACCATTGATGCCGGCGGGAAGGTGGTGTTTGCGTCAACGGTCGATCTGGAAGACGAAGACAGCGGTGCGCAGGTGACCTACCAGATCGTGGGCGAAGACGAGGCTGACCTGAAGCTCGGGCGCATCAACATCAGCAGCCCCATTGCGCGGGCACTGATTGGTAAGGAAATCGGGGACAGCGTGGAGGTTCAGGCACCCGGTGGCGCCAAACACTACGAAATCGTTGGCGTGCGTTACGAGTGACAGCCAGCCACATCAGGCAGCATGCTGCCTGATGGTGTTTCTCTCACTCCCCCGCCAGACTCGGCGGACAGTGAGCGGGCAGGGCCCGGAACAGGCCTTCAGAACGTGCCGATTCAGGCCACCAGCCGTTCAGCGGCTTCCAGCGTGTTGACCATCAGCATGGTGATGGTCATGGGGCCCACGCCACCGGGCACTGGCGTGATGTAGCTGGCCACTTCTTTCACGCCCGCAAAGTCCACATCGCCGCAAAGCTTGCCCTCATCGTTGCGGTTCATGCCCACGTCCAGCACCACGGCACCGGGTTTCACCATGTCGGCAGTCAGCACGTTGCGTTTCCCGACAGCGGCCACGATCACGTCGGCCTGCAGGGTCATGGCTTTCAGGTCGGGCGTGGCGCTGTGGCAAATGGTAACGGTGGCGTTTTGCTGCAGCAGCATCAGCGCCATGGGCTTGCCCACGATGTTGCTGCGGCCAATCACCACCGCGTGCTTGCCACGGAGGTTGTAGCCAATGCTTTCCAGCATCTTCATGCAGCCGTAGGGCGTGCAGGGCCAAAAACCCGGTTGGCCCACCATCAGTGCGCCTGCGCTGGCCACATGGAAGCCGTCCACGTCTTTGGCGGGGGAGATGGTTTCAATGACTTTTTGCGCGTCCATGTGGGTGGGTAGGGGCAGTTGCACCAGAATGCCGTGGATGGTGGGGTCATTGTTCAGCGCTTCCACGCGGGCCAGCAAGTCGGCTTCGGTCATCGTCGCATCGTACTTTTCCAACACCGAGTGCATGCCGGTGTCTTCACAGGCTTTCACCTTGTTGCGCACATACACCTGGCTGGCCGGGTTGTCACCCACCAGAACCACGGCCAGCCCGGGTGTGATGCCTTTGGCCTTGAGCGCGGCCACGCGCTGGCTGACCTGTTCACGGGTTTGACGGGAGAGGGCGTTGCCATCGATGAGTTGGGCTGTCATAAAAAATCAAATAAAAAAGCCCGTTAGCGCTTGACTGACGGGCTTTGTATGCTACAAAAAATATCAGGCGGCTACGGGTGTGTTGTTCAATGCAATTTTCAGCAAGTCGGCAACTGTGTTCGCATTGAGCTTTTCCATGATGTTGGCGCGGTGAGCCTCAACCGTCTTGATGCTGATGCCCAGGTCATCAGCAATTTGCTTGTTCAGGCGACCCGCCACGATGCGCTCAAGCACCTGCGCCTCACGCGTGGTGAGCTTGCCAAGCAGGGCATCACGGTTCATGGCCTTTTGGTGCTCCGCGAACGAGTCGCGTGCTTTGTCGAGCATGCGTTCCACCATCAGCAGCAGCGAAGCTTCCTGGAAAGGCTTCTGGATGAAATCCAGTGCGCCTTTTTTCATCGACTCGACTGCCATCGGCACGTCACCGTGCCCGGTGATGAAAACAATGGGCAATGGCGAGCGCCGCTCGATCAGGCGGTCTTGCAGCTCCATGCCAGACATGCCGACCATGCGGATGTCGGCGATCAGGCAAGCCACTTCGCGCGGGTCGTATCGGCTCAGAAAGGCTTCGGCTGACTCGTAACAACGCACACGGTAGTCATTGCCTTCCAGCAGCCATTGCAGCGAATCTCTGACGGCCTCGTCGTCGTCGACAACGTAAACCGTGCCTCTTTTGGGTGTGAAACTCATGTGTCGTCCTCAGGTCTTTGTGGCCGTTGGTCAGGCAAACTTTCAGGTGTCAGGTGCCGCTCGGTTTGAGGGGCGACTGCACAGGGATCCAGAAGCTGAAGACACAACCCACAATGTCGGCACCATTGTAGATGTTCTCTACTTGTATCCGGCCGTGGTGCGACTCGATGATGCTGCGGCACAGCTTGAGGCCAATGCCCATGCCCTCGGCCTTCGTGCTGTAAAACGCTTCGTAGATCCGTTCCAGCAGTTCAGCTGGCACACCTGAACCGGTGTCGCGCACACTGAACTCGATCACTTCTGCGTCATTGATCCGGCGGGGCAGGGCTTTGAGTTCGATCTGACGTTCCTCGACCGCTCGCTTGGCCTGAATGATCGATTCAGCACCGTTCTTGAGCAGGTTGATCAGCACCTGTTCAATCAGAATCGGGTCCACAACCAAGGGTGGCATGCGCGCTGCCACATAGTGGGTCAACCGCACCTGCTGCCTGCGCAGCTCGATGTCAGCCAGTTCGATGGCGTTGTTCACCATCGTGGCAACGTCTGACAGCGTGGGGTTGGGTTCGCTGCGTTTGACGAAAGACTTGATGCGCTGAACGATCTGGCCGGCCCGCTGTGCCTGCCGGGCGGTCTTGTCGAGCGCGGCGAGCAAATCGGGCTCATCTATGCTGTGCTTCTGCACCCGGGTGATCATGCCGCTGCAGTAGTTGCTGATGGCGGTCAACGGCTGGTTCAGCTCATGGGCCACGCTGGATGCCATTTCTCCCATGGTGATCAGTCTGCTCGCCGTCTGAGCGCGCTCTGCCTGGCGCGCAGCCTGTTCTTCCGCCAGCCGCCGGGGGGTGATGTCGGTGGCAATTGCAATTTGGGCCAGGCGACCATCCACCCAGGTGACGTAGCGGGAGCGAATCTCGAGCCATTTGTCCAGATCGTCCAGATAAAGCTCGGCGTTCTCGGCCTGGGCATCGGTCATGGTCTGAATGGGCAACCCGGCAAACACGTCGATCTGGTCACCATCGTCGGGCGACTGCGATCCTGCAGGTCCGCATTGAGCCACCAGTTGCTGGTGGCCTTTGCCATCCATGCCGAACCAAAGCCGGTACAACTTGTTGGCAAACAAGAGCTCGTCGCTGCCCAAGGGCACCACGGACACAGCCGAGTCCAGGCTCTCCAAAACGGTGGTGAAGCGCTCGTAAGACGCAGTCAGCTCCTGTCGGATGCGCTTGGGCTCGGTGATGTCGGTCATGGAGGTCATCCAGCCTTTTTGAACCCCATTGGGGTCGATCAAGGGTGAGACGTACATGCGTGCATCGAAAACCTGGCCATTGCGCTTTTTGACCCGCATTTCGAATCCGCCGGGGTTGGAGCGCCCGCTCAGTTCGTCCTCCAGTCGCGCCATCAGGATGTCTTTGTCTTCATCGGCCCAGTACGGAAACGGTGCGGTTTGGCCGACCAGCTCGGCCTCGGTCCAGCCGGTCATGCTGCAAAACGCCGGGTTGACGTAAGAGATGCGGCCATGCATGTCCAGTGCGCGCATCCCGGTCAGCATGGAGTTTTCCATGGCGCGACGGAAGTTGGTTTCTGCCAGCAGCGCCTGCTGCGCCTGGACCCGCCGACGTGTGTGACGCCAGTTGCCGATCAGCATCCAGACCGTCAGCGCACTCAGGCCACCCATCAACCACATGAAGCTGCCACCCACCAGATCTTTGGATGTGCGGTAGCCCTGCGCTTTCAGTACCAGGCTGTTACCGACCGGGGAAACCGGAATGTCCTGTTCGAAGTTGTGTGTCAGGCCGGGTATAGAAGGCAATGTCCGAGGGCTGTGCGTCAGCGCCGTGCCTGCCAGCAGTCGCCCGTCTTCCGTAACCAGGGTCACGGCATAACGTGCCATCACCTCGGAAGGCACGCCAAAGCGCAACAGGCCGTCCAACGAATATTCCCCCATCACCACGCCATTGAACCGGGTCACATCCGTCAGGGGAATCTGGACCATGAGCGTGGCGCTCTGGTCGGCGTGGGGCAGTGGGTTGGAGTAGACCGGTTGCCGCAAGTCGCGTGCCAGGTCAAACGACCCGCCGGTGTCGCCCGGTGGAACGATATCACCAGGTTTTCGCTGGCTGCTGTCGGCCGCACTGGGAGTGGCATGGGAGGCCACCACCTGGCGCTGGGCGTCGATCCACGTCACGCTGATCAGCTCCGGGTATTGGTTGATCAGGTTTTCCGCCTGCAACTCGAACTCTGCCCCATCGATGTCACTGTTGATGACCTGCCGAGCGATCCGCATCAGCTGTTCCTGGCGCTCCAGCAAACGCAGACGGATGCGCTGTTGTGCGTATTCGACATCCCGGTTGACGGCTTCAGTCTCCCGGTCGATTTCTTCCACCCGCAGGTAGGCAAACGCAAACAGCATCACCATCACAAACAGCAACACCGAAGCGATGGGGCCGATCAGGGCCAGTTTGTCCTGGCGCGAGGGTGATTGGTGCTTCCACCAATCGCGCCAGGATGGGGCGGGGTTGCGGCGGTCGCGGTTGCCGGATCGGCGGTTGTTGAAAGGCTGGTTCATGTCGTGTTCGTCTGGAGCGCGAGTGTGCCACGGCGTTCTGTTCAAGACGACTTTGATACAACCACAAATTCATATTATGAAATTGTGATTTGCATATTGAAATTTCAGAAAAAATATGACACACTTCAACCCGTTTTCAGTCACCATCTTTCTTTCACCCGGTCAACTCAGGAGACAAGGCCATGTCGAACAACACCGATGCCAACGCCGTCGGCAAGACTGCTCTGGATGCAGACAGCCAGGAAACCCGTGAATGGTTGGACGCGCTGTCCGCCGTCATCGAGCAGGAAGGGGGTGAACGGGCCCATTTCCTGTTGGAACAGCTGCTGGAGCATGCGCGCCAAAGCAGCATCGACATGCCGTTCTCGGCCAACACCGGTTACGTGAACACCATCGAAACCGATGAGGAAGAGCGCTGCCCCGGCAACATCGAAATCGAAGAACGTCTGCGTGCCTACATGCGCTGGAACGCCATGGCCATGGTCGTCAAAGCCAACCGCCACAACCCGGCCGATGGTGGCGACCTCGGCGGTCACATCGGGTCGTTCGCTTCCCTGGCACACATGTTCGGGGCCGGCTTCAACCATTTCTGGCATGCCGAAAGTGAAAACCATGGTGGCGACTGCCTGTACATCCAGGGCCACGTGGCACCCGGCGTGTACGCACGCGCCTACCTGGAAGGCCGCCTGACCGAAGAACAGCTGCTGCACTTCCGCCAGGAGGTGGACGGGAAGGGCTTGTCGAGCTACCCCCACCCCAAGCTGATGCCCGAGTTCTGGCAGTTCCCAACCGTGTCGATGGGCTTGGGGCCGCTGATGGCCATCTACCAGGCGCGGTTCCTGAAATACTTGCACGCCCGCGGCATTGCCAACACCGAGAACCGCAAGGTGTGGGTGTTCTGTGGCGACGGCGAAATGGACGAGGTGGAAAGCCTGGGTGCCATCGGCCTGGCAGCCCGCGAGAAGCTGGACAACCTGATTTTCGTCATCAATTGCAACCTGCAGCGCCTGGACGGTCCGGTGCGCGGCAACGGCAAGATCGTGCAGGAGCTGGAAAGCGAGTTCCGCGGTGCTGGCTGGAACGTCATCAAGTGCCTGTGGGGCTCCAACTGGGATCCGCTGCTGGCACGCGACAAGGACGGTGCGCTGCGCAAGCTGATGATGGACACGCTGGACGGCGACTACCAGAGCTTCAAGGCCAACGACGGTGCCTACGTGCGCAAGCACTTCTTTGGCCGCGACCCCAAGACGCTGGAAATGGTGGCCAAGATGTCCGATGACGACATCTGGGCCCTGCGCCGCGGCGGTCATGACCCCCAGAAGGTGTATGCGGCCTACCACAAGGCTGTCAACACCAAAGACCAGCCGACCGTGCTGCTCATCAAGACCATCAAGGGTTTTGGCATGGGCAAGGCAGGCGAGGGCAAGAACAACGTGCACCAGACCAAGAAGCTGACGGATGAAGACATCAAGCTCTTCCGTGACCGCTTCAACATCCCGATTCCGGACAGCGAACTGCCCAAGATTCCGTTCTACAAGCCAGCCGACAACACGCCTGAAATGAAATACCTGCACGAGCGCCGCCAGGCGTTGGGTGGGTACCTGCCGCACCGCCGTACCAAGGCGGACGAGAGCTTTACGGTTCCGTCTCTTGACACGTTCAAGAGCGTGATGGAACCCACGGCTGAAGGCCGTGAAATCTCCACCACCCAGGCATATGTGCGCTTTTTGACCCAGTTGCTGCGCGACCAGGCGTTGGGCCCGCGCGTGGTGCCGATTCTGGTGGACGAGGCCCGCACCTTCGGCATGGAAGGCCTGTTCCGTCAGGTCGGCATTTACAACCCTGCAGGGCAACAGTACACCCCGGTCGACAAAGACCAGGTCATGTACTACAAGGAAGACAAGGCAGGGCAAATTCTGCAAGAGGGCATCAACGAAGCCGGCGGCATGAGCAGCTGGATTGCGGCTGCCACCAGCTACAGCACCAGCAACCGCATCATGGTGCCGTTTTATGTGTACTATTCCATGTTCGGTTTCCAGCGCATTGGCGACCTGGCCTGGGCAGCGGGCGACATGCAGGCACGCGGTTTCCTGTTGGGCGGCACGTCTGGCCGCACCACGCTGAACGGCGAAGGCCTGCAGCACGAAGACGGGCACAGCCACATCATGGCCGGCACCATCCCCAACTGCATCAGCTACGACCCGACCTTTGCGCACGAAGTGGGCGTCATCCTGCACCATGGCCTGAAGCGCATGGTCGAAAAGCAAGATAACGTTTTCTACTACTTGACCCTGCTGAACGAAAACTACGCCATGCCTGGCCTGACACCTGGCACGGAAGAACAGATCATCAAGGGCATGTACCTGTGCAAGCCCGGCGCTGAGGGTGACAAGCGGGTTCAACTGCTGGGCAGCGGCACCATCCTGCGAGAAAGCATCGCGGCCCAGGCCCTGCTGGCCACCGACTGGGGTGTGCAGGCCGATGTGTGGAGCTGCCCAAGCTTCAACGAACTGACCCGCGACGGCCAGAACGCCGAGCGTTTCAACCTGCTGCACCCGCTGGACACACCACAGGTTCCGTTTGTGGCGCAGCAGTTGGCTGGCACCACGGGCCCTGTGGTGGCGTCGACCGACTACATGAAGGCTTACGCCGAGCAGATTCGGCCGTTCATTCCGGCCGGTCGCGCCTACAAAGTGCTGGGCACCGACGGCTTTGGCCGCAGCGACTTCCGCAGCAAGCTGCGCGAGCACTTCGAGGTGAACCGCCACTACATCGTGGTCGCTGCCCTCAAAGGCCTGGCCGAAGAGGGCAAATTGCCCCTGTCCAAGGTGGCCGAGGCCATTGCCAAGTACGGCATCAATGCCGACAAGGTCAACCCCCTGTACGCGTAACGAAAACGGAGACAGAACATCATGGCAATCATTGAAGTGAAAGTCCCCGACATCGGGGACTTTGATGAAGTCGCGGTCATCGAGCTGATGGTCAAAGTGGGCGACACGGTCAAGGCCGAGCAATCGCTCATCACCGTGGAGTCCGACAAGGCGTCGATGGAGATTCCGTCATCCCACGCCGGTGTGGTGAAAGAAGTGAAGGTCGCCTTGGGCGACAAGGTGAGTGAAGGCTCGCTGGTCGTCATGCTCGAGGTGGCAGGCGAAGCAGCCGCTCCCGCGCCATCTTCTGAACTAAATTTGGCTCCAGCGCTTTCTGCTGTTGAAGTTGCAGCTCCTGTTTCAGTTGCTACGCCCACTGCCGCGTCTGGGCCGGTGGAAGTGCGTGTGCCCGACATTGGCGACTTCAAAGACGTGGCCGTCATCGAAGTGTTCGTGAAGCCCGGCGACACCGTCAAGGTCGAGCAGAGCCTGATCACCGTCGAAAGCGACAAGGCGTCGATGGAAATCCCGTCGTCAGCCGCCGGTGTCATCAAGGAATTGAAGGTCAAGCTCGGCGACACCGTGAACATTGGCGACCTGCTGGCCATTCTGGAGGGTGTGGCCCCGGTTGCAGCCGCTCCAGCCAGCGCCACAGCGGCCCCGGCTGCTGTTGCACAAGCTGCGGCACCGGCCTCTGCCCCTGCACCTGCTGCTGCGGTGGCAGCCCCCGTATCAGCACCCGCCGTGGCGGTGCCCGCCCACAACCCCACCACGTTGGCCGCTGGGCTGCCCCATGCATCGCCTTCGGTGCGCAAGTTCGCCCGCGAGTTGGGCGTTCCGCTGGCAGAAGTGAAGGGTACGGGTCTCAAAGGCCGCATCACGCCTGAAGACGTACAGGCGTTCACACGCGGTGTCATGTCCGGCTCCATCCAGACCACGGCCATTGCTTCTGCCGTGGCGGCGGCTGTGGCCAAAGCACCCGGAACGGCTGGTGCAGGTGGCGGTGGTGCCGAGCTGGGTCTGATCCCCTGGCCCAAGGTGGACTTTGCCAAGTTTGGCCTCGTCGAGCGCAAGGAGCTGGGGCGCATCAAGAAGATCAGCGGAGCCAACCTGTTGCGCAACGCCGTGATGATTCCGGCCGTCACCAACCATGACGATGCCGACATCACCGACCTGGAAGCCTTCCGCGTCTCCACGAACAAGGAGAACGAGAAGTCGGGCATCAAGGTCACCATGCTGGCGTTCCTCATCAAGGCCTGCGTAGCCGCACTGAAGAAATTCCCCGAGTTCAACAGCAGCCTGGACGGCGACAGCCTGGTCTACAAGCAGTACTACCACATCGGTTTTGCGGCCGACACGCCCAACGGCCTGGTGGTGCCTGTCATCAAAGATGCTGACAAAAAAGGCATCTTCCAGATCAGCCAAGAAATGTCCGAGCTGGCCAAAAAGGCCCGCGATGGAAAGCTGGGCCCTGCCGACATGAGCGGTGCCAGCTTCACCATCTCCAGCCTGGGCGGCATTGGCGGGCGTTACTTCACACCCATCATCAACGCACCTGAAGTGGCCATTCTGGGCGTGTGCAAGAGCACCATGGAACCCGTGTGGGACGGCAAGGCTTTCCAGCCGCGCCTGATGCTGCCGCTGAGCCTGACCTGGGACCACCGCGTGATCGACGGCGCTGCCGCCGCTCGCTTCAACGTGTACCTCGGCCAGATCCTCGGCGACTTCCGCCGCGTGCTGCTGTGACCTGAGCCGGTCTTTGGCGGCTGTGGGCGGGGTGTTGGGCCCC
>DDUQ01000003.1:0-185 GCA_002344885.1 Comamonadaceae bacterium UBA2334
TGCGGGGGGCCGGGGGCTGCTCAGCCGACCGGGCTTTGGGTTGAGAGATGAGTGTCATGTCGGGCAATCAGGTGTCGCTGGTTGGAGCAGGTGTGCGGCGCTGCCGCTCGTGGGCCACCAGCGCCAGTGCGTAATCGGTCAGACGATCGGTGGTCTGGTCAATGGCCTGCGGCGTGTCGGCCAGC
>DDUQ01000003.1:404-11735 GCA_002344885.1 Comamonadaceae bacterium UBA2334
ATGGCCTGCGGCGTGTCGGCCAGCGCCGGGCGCAAGGTGCGTGTGATGTCGGCCCCCACAATCATGTAAACCCCCAGTGACGTGATGGCAAATGCCAGCCGGTGCACATCGTCATCTGCCTGATCCAGCAGCAGGTGACGGCAGAGCACGTCCACCAGCGTCTGGTGCATCGGTGCGATCTGAGTCTCGATATGGGCCTGCCACAGGCCGGTGGGTTCCAGCATTTCGCGGTAATGCAATTGCATGACCTGCTGTGCCAGTTCGCCTTGTTTCAAAGGATCGGTGAACGCCCGCAGGAACCAGGCCAACGCATCGCGCAACGGCAGGGCCTGCACAGACATTACGTCGTTGTGCTGGGTGCCGCAATCCAGCGGGTCGTTGTAGGCAGCGCGGTACAGCCCGGCCTTGTCGCCAAAGTAGTAGCTGATGGCCGCTAGGTTCACGCCGGCAGCCGCCGCAATTTCGCGGGTCGAGGCTTTGGCAAACCCTTTGGCGGCAAAAAGGGCCAGTGCCGCACGCAGCAGGCGGTTGCGGGCTTCGATGCCGTCGCTGCGCAACGGCGTGCCGGCGGCGGTGCACATCGCTGACGGCACGGCTTCGGCATCGGTGCCGTTCAGGGTGAGGGGTTGGGGAGACATTGGCGCATTGTAGCGAGTTAAATCAAACGTTTGACTTAACTAACCATTCAGTCAGCAAGGTTTTTGCAGACCCTGCCAGGGCCAAAGGCCCGATGGGCAGGCCTGAACGGTTCTGCTGTACACCCGGCGTCCCAGGTGTTCAGTGCATGACGCAAGCCAGGGCACCCACGTACATCGGGGGCAGCGCGTGAGACCCGCGCCACCCGAACGGTCATCAGGCGGCCAACACGCCCTGCAGTTCACGGTGCAGGTCAATGGCTGCCTGTTGCAGGTGCCGGACCAGGGCATCCCGTTGGGGGTGCACCGTGCGCCCCAATGGCCAACTCAGCGTCACCTGGAAAGCGATGTCGGCCGTCACGGGCCGCAGGACCAGCCCGCCAGCTGACCCCGTGCGGCGCAGGGTCAGTGCGGTCAGCGGGTTGACCAGTGCCACGCCTGCGCCGGCGCCCACCAGCGCACACACCGCCGCTGCGCTCCCCACCTCGACCTGAAGCTGCCGCCGGACACCGGCCTGCTCGAACATCTGGTCGATGCGGATGCGGTAAGGGTCTCCCGCAGCGAGGGAAACAAAACGCTCGTCCGCCAGATCAGCCGGTTGTATGCACCGGGAGCCCGCCAGCCGGTGCCCCAGTGGCAACACACACACCTCGCAGGCATTGAACAGCACCTCCCCCTGGCAACCCTGCGGTGCCACCAGCTCGCCCAGGCCCAGATCGAACCGCTGGGCACCCAGCGCCGCTTCAAGTACGGGCGACTCCAGGGGCTCGACGGTGAGCGAGGCATCGGCTTGCCCCTGCACCCATGGCGACACCGCCTGGGGCAACAGGGACTGGGCCAATGCCGGCAGGCAGGCCAGTTGCAGCCGACCATGGGGGTCGTGCGCCAAGGCCCGGGCGCGCTCGGCCACACGATCCAGTCCCGTGTAGCTGGCCTGCACGGTTTCCATCAGCGCCAGCGCGCGGTGGGTGGGGTGCAGGCGGCCGCGCGTACGTTCGAACAGCGCATAACCCAGAACCTGCTCCAGACGGGCAAGCTCGCGGCTCAATGTGGGCTGCGAGGTGTGCAACCACTGCGCCGCACGTGTGACCTGGCCGCAGTGCATGACCGCACGAAAAATTTCAACCTGGCGATGGTTCAACGGCATACCATATCCAATCTGAATGAAAACAACACGATAAAGTATTTTCCAATATGGCCTGCAACGTGCATCATGCGCGACATGACCGACCTTTCCCGCACCCCTTTCACCCCCGTTCAACTCCAGATGCTGGCCCGCCAGCACGGCACCCCGCTGTGGGTGTACGACGCGGCCACGGTGCTGCGCCGCATCCAGGACCTCCAGGCCTTCGATACCGTGCGCTTTGCACAGAAAGCCAACTCCAACATCCACCTGCTGCGCCTGATGCGCCAGCAGGGCGTGGCGGTGGACGCGGTGTCACCCGGCGAAATCCAGCGCGCACTCGCTGCGGGCTACACCGCCGCGCAGGATGCCAGGGGCGGCGCGCACGGCATCGTCTTCACTGCCGATGTGCTGACCAGCGACACGCTGGCGCTGGTGTTGGGCCATGGCATACCGGTCAACACCGGCAGTGTGGACATGATCCACCAGCTGGGCCGCGCAGCGCCCGGCAGCCAGCACCCGGTTTGGCTGCGCATCAACCCCGGCTTCGGCCACGGTCACAGCAACAAAACCAACACCGGTGGCGAGCATTCCAAGCACGGCATCTGGCACACCGAGGTGCCAGTGGCCCTGGCAGCCATCCGCGAGCACGGGCTGCAGCTATACGGGCTGCACATGCACATCGGCTCGGGCGTGGACTATGGCCACCTGGAGCAGGTGTGCCTGTCCATGGTGGACCTGATCAAGGCCACCGGGGCTGACGTGCAAGCCATTTCCGCCGGGGGCGGGCTGTCCATCCCGTACCGGCCTGGCGGCGACCGCATCGATACCGCACACTACTTCGGCCTGTGGGACGCCGCCCGACAGGCCGTGGCCGCGCACCTGGGGCACGCGGTGCACCTGGAGATCGAGCCGGGCCGCTACCTGGTGGCCGAAGCAGGTGTGCTGCTGGCCGAGGTGCGTGCCACCAAATGGCAGGGCAGCCAGCATTTCACCCTGGTCGATGCCGGCTTTTCAGACCTGATGCGCCCCGCCATGTACGGCGCTCACCACGAAATGAGCATCGTCCCCGCCCAAGGCGACGACCACGCCCGCCCGACGCGCCCGACCGTGGTGGCCGGCCCGTTGTGCGAAAGCGGCGACGTGTTCACGCAGGCAGAAGGCGGGGTTGTGCTGACCCGAGACCTGCCTGCCGCACAGGTGGGCGACCTGCTGGTCATCCACGATGCCGGTGCCTACGGCGCGAGCATGAGCAGCAACTACAACAGCCGCCCACTGGCGGCCGAGGTGCTGGTAGACGCTGACGGCACATCCCGCGTGATCCGCCGCCGCCAGTCACTGGATGAGTTGCTTGCTCTCGAAGTATGAGTAAATTCCTCCATTTTTCAGTAGCTTAAAATTTCCATCCATCAAGCGTTGAAACCCTTTTTCATTCACATAACATGAGCCTCAAAGCCCAAATCACCGAAGACATGAAGGCCGCCATGCGCGCCAAAGACATGGACAAGCTCGGCACCATCCGCCTGCTGACCGCTGCCATGAAGCAAAAAGAAGTCGACGAGCGCGTGGAGCTGGACGATGCCATGGTCGTCGCGATCGTGGACAAGCTCATCAAGCAGCGCAAGGACAGCATCGAAGCCTTCCAGAAAGCCGCCCGACAGGACCTGGCCGACAAGGAAGCGGCCGAGATGGCCGTGTTGCAGGCCTACCTGCCCGCCAGGCTGTCGACCGAAGAAATTCAGTCGGCGGTGGCTGCTTTGGTGCAGACGCTGGCTGCAGAGCTGGGCCGCGCGCCCACCGGTGCCGACATGGGCAAACTGATGGGTGCGGCCAAGGCGCAGCTGGCAGGCAAGGCCGACATGGGCCAGGTGTCTGCCGCCATCAAGGCCGCGCTGGCCGGCTGACCGCGACCGGCAAGCTGACCTGCCCGTTCAGTGGCCGGGCAGCACGGGCGGCCGGGGCGTCAGGGTCCGTCGCCGGCCCACAGAATCTGGGCCTTGCCCGCGCGTTTGGCGCTGTACATCGCGTTGTCTGCCTTGCTCAGCAGTTCGTCCACATCCTGGCTGTGTGCCGGGTAGCCCGATGCACCGATGCTGGCCGAAATCCTGACCGGCACACCGCCCAGGTCAATGGGCAACTGCAGCTCTGCCAAGGCGCGTTCCATCAGGGGTTGGGCATCCTGGCTGGCTTTCAGCTCGGTCAGGATCAGCACAAACTCGTCACCCCCCAGGCGAGCCACCGTGTCGTGCGCACGCAAGCAGGTTTGCAACCGGTTGGCCACCGTTTTGAGCAGTTCGTCACCCGCAGCATGCCCCAGCAAGTCGTTGACCTGCTTGAACCCATCGAGGTCAATGAAACCCACCGTCACGTGTTCGTGCAAACGGTGGGCGCGGGCCACAGCTTGCTGTAACCTGTCCTTGAGCAACAGGCGGTTGGGCAGCCCGGTCAATGCGTCATGGTGGGCAATACGTTCCAGCCGACGCTGGTGGCGGATCAGGTGAGTGATGTTGGAAAACACCGCCACATAGTTGCGCACCACGCCCTCCTCTTCCATCACCACCGATAGCGTCAGCCACTCGTATTCGACCGCCCCGCTGGCCAGACGGTTGGCAACCTGACCGCTCCAGTGCGCATACTCTTGGTTGAGTGTGGGCAACACCCGCGCCACCGGTTCGTCGGCAAGCCCGGTTTTCACCTCATGCAGCAAACGACCGATGACGGCATCCGCCGTCAGGCCGGTGGACTCGTAAAACGAAGGATTGGCCTCGATGATGCGGCAACTGCTGTCGGTGATGCAGATGGCATCCAGCGTGTTTTCCACCACATTGGCAGCCAGGCGCAGCTTCTCCTGGGCGCGTTGGCGCTCGGCCATCTCGCGGGCCAGTTGCAGCGTGCGTTTGGACAGGGCGTCGTACATGTCCAGAATGGTCTTGATGAGCACCGACATGGCACCGGTCATCTGTGCATCGACCATCCGTTTGGCTTCCGCCAGCGAGTAACCGTCGCGCAACGCGAGGACGGCTTTGGCCATGCGCATGTCTTCGTCCAGGATGTGGAACGCGAGCCAGTGCGTCAGGAAGGAGAGGATGTTTTCCAGCACCTGTTCCAGCGGCAAGGCCGCCTGCGCCTGCTTGAGGCGCATCACCTCATCCATGAACGAAGCGTGCACACGGGCATGACTGGCAAACGAAGCATCGCCCCCCAGCCAGGGCTGCCAAACGGCCTCTTCCGACACGAAGTGAAACTGGGCGTACTCGGCCAATTCCTGAAACACGGCTTCCAGCTTCGGTGCCGCTGACTGGAACGCCAGGTGGCTGGCCAGCACGTTGAGCAGATGCACCAGTTTTTTGTGCTGCTCATCGACCTCGGGAATCCCCGTCTCGAAGTTGGCATTCCAGGGAAACACATCGAGAACAATCAGATCGGACATGTGAAGAGTGGCCTGTTAATGGGTGCGTGCCGCAGCGGTCACGGTCAACCCGCAACTGTACTGCGTTGCGCCGGAGGCAGACACGGATTCGGTGGCAACCTTCAGCCCCCAAGCCCCGGATTCAGCGCCCCAGAATCAGCGCCCCGCCCGTCACCGTGAGCACAGCCCCCACCCAGGCCCCCAGCGGCGGGCGGCGGCCATAGGCCAGCCACAACAGGGGCAGCAGCAGCACGGGCGTGACAGACGACAACACCGCCACCAGCGACGCGCTGCCCCCCTGCAACGCCATCAGGATGAACGTCATGCCCAGGCCCATGGCCAAGGCGGCATTCCACGCGGTGTTCAGCATCACCCGAACCGTGGGGGGGTTCTGCGGGCGCGCCACGGCGGCCCCGCTGGCCCACAGCAAGCCATGCGCACCCAGCGCCGCCACCATGCGCAGGGCCGATGCGGCCACCGGGTCCACCGTGCCACTGGCCATCAGCGGCTTGAGCATCAGCGTGGCCACCGCCTGGCACAGGGCCGACGCCAGCCCCAGCACCACACCCACTGCCAACGTGCCACGCACCTGCTCCCAGGGGTGCGCCTCATCCGCCCGCTTGCCAAACAGGATGGCCAGCATCACCCCACCCACGAGGATGAGCGCCCCAGCCAGGGTGACGCCCGTCAGGGTTTCACTCAGCCAGGCCCACGCCAGCACCGCCGTGAACACCGAATGGGTGGCAAACAGGATGCCGCTGCGCCGAGGGCCCAGCCGGTTCATGCATCCGAACAGGGCACTGTCGCCCAGAAAAATACCGATCAGGCCCGACGCCGCCAGCAGCCCCAGGGCCGCCGCATCCAGTGTGCCCCACCCACCGCGCCAGGTGGTGACCGCACCCAGCAACAGGCTGGCAAACAGCATGCGCCAACGCGTGAAGGCAATGGCGCCCAGATGGGCAGACGCGGGTGCCGAGCTGAAACTGGCCAGCGCCCAGCAGGCAGCCGCACCAACGGCCAGCCACTCGTAGGGCAGGTGAAACGGCACAGGCTCGGCGCGGGGTCAGGCAACGTTCAGTTGCCCGCCACCTTCATGCGGTTGATGAGGATCGAGCCCACCGTCTTGGCACCGTAGTTGTAGGCATCGGCCCCCACGGCTTCGATGCCCTTGAGCATGTCTTTCAGGTTGCTGGCAATGGTGATTTCTTCGACGGGGAAGGCGATCACGCCGTTTTCCACCCAGTAGCCCGATGCCCCGCGCGAGTAGTCACCCGTCACGCCGTTCACGCCCTGCCCCATCAGCTCGGTCACGAACAGGCCGGTGCCCAGCTTGCGCAGCATGGCGGGCAAGTCGTCACCCGGCTGGGTCTGGCGGCTGGTGAGGGTGAGGTTGTGCGAGCCACCGGCATTGCCGGTGGTCTTCATGCCCAGTTTGCGTGCCGAGTAGGTGCTGAGGAAATAGCCCTGCACTTTGCCGGCGCTCACCACCTTACGCCTGGCGGTGCGCACGCCTTCGTCATCAAACGGTGCACTGCCTTTGCCGTTGATGATGTGCGGGTCTTCCAGCACGTCGATGTGGCGTGGGAACACCTGCTTGCCCAGGCAATCGAGCAAAAACGTGGTTTTGCGGTACATGGCCCCACCGCTGATGGCTTGCACAAAGCCACCCAGCAAACCGGCTGCCAGCGGCGACTCGAACAGCACCGGGCATTCGGTGGTCGCAATCTTGCGGCCGTTCAGGCGTGCCAGCGCGCGCTCGGCCGCATAGCGGCCCACCGCCTGCGGGCTGGCCAGATCCACCGCGTTGCGGTGGCTGGTGTACCAGTGGTCGCGTTGCATCTTCGCACCCTTGCCGGCAATGGGTGCCACCGACAGGCTGTGCCGCGAGCTGGCATACCCGCCACTGAAGATGCCGGGTTTGCCCCGCTCGCCACCCCGCATGTGGGCCGAGAAAAAATGCGACTGCTGGGCCGACACGCCCGCGCCTTCGCTGTTGGTGATGCGCTTGCTGGTGGCAAACGCCGCTGCCTCGCATTCCAACGCCAGCGCCAGCGCCTCTTCGGACGTCACGGCCCACGGGTGGAACAGATCGAGGTCGGCCCATTCGTTGGCCACGTCTTCGGGATCGGGCAAGCCGGCAAACGGGTCTTCTGCCGTGAAGCGGGCAATGTCATAGGCCGCCTGCACGGTTTGTTCGATGGCTGCACGCGAAAAGTCCGACGTGGATGCATTGCCACGCCGCTGGCCCAGGCACACCGTGACTCCCAGTGACTTGTCGCGGTTGCGCTCGACGTTTTCCAGTTCTCCCTTGCGGACCGACACGCTCAGGCCACTGCCTTCTGAGGCATCGGCACCGGCGTCGGTGGCGCCCAGTTTTTTGGCATGTGCCAGCGCGGCATCGACCAGTTCCTCGAACTGACCCCGGCTGTACTGGAAACCACTGGACGGTTCAGCGGCCGCAGCAGCGTCAACGGAAGGCGTGGAAGAGGAAGAGCGGGGGGCACGGGATGCCCGGCGGGATGATGATGGCGTATTCATGTCGGCGACAATCATACTTTCCAGTACCGAAACCACCCGATCCATGTCCAGAAAACCCAAGCGCGGCTACTACGTCAAAGGTCATTTCGTCGCCGAGGGCAGCGAACTCGACCTTGAGCTAAAGGCCGAACTCAAGGGCACCCACGAGCTCAGCAAAACCGACCTCAAGCGCGAGAGCGACAAGCTGCAGGCACTGGGTGAAGACCTGCTGACGCTGCGCGCCGACCTGCTCGACGGACTGGCCTTGCCCGACAAGCTGATGGAGGCCATTGCTGATGCCAAACGCATCACCAACTTCGAGGGCCGGCGGCGGCAGATGCAGTTCATCGGCAAGCTGATGCGCCTGCTGGATGCCGACACCATCCAGGCTGCCCAGGTGGCGCTGGACACGCAGCACAAGGGCAGTGCCGAAGAAAAGCTGGCCCTGCACCTGGCCGAACAATGGCGCGACCGGCTGCTGGCCGACGACCAGGCCCTGACCGAGTGGCTGGCGGTGGAGCGCGAGGCCGGCACCGAGTCCGACCCGCAACACCTGCGCGCCCTCATCCGCCAGGCTCGCAAAGACATTGCCGCCAAACAGCCACCCGAGAGTGCCGGTGCCGCCGTGCGGCATGGCAAGGCCTACCGCGACATCTTCCGCATCGTGAAGCAAACACTGAATGCCGAGCAGGCGGACGCGGGCACCGAAACGGACCCCGCTTCAGACGAAAACGATGACTAACACCACCCAAGCAAACATGAGCACCGCCCACGACCCCATCACCATTGGCATTGTCAGCATCAGCGACCGCGCCAGCACAGGCGTCTACGAAGACAAGGGCCTGCCTGCCCTGAAGGACTGGCTGACCCGCGCGCTGAAGAACCCCATCACCTTCGAGCCGCGACTGATCCCCGACGACCAGGCCACCATCAGCGCCACGCTGATCGAACTGGTGGACACTGCCCGCTGCAGCCTGGTGCTGACCACGGGCGGCACCGGCCCCGCACTGCGCGACGTGACGCCAGAGGCCACACTGGCCGTGGCCCACAAGGAAATGCCCGGGTTTGGCGAGCAGATGCGCCAGATCAGCCTGGCGTTCGTGCCCACGGCCATCCTGTCGCGGCAGGTGGCGGTGATCCGGCACCAGAGCCTCATCATCAACCTGCCGGGGCAACCCAAAAGCATTGCAGAAACCCTGGAGGGCCTGCGCTCAGCCGATGGCAACCAGAAGGTGCACGGCATTTTTGCAGCAGTGCCCTACTGCGTGGACCTGATCGGCGGCCCGTACATGGAGACACATGACGAGGTGTGCAAGGCCTTCAGGCCCAAGAACGCCATCCGGGCGGGCTCGGCAGCCTGAACGCCCGCACCACCGCGCATCACCCGCTTCCCACACAGGCAAGCAACCAAGCCGACCGCCTGCGGGGCGCGAGTTGCATCGGGGCTGCATCCGGACTGTTCCCGGGCTGTTCCCGCGCTGTGTCTGCCCAATAAGGAGCCCACCCCGGCTACTTGCCCACCAGATCGTTCAGCCGGTCGGCCTCGAAATGCTCGACACGCTGGGCGTCGCTGGGCAGGCAGTCAGCAGGGGCGCACGGGCGCTTGTCGGTCAGCTTTTCGATGGCCTGCCACAGCAAGGCAATCTGGTGCTCGTGGCCGGACGCCCCGCTGATCAGGCCCTTCAGCGCCTGACTCACCGGATCGTCTTCCTGCGTGACACCATAGGCCACGAACTGCGGCGCAGCCTCGGTCACGTCGGCACTGGCACCAGCCTTGGACGGGATGATGCGCGCCGGTATGCCCACCGCCGTGGCACCAGGCGGCACGGGCTTGATGACCACAGCATTGCTGCCAATCTTCGCGCCGTCGCCCACGGTGAACCCACCCAGCACCTTGGCACCCGCACTCACCACCACGTCACGCCCCAGCGTGGGGTGGCGCTTGGCACCTTTGTACAGGCTGGTGCCCCCCAGCGTCACGCCCTGGTAGATGGTGCAGCCGTCACCGATTTCCGCCGTCTCACCCACCACCGTGCCCATGGCATGGTCGAAAAATACCCGGTTACCGATCTGCGCACCCGGGTGGATTTCGATCCCGGTCAGGAAGCGCGACACATGCGAAATGAAGCGGCCCAGCCAGCGCAGCCCATGCGTCCAGCACCAGTGCGCCGGGCGGTGCAGGATGATGGCGTGCAGACCGGGGTAACAGGTCAGCACCTCGAACCAGCTGCGGGCCGCCGGGTCGCGCTCGAGGATGCATTGGATGTCGGTTCGCAAACGTTTGAACATGATTCGAGGGTATCAGACCGCTGGCAGGCACCCGGCAGGCGGCGGCGGTGTCCCCGTGCCATGCGGGGTTGGCCCTTCACCCACTTGATCCGCTTCCGACGCAACGGGCCGCACACCGGTTGACGCCACAGTGCCCGCCGCCTGCTTCTGCATGGCTTTGGCAATGCCACGCAGGATGTGGATGTCTTCCTCGGTCAGATCGGCACGGTTGAACAACTGGTTCAGGCGGGGCATGAGTTTTTTGGGCGCTGCCGGGTCGAGAAAGCCCACCTCCACCAGCGCCTCTTCCCAGTGCGTCAGCATGCCCTGCACCGCCCGGGCGCTGGCCAGCCGGACCGCAGGCGCACCAGAGGGCGGCAAATCGAAACCACCCAGTGCCTGCCGCCACTCGTAGGCGATCAGCTGCACCGCAGAGGCCAGGTTGAGCGAGCCGAAGTCCGGCCGGGTCGGGATGCTGAGGCACACATGGCTGCGGTACACATCCTCGTTGCGCATGCCAAACCGCTCGCTGCCGAACAGAAATGCAACGCCAAGGGGGACAGTCACGCTTGAATTTGAATCCAAAGAGGCATCCAACGTTTTTCCAGAATGGCTCAAATGCTCTCCATTACGGAGCAGCTGTTCAAAATGTGCACGCGGGCTGCGCGTCGGTGGGCCGAAATCGCGTGGGGTCATGGCCGTGGCGCAGAGGTGGCTGATGCCGTCCAGTGCCTCGTCCAGCGTGTCCACCACGCGGGCACGGGCCAGCACATCGGTGGCCCCACTGGCGCGCTGGATGGTTTCCTCGCGCCGCAACACATTGGGCCAGCGCGGGGCCACCAGCACCAGGTCATCAAAGCCCATGGTTTTCATGGCGCGGGCCGCGCCGCCGACATTGCCCGCATGGCTGGTCTGGATGAGGATGAATCGTGTGTGCATGAAATCGAAGCAGCCAGACACAAACCGTGCGCTGCCGTTAAAATACGTGCCCCGATTGTCGCCGCCCCATCAGGGCCCAGCAGACAAACCCGCTGCCCGTCACCGCGATCCTGCGGCCCCACCTGCTCTTCACACAAGTCATGTCGTCCCAACTGCACCCCATGCTCAACGTGGCCATCAAGGCCGCCCGCACCGCTGGCAACATCATCAACCGCGCCGCGCTCGATGTCGAGTCGGTCCGCGTGTCGGCCAAACAGACCAACGATTTCGTCACCGAGGTGGACCAGGCTGCCGAGGCAGCCATCATCGAGACACTGCTGGGTGCTTACCCTGACCATGGCATCCTGGGTGAGGAAACCGGCGAACGGGCCGGCCGCTTCGGCGGTGCAGACCATGTCTGGATCATCGACCCGCTGGACGGCACGACCAACTTCATCCAC
>DDUQ01000003.1:11940-14877 GCA_002344885.1 Comamonadaceae bacterium UBA2334
CGGCACGACCAACTTCATCCACGGTTTCCCTGTGTACTGCGTGAGCATCGCGCTAGCCGTGAAGGGCAAGCTCGAGCAGGCCGTGGTGTACGACCCCACCCGCAACGACCTGTTCTGCGCCACCAAGGGTCGGGGAGCCTACCTGAACGAGCGGCGCATCCGCGTGGCCAAGCGCACCCACCTGCGCGACACCCTGCTGAGCACAGGCTTCCCGTTCCGCCCGGGCGACGAAATGAAACCCTACCTGGCCATGCTGGGCGACGTGATGCAACGCTGTGCCGGCGTGCGCCGCCCCGGTGCAGCCGCACTCGACATGGCCTATGTGGCAGCAGGATTTTCCGACGGCTTCTTCGAAAAAGGCCTGTCTCCATGGGACATGGCGGCTGGCGCATTGCTGATCACAGAAGCCGGCGGCCTGGTCGGCAACTTCACCGGTGAAGCCGACTTCCTGCACCAGGGCGAGTGCCTGGCAGCCAACCCGAAGATTTACAGCCAGCTGGTGGGCGTGCTCGGCCGCTACAGCAAATTTGCCAGTGCGGGCGACAAGGCCACCGTGCGCCAGAACCTGCAGCCAGCAACCCCAGCGGCCGACTCGGCAGCCGACGAAGGCAACGCACCGGCAGCCGACACGGCTTCTGACGCACCGTTCTGACCGGCTGGGGCGGTGTCCCATCACGGCCAGCCCCTTGCCCCGCAAGCCCGCCCCGTTCAGCCGTCGAACAAACCAGGCTGTGCGAGATGCCCTGGCAGGGCGACCGATGCCGCACGCGGCTGCGGTGCCGGGGACGAAGGAGCGGCCTCCCCGTTCAGGCTGAACCATAACGTGGCCCCCTGCCCCGGCCGAGCTTCCGCCCACACCCGACCGCCGTGCCGCTCGACCACGCGGGCCACCACAGCCAGGCCCACACCCGTGCCATCAAAGTCGGACGGCGCATGCATGCGCTGAAACAAACCGAACAGCTTGTCGGCACGCGCCATGTCGAAGCCCACCCCGTTGTCACGCACAAACCACGCCTGCAAAGCCGACGACCAGCCCACACTGATGCAGGGCTGATCGGCCTTTGAAGAGTACTTCAACGCGTTGTCGATCAGGTTGAACATCAGCAGCCGCAGCAAGGACGCATCGCCCTGGGTCGTCGGCATGGGTGCAATGTCCACCTGCGTCCGGGGATAGGCCGCCACCAGCGAGCGCACCGCATCCTGCGCCAGCGCGGCCAGATCAACGGTCACCGGCACAATCTCGGCACGCACCACCTTGAACAGCTCCAGCAGGTCGGTGATCATCACCCCCATGCGCCTCGACGCCTCGGTGATGCGCCCGAACAGCTCGCGTCCGTCCGGACTCAGCCGGTCCGCCTCGTCAGCCGCGATCAGCGCCGCAAAGCCGTTGACGGCCCGCAAGGGGCCGCGCAAATCGTGGGCAATCGAGTACGAGAGCGCTTCCACATCCTGCATGGCGCGTTCCAGCTCGCGCGTGCGCAAAGCCACGCGCTGTTCCAGCGACTCGTTCAGTTGCCGCACCTCTTCACCCCGCTGGCGTGCGGTGTCCACCGCCTCGACGAACGAAGTCACATCGGTGAAGGTACGCACGAACCCGCCCCCCGGCAAAGGATCGGACTTGACATCCAGGTAATGCCCCATGCGTGTGCGCCGCAGGTAACGCCTGGGCACCGATTCATCGACCGCCGCAGCACCTGACAGCACATATTCGCGCGCTTCGCCATGCACCAGCGACAGGCCGGGCCCGAAGTCGCCACGCTGCATCTGCCTGCGCGTCAGGTCGGTCATGGTCGGCATGGTGGACAGGTAGCTGTCGGAGAATTCCAGAATGTGGCAGAGCTGCTCGTTGTACAGGCGCACCCGCCCATCCGGGCCCACCACCATCAGGCCCTGGCTCATGGCGTGCAACGTGGTTTCGAGTGCCTGAGTGCGCTCTTTCAGCAACTCGGTGGTCACGCGAAGGGCATCTTCGGCGTGCTTGCTGTCGGTGATGTCGATGGTGGTGCCCGCCATCATCAGCGGCCGCCCGTCAGGATGCCGGGTCTGTACACGCCCCCGCTCCATCAGCCACACCCAATGACCCGCCTTGTGGCGGAAGCGGAACTGGCACTCGAAATGATCCACCACACCCTCCAGGTGCTGCTGGCTGGCATGATTCAGCCGCGCCTCGTCAGCCGGGTGCAGCAGCACGGCGTAAAGCGGCGTCACCTGCCTGGGGAGCTCGTCCACCGTGTAACCCACCAGCGATGCATACCGTTCATTCAGCACCACCTCGTCGGTGTCCAGGTACCACTCCCACGTGCCGGCACGGGTGGCGTCGATGATGGCCGACAGCCGCTCCTTGGCTGCAACGAGTGCCTGCTGGCTGTTCGCAGCGGCGGTCACGTCGGCATAGGTGCGCATGATTTCCCCGCCGGGCAGGTTCCAGCGCTGGACCTCCAGCACGCGCCCGTCGCGCGTGCGCCGCCGGTAGGTGGCCGGCAGCACCGACGGCTCATCAGGATTGGCCATGAATGCCCTGACCGCCGGGTCGTCAATCCACTCGAAATCAGGTCCGAAATCGTTGCGCCTGATCTGGAAATCGAACACCGCCCGATGGCTGGGCCGACTGGCCAGCAAGTCCTCGGGCAAGTCAAGCAAGGCCAACACCCGCTGGTTGTAAACCGTGCAGATGCCCCTGGCATCGGTCATCAGCAGCCCCTGTTCGATGCTGTTGAGCGTGGTCTGCAGCACATGCGCGGTCTCGCGCCGCTGTGCGTCCAACCGGCGGGCAGCAACCATCTGCCCCAGGGTATCGAGCAAGGGGCGCAGATGGTCGAGCAACTGCGGCGCATAGCCCCCCGGCCGATTGGCCAGCCCCACCAGGGCCAACAACTGACCGGGCGGCCCCACGGGAATGCCCATGAAGGCATGCAGAGGCGGGTGGCCCCGGGGCAC
>DDUQ01000003.1:15121-38069 GCA_002344885.1 Comamonadaceae bacterium UBA2334
GGAGGGGGCGGGTGGCCCCGGGGCACCCCGCCCGCCCGCGGGTCGGCCGCGGGCGAGTTGCTCAACACCGGCTCACCTGTGACCAGCGCCGCCCCGAAAAGGGTGTTCAGGTTGCGAAAAGCCATGCCAGGGCCGTTGACATCGGCATACGCGACCCGCGAGTCCTCGTCCCATGCCAGATTGGTGATGGCATGCACCTGCAGCCAGGGCGCATCGGGCGCGTCGTAGAACACCTCGCCCACAAAGCCAAACGCACTGTGGGTCAGCGCCAGCAGGTCAGCCAGCAGAAAGTTGAACGCCGTCCGGTTGTCAGTCGTCTGGATGAAGCTGGCCTGCGCCCGGCTGATAGCACTCAAGACCCCGTGCTGGCGGTGCAAGGTGCGTGTGGTCTCGCGCATACGGATGACGCTGCCAAGTTGGGCGACCATGACTGCACCAAAACCTTCGTGCGAGGCTTCCACCACATAGTCGGCAAACCCCATGTCCAGTGCCTGCGCAGCCACAGCCTCGCAACCCGGGTCGATGCTCACAACCCGCAAGGCGTCACCGAGGGGCAGTTCAGTCGTCAGCGCATCGCCATCGGGCAATTGATGGTGCAGCAACACCACATCCACCCGCTCGCGCGCCAGCGCCAGCCGCGCCTGGTTGAGCGTGCTGACGTGCACCAGTTTCCACGGCTTGCTGTCGCGTGCAATGGCTGCGCGGATGCAGTCTGCCGCCGCAGTCAACCCACCGACCTTGAGAATGACAACCATCTAGCGTCCCCCTGACACGGGAACGAGATAATAGGCCACCGGCCCCAGCCCTGCGGGTGACCGCCGCCTGATCCCTCGTGTTCGCTCCTGATCCTGCCTTGACCGTCAGCCCCGCCTGCCCTCGATGAGCCACCTCCCCGACAGCCCTGCCCAACCGGCCCAACGCCCCGCCGACAGCACGCCACCCACCGCTGCCAGCCTGGCCGCCCAGGGGCATACGCCCATGATGGCCCAGTACCTCGCCATCAAGGCGCAATTCCCGGCCACGCTGGTGTTCTACCGCATGGGCGACTTTTACGAGCTGTTCTGGGCCGATGCCGAGAAGGCCGCCCGGTTGCTCGACATCACCCTCACCACGCGTGGCCAGTCTGCCGGGCAACCGGTGGTGATGGCGGGTGTGCCGTTTCATTCGGTGGAGACTTACCTGGGCCGCCTGCTGAAGCTGGGCGAATCGGTGGCCATTTGTGAACAGGTGGGCGAGGTCACCGGCAAAGGCCCGGTGGAGCGCAAGGTGATGCGCGTGGTCACCCCTGGCACGGTCACCGACAGCGAACTGCTGGGCGACAAGGCCGAAAACGTGCTGCTGGCCATCCACCCCGGCCCCCGCATGGCGGTGGGCCTGGCCTGGATGAGCCTGACACAGGGCCTGATTCAACTGGCCGAATGTTCCACCGACGACCTGTCCGCCTGGGTGGCACGCATCAGCCCCACCGAGTTGCTGTATGGCGCAGACGTGACGCCCGCGCTGGAAAGCCGCCTGCAAGCCCTGCCGCGCCTGCTGGCAGGCCAGGGTGCCAGTTTGAGCCTCACGCCCCGCCCGGCCTGGCAGTTCGACGCCACGCTGGGCCGCCAGAAACTGCTGGCCCAGTTGCAGGCCGCCAGCCTGGCCGCCTGGGAAGCCGAGGGACTGTCGCAGGCCCACGCAGCGGCCAGTGCCCTGCTGGACTTTGCCGAACACACACAAGGCCGCGCGCTGGCACATGCCTCGCAGTTGCAGGTCGCGCGCCCGCAAACGCTCATCAACCTGCCCGCCACCACTCGGCGCAACCTGGAGCTGACCCACACCCTGCGTGGCGAGACCGCGCCTACGTTGTTCAGCCTGCTCGACACAGCCCAAACCGGCATGGGCAGCCGCTGCCTGAAGCACTGGCTACTGAACCCCGAGCGCGACCGCACCACCGCCACACAACGGCTGGCCACCATTGGGTGGCTGCGCGACTGGGGCAACGGACAAGGCCTGGACAGCCTGCGCCAGGCGCTGCACCACTGTGCCGATGCCGAGCGCATTGCTGCCCGTACCGCCTTGCGCCAGGTGCGCCCACGCGAGTTGGTGGCGCTGACGCAGACGCTACACAAGGCACTTCAAATATCAGAGCTGTTCACGCTTTCACATCAAGCGCCAGAGGCCAATTTTTCTCAAAATGCAGCCGCCACACCATTCTGGCCCCCCCTGCTGACCGAGCTGGTGCAGCACCTGCGCCCCAACCGCAGCGCCCCGGCGCTGGACCTGGGCGCCTGCGCCCATTTGCTGCACAGCGCGCTGCTGCCCGAACCCGCTGCGCTGGTGCGCGACGGCGGTGTCATCAACCACGGCTTCGATGCCGAGCTGGACGAGCTGCGCGCCATCCAGACCAATTGCGACGGTTTTTTGCTGGACCTGGAAACCCGCGAACGCGCCCGCACCGGCATTGCCAACCTGCGCGTGCAGTTCAACAAGGTGCATGGCTTTTACATCGAGGTCACACAGGGCCAGATCGACAAGGTACCCGACGACTACCGCCGCCGCCAGACGCTGAAAAACGCCGAGCGCTTCATCACACCCGAACTGAAGGCGTTTGAAGACAAAGCTTTGAGCGCCCAGGAGCGCGCGCTGGCCCGCGAAAAATGGCTGTACGAACAGCTGCTGGACAGCCTGCAAGCCTTCGTGCCCGCGCTGGGCGCGCTGGCGCGCAGCCTGGCCTCGCTGGACGCGCTCGGTACGCTGGCCGAACGCTCGCTCACGCTCAACTGGTGCGCGCCCACCTTCAGCCCGCAGCCGGGCATTGAAATTCGCGCCGGACGGCACCCGGTGGTAGAAGCGCGGCTGGCCGAGGCCAGCAGCGGCAGCTTCATTCCCAACGACACCGTCATGGGCCCCAAGGCCCGCATGCAAATCATCACCGGCCCCAACATGGGCGGCAAAAGCACCTACATGCGCCAGGTGGCCGTGATTGCCCTGCTGGCCAGCATGGGCAGCTATGTGCCCGCTGCCAGCTGCCGCCTGGGGCCGCTGGACGCCATCCACACCCGCATTGGCGCGGCAGACGACCTGGCCAACGCGCAGTCCACCTTCATGCTGGAAATGACCGAGGCCGCGCAGATTCTGCACAGCGCCACCGCGCACAGCCTGGTGCTGATGGATGAAATCGGCCGGGGCACCAGCACGTTTGACGGCCTGGCGCTGGCCAGCGCCATTGCCCGCCACCTGCACGACAAGGTGCAGGCCCACACGCTGTTTGCCACCCACTATTTCGAGCTGACCGAGTTTCCGGCCACCCACCATGCCGCGCAGAACGTGCACGTCAGCGCCGCTGAAAACGGGGCCGACATCGTGTTTTTGCACCAGATCGAACCTGGGCCGGCGAGCCGCAGCTACGGACTGCAGGTGGCCAAGCTGGCCGGCGTGCCCGGCGCCGTAGTCCAGCACGCCCGCCACGCGCTGGCGGCACTGGAGGCCCAGAGTGCCAACGCGCAGCAACAGGTGGACTTGTTTGCACCCCCGCCAGCCAGCACTGTGCCCGAGCCCTCGGCCGTGGATGCCGCCGTGACGCAGATGGACCCCGACACGCTGAGCCCCCGCGAAGCGCTGGAGTGGGTCTACCGGCTCAAGAAGCTGTCAACCGGCTGAGCACCCTACACTCCAAGGTTTTCCCTGTTCCTTTGCTTCCCATGACTTATTGCGTCGCCGTCAAACTCAATGCCGGGCTGGTGTTCCTGTCCGACTCCCGCACCAATGCCGGGCTGGACCAGATCAGCACCTTCCGCAAAATGATCGTCTACGAAAAGCCGGGCGACCGCTTCATGTGCCTGCTGTCGGCGGGCAACCTGAGCATCTCGCAGTCTGTGCGCGAAATCCTGCAGGTCGAAAAACTCCAGAACGACGACGGTGACCCCATCACCATCTGGAACGCCACCAGCATGTTCGATGCCGCACGTGTGCTGGGCTCAGCCGTTCGCCACGTTCACCGCCGCGATGCCGACGCGCTGCGTGCATCGGGTGTGGAGTTCAACGTGTCGATGATTTTTGGCGGCCAGATCAAAGGCGAAGGCATGCGGCTGTTCCAGGTGTATTCACCGGGCAACTTCATCGAAGCCACGCCTGAAACGCCGTTTTTCCAGATCGGTGAAAGCAAATACGGCAAGCCCGTGCTGGACCGTGTCATCACCCCCTACACCCCGCTGGACGAAGCGGCCAAGTGTGTGCTGGTCAGCATGGACTCCACGCTCAAGTCCAACCTGTCGGTCGGCCTGCCGCTCGATCTGGCGGTGTACGAGGCCAACAGCCTGCAGACCGACAAGATCACCTGCATCGACGAGCACAACCCCTATTTCAAAATGGTGCACAACACCTGGGGACAGAAGCTGCGTGAGGTGTTCGATGGCATCGAGCACCCCACCTGGGACGGCAGCCACACCGATGTGCCGCTGCTGACCGGCAGCGGCCGCAGCCTGCCGCTGAAGAAAATCGGCAACGAAACAGAACGGCTGATCTGAGCATGCCGCACCACCAGCGCCCACTCGTCATCTTCAGCCACGGCAACAGCTTCCCGGGTGGCACGTACACCCAGGTACTCGACGGTTTGCGGGCGCAGGGGTCAGAGGTCCGGGCCATCGACCGATTCGGCCACGACCCGCGTTATCCCGTCACCAGCAATTGGCCGCACCTGGTGCAGCAACTGGCCGACTTCGTGGTGCAGGCTGCACAAGACCATGAAGGGCCGCTGTTTCTGGTGGGCCATTCGCTGGGCGGATTCGTGAGCCTGATGTGCGCGGCGCGTTTCCCTGCGCTGGACGGCAAACCGATAGGTGGTGTGGTGCTGCTCGACTCGCCGATCCTCGGCGGCTGGAAAGCCCGCGCATTGGCCGTGGCCAAACACACCCAAATGGTGGGGCACCTGTCGCCCGGCGCGGTCAGCCGCAAGCGCCGTCACCAATGGCCGGACGCCGATGCGGCACTGGCCCATTTTCAGCACAAACGCGCATTTGCCCGCTGGCACCCGGCGGTATTGGCCGACTACATTGCGCTGGGCACCGAGGACCGGGCCCAACCCGATGGCAGCACACAGCGCGTGCTGCGTTTCGACCGCGATGTGGAAACCGCCATTTACAACACCCTGCCCCACAACCTGGACCGGTTGTTGCGCCAGCACCCTTTGCAGTGCCCGGTGGCCTTTATCGGCGGTACCGATTCAGCCGAGATGAAGCAAGTGGGCATGGCCATGACACGCAAGGTGGTACGCCCTGACCTGCACCCTGAGCGCCTGCGCATGGTGCCTGGCACCCATCTGTTCCCGATGGAGTACCCGACCGACACCGCGCAGGTGGTGGCAGACATCCTGCGAGGGCTTTGACCCACACCAGTGGCGGGGGCTTGTGCGTATCATTTGCGCCGCACACCATTGAACAAAATCCACATGCCCACGCACTCTGAGTTGGACGAACGCAGCCTGCTGTTTCACGCAAAAGTGGCCGAGAAATTGCGTGCCAATCCGGCATTGTTGGACCACGCCCAAACCACCCTGAGACGCTGGCGCTCCACGGCGTCGCCACGGACCTTCAGGTACCTGGATGAATGGGAGCGCTGGCTGGCAATGGACCTGGAAGATTGCCTGCGCCATGCGCTGGCCTCCACCGAGCATGCCACGGCCATGCGCCAGTCGTCTCCGCTGGCCTGCCTGCTCAGCAATGCTGAACGTTTTGTGCTGCTGAAAACCTGGCGCACCCACCACCCCCACAGCAAGCTGACCACCCATGCGCAAAACTGAACTGGAGCACATCATCCGTGCGGCTGCGGCAATCACCAACGAATACGAGCTAGTCATCATTGGTAGCCAATCCATTCTGGGTGCCGTACCCAATCCGCCCGACGCATTGGTCGAGTCGATGGAGGCGGACATCTACCCCCTGCAACACCCCGAATTGGCCGACTTGATCGACGGGGCCATCGGAGAAGCCTCGCCGTTCCACGAACGGTTTGGGTACTATGCCCAAGGCGTTGGGCCTGACACCGCCACCTTGCCCCGGGACTGGCAAAGCAGGTTGGTAAAACTGCAAAACCCCAATACCGACCTGAAGGTGGGCTGGTGCCTGGAGTTGCACGACTTGGCCGTGTCTAAACTGGCAGCAGGCCGGGAAAAAGACTGGCCCTTCGTGGCGGCCATGCTGGCCCATCAACTCATTGCAGCCGACACGTTGCTGGATCGGCTGGCGCAAACCGACCTGCCCACCAGCCACCGAGAAAAATTGGCCCGTTGGGTGGCTCGGCAACGCTGAGCACTCCCGACAAGCCCGCCGCAACGAGCTGCCACGGGCACAGCCAGGTCAGGCGTCAGAACGGCGCCGTGGCGCTGCCTTCGCTGCCCAAAAGATTGGCGTTGCCCCCTCCATCCGCCAGCCTCAGTTGTCTCAGCTGGCGTTGAACACGCCGCCGAGCAACTCAGGCAGCCGCGCCACATCCATGCGGAACGCACAGGCCTGGGCGTGGCCGCCACCGCCCATGCTTTCGGCCAGCGGAATGACGCTGTAACCCCGCACCGAACGCAACGCCACCTTGGCCTGCCCCTTTTTGTTGACGGCCCACACCACGGCAAAGGTGCCGCAGCGCTCGCTCAGCAGGTTGCCCACCAGGCTGTGGAACGCGCTGGGGGCGTTAACCATCAGGCCCTGCTGGCCATTGAAGGTGATGGGCACGGCGTCGTCGGCCATCTCGGCCGCCAGTCGTTTGAATTTATCGTCCATGGCCTGACCGCGCACCATGAAGGTGGCCAACGCCTCGCCTTCCAGTTCAGCCAGCGCGGCCCAGCGGGCAAAGTCCTGCTCTTCCATGTCTAGCGCCGACAGGAAGGCCGCGCTGCCTTCGATCTGCCAGACCCAGATGTCCCGGTCTTCGACCATGGCCACCAGCGGCGGTACCTCGCGCTCAGGGAAGAAAAACTCCCACGCCAGGCGGGCGCCGCTCTTGCCCATGTCAAAGTGCACCACGCCACAGCGGCAGGCAAAGCCGGCCAGCTTGTCAGCCGCGCTCTGGTGGTGGTCCAGCAACACCAGCCGCTCGGCACACGCGTCAATGGCGGTCAGCAGGTCGGCTGGCAGCGAGAAGTCCAGGATGTAGACGCTGCGCCCGGCCACGTCACCCAGGTCGGCCACGGTGCGGATGTCGCCATGGTCCAGGCCACGGCACTCGGCCTTGCCTTCGTAAAACAGCCAGGCGGCCAGCGCAGCGGCAAAGCCGTCGGGGCAGCCTTTGCCGTGGTAGAGCACCAGGGGGCGGGTGTCGGCGCGGCTGGGTTGAATGTGCAAGCGCAGGGGCAAGAGGGTTCGGGCAGATGAACTTGTCATGAAAAATGCCTTCAGCGCTTTTATTTATTCAATAGTTAGCTATATTTTCAGGCGTCCGTCCAGGACACCCAACCAAAATGGGCAGTGACCAGGATCAGGATGCCAAACGCAATGCGGTAGTACGCAAAGCCCACAAAACTGTGGGTAGCGATGTAGCGCAACAACCAGCGGATGCACAGCCACGCGCTGAGGAAGGCGAACAGCAGACCGGTCAGGAACATCGGGGCATCCGCCCAACTCAGCAGCTCGCGCTCCTTGTACAGGCTGTAGGCCCCGGCACCGATCAGCGTCGGAATGGCCAGGTAAAACGAAAAGTCGGTGGCCGCCTTGCGCGACAGCCCCAGCAACATGCCGCCGATGATGGTGGCCCCGCTGCGGCTGGTGCCGGGAATCATGGCAAAACACTGCACCAGGCCCACCTTCAGCGCGTCTTTCCAGGTCATGTCGTCGGCATCGACAACGCTCGGAGCCGTCTCGGGGCGTGCCTGCCGGGCCTCCGCCCACAGGATGATGAATCCCCCGATGATGAATGCCGTGGCCACCACCGTGGGCGTGAACAGGTGCGCCTTGATGGCCTTGCCAAACAGCAGCCCCAACAGCACCGCAGGTGTGAAGGCAATGGCCACGTTCAGCGCCAGCTGCTGCGCCCGCCGTTGCGTGGGCAGCGCCAGCACCGTGCCCTTGATTTTTTGCCAGTACACCAGGATGACCGCAAAAATGGCCCCGGTCTGGATGGCGATGTCGAACACCTTGGCCTTGGCATCGACAAAACCCAGCAGACTGCCCGCCAGAATCAGGTGGCCCGTGCTGGAAATGGGCAAAAACTCGGTCAACCCCTCCACCACGCCCATGATGGCGGCCTTCAACAACAACGTCACGTCCATGTGCTGCACAGTTCAGTTCAGAAAACTGAGAGTCTAAGGCCGAGACATTTCATCCCGTCGGCATGGCGTTTCATCGCATACAGCCGCAGGCCGTCGCAACGCTCTCGCGCATGGCCAGTGCCCACGGCACAGTCACGCCCGACGCAACCACCCCGGAGAACTGCCATGCAACTCACCCCCACCATAGCCATCCACATGACCGCCGCCCTGGGTGCGCTGGCCCTGGGGCCTGTGGCCATCTGGGCCCGCAGGGGTGCTGCCAGCCGGCCGTCACTGCACCGTGCTGCCGGTTATGCGTGGGTCACGCTGATGCTGGTATGCGCGGTATCGGCCCTGTTCATCAGGGACTACAACCTGCCCAACCTGGCTGGATACACCCCTATCCACCTGCTGGTGCCGCTCACCTTCGGTAACCTGTTCATGGCCTTTCGGTTCTTATCCCGGCGCAACATCATGGGTCACCGCAAAACCATGCAAGCCCTGTACTGGCAGGCGTGCGTGGGTGCAGGGTTGTTCACGCTCCTGCCCGGCAGGTACCTGGGCCAACTGGTGTGGGGACAGTGGCTGGGCCTGCTGTGAGACGGGATGCCGCGCAGACGACCGTACCGAACTGACCGCACTTTGTCGACCACAACTCATTCACCACATCTCGTCCACCATACCGTTCACCCGCCCTACACTCCGCCCATGACCCGTACCCAAGCCAAGCCGCCACACCGGATGCCTTTCTGCGAGCGGCCTGCGCTGCTCAAGGGGCTGGGCATCACCCTGGCTGTCAACGCGCTCATCGCTGTCATCCTGTGGTGGCTGGGCACCGGACCGTTGGACGAGCAGATGGTGTACTCGCAGGGCATAGGTCTGTCCATCTGGGCGCTCATCAACGGGGGGGCACGCGGGCTGTCACGCCCGACAGACCCGGGCGGCTTCCCGGTGGGCTGGCGGGCCGTGCTGCTGGTGCCGGGCGGCGTGCTGCTGGGCGTTGCGATGGGCACCACCGTGGGTGGTTGGTACGCGGGCCACACGCAGAACCTGATGGTCACCCACAGCCCCCGCATGGCCTGGACGCTGCTGGGCATGTCGCTGATCGTCGGCAGCGCGATGACGCTGTACTTTTACCTGGCGGGCAAAAGCACCTACCTGCAAAGCGAACTGGAACGCACGCAACGGCAAACTGCCGAAGCGCAGTTGAAGCTGCTGGAAAGCCAGCTGGAGCCCCACATGCTGTTCAACACGCTGGCCAACCTGCGCGTGCTGATCAGCATCGACCCGCCGCGCGCCCAGACGATGCTGGACCACCTGATTGCCTACCTGCGGGCCACCCTGGCGGCCTCCCGGCACACGACGGGCGGCGGCAACCACACGCTGGCGACGGAGTTCGATCGGCTGAACGACTACCTGGCCCTCATGGCCATCCGCATGGGGCCGCGCCTGCGGGTCACGCTGGACCTGCCGGACGACTTGCGCCACCACCCCATTCCGCCGCTGCTGCTGCAACCACTGGTGGAAAACGCCATCCAGCATGGGCTGGAACCACAGGTGGCTGGCGGGCACATTCTGGTCAGGGCCAACCAGACCGACACACCCCAAGGCCCAGCCCTGCGGTTGGAAGTGACAGACGATGGGGCGGGCACGGCGGCCACCTTGCCGAGCGTCACATCCACACCCGCCCAGACCACGGGCTTTGGCACAACCCAGGTACGCGAACGCCTGGCCACCGCCTACGGCGATCGCGCAACTTTTGATTTGATAGCATTTGAACCAAATGGTACAAGCGCTGTTGTGCATATTTATCACTAAATTGCTGCAACCTTCCTTCCATGCGCCCCACCGCCCTTATCGCCGAAGACGAACCCCTGTTGGCGGCTGCGCTATCGACCGAACTGGCCACCGTCTGGCCGGCACTGGACATTGTGTCAACGGTGGGCGACGGGCTGAGTGCCGTCACCCAGGCATTGGCGCTGCAGCCCGACGTGCTGTTCTTCGACATCCGCATGCCGGGCCAGTCCGGGCTGGAAGCCGCTGCCGAGTTGGCCGATGCCTGGCCCACCGACAGCCCCAAGCCCTTTCCCGCGCTGGTTTTCGTCACGGCTTACGACCAGTACGCCGTCGCCGCCTTTGACGCTCAGGCCGTGGACTACCTGGTCAAACCGGTGCAACGCGAGCGCCTGAGGCGCTGCACCGACAAGCTCGCCGCCGCACTGACTCACCGCCAAACCACAATTCAGGGCCCCCCGACGCAGGACAGTCTGCCTTCTCTCCAGCAACTCAGCCAGATCGTCGCGCTGCTGGCACAGGTGAACGGCGCTCCCCACGTGGCCGCGTCCGGTCCGCAGGCCACACCCCACACAACCCCCACACAGGCACTGTCGGTGATACAGGCCAGCGTCACAGATGCCCACGGCAGCACCCTGGTGATGGTGCCCGTGACCGAAGTGCTGTACTTTGAAGCCGCAGACAAGTACATCCGGGTGGTCACGGCGGAGCGGGAGGTGCTCATCCGCACCCCGCTGAAAGAACTGCTGCCCCAACTCGACGGCCAGCGCTTCTGGCAAGTCCACCGGGGTACGGTCGTGCGTGCCGACGCCATACAACGCGCGGTCCGCGACGAAGCCGGCAAACTCTGGCTCCACCTGCGCGGCCGCACGGAACGCCTGGCCGTCAGCCGGCTGTACGCGCACCTGTTCAGGGCGATGTGAGCCTGTCAGGCAGGACGAGACACACCACGGCGCGGCACAGGTGTGGAAAACACAATGGATGTTCGGGTTTCACCGTACAGGTTCACAGCCCCGATCAACCCCTCCAGATGCCCGAGATCACGCGCGACCACCGTGAAGATGTATGAATCCGCTCCGCTCACGTGATGGCATTCAAGCACCTCTGGCATGGCCTGCAACTGCGCAATCAAGGACTGTTTGCCAGGCTGCGGCACGTTGATGCCCACAATGGCCCTGACACCGTAGCCAGCAGCCGAAGGCGGCACCTCGGCATGAAAGCCGCTGATCACGCCTGCTTCTTCCATGCGTTTCAAGCGCTCCGCAGTAGCGGGCAGCGACAAGCCTGCCGCCTGTGCCAACGCCTTCAAGGGCAGACGTGCGTCAGCCTGCAACGCCTGAATCAAACGCCACGCCTTGTCGTCAATTTGCACAGTTCTTCCTCAAATTCAGAATGACCTAATTTTCAGCATGCATTGCGGCACTATGACCTGAATTATCAGCTTCATCAAGCCATAGCATCCGCATAAACTGCCTGCATGCACATGGAAACCCTGATCCTCTTCATGAAGGCTGCAGGTGTGGGCCTGCTGATTGCCGCCCCTGTCGGACCGATCGGTCTGTTGACCGTCCAACGTACGCTGGACCGCGGCATGTCCGCCGGGCTTGCCACCGGTCTGGGGGCCGCCCTGGCCGATGCGGTCTATGGTGCCGCGGGTGCCTGGGGCGTGGTCCGCATCATTGAGTTGCTGACACAGGCGCGCATTCCCCTCGCTCTGGCAGGGGGGGCACTGCTGCTTTGGATGGCATGGCATACGGCAACCCAACCACAGACCACACAAGCCGCAGTGGTGCCCACCGCCCACGATCTGTTCCGATGCTTCGCTGGCACGTTTGTGCTGACGCTGTCCAACCCTGCAACCATCCTGTCATTTCTGGCCGTGTTCTCGTCGCTGGCAGGCAGCATGACGGGCACATTGCAGCCACTGCCGATGGTGGTCGGTGTCATGGTGGGATCAGCCCTGTGGTGGCTGGGCCTGTCGTGGGGTGTCAGCCGTTTGCGCCACCGGCTGGACCATACCTGGCGACAACGCATCAACAGGCTGTCGGGCAGTTTGCTGGCAGGCTTTGCCATTTGGCAATGGGCCACGCTCGTTGCGCAGTTCTGAGCGCATCGTCCGTCATCCTGGTACCAACGCTACACGCACCGGACCTCTGCTTGAAAGCTGCCGCCCTCAAGACTCGCCCCTGTCAACCCATGCTGGCGTGGATCACATCTCGCACCCGTGGGTAGATTTGCTGGTTCCAACGGCGGCCGCTGAACACCCCGTAGTGCCCCACACCCGTTTGCACGTGGTGTGTCTTGAGGTAAGGGCGGATACCAGGGCACATGTCCTGTGCAGCGACTGTCTGGCCCACCGAGCAGATGTCGTCGCGCTCGCCCTCCACGGTAAGCAATGCGGTGCGCCGGATGGCGGCCGTGTTGACCGTGCGGTCCCTGTACTGCAACACGCCACGCGGCAAGTCGTAAGTCTGGAATACCTTCTCCACCGTTTCCAGGTAGAACTCTGCCGGCAGGTCGTTAACGGCCAGGTACTCGTCGTAAAACTCGCGAATGACGTTGGCCTTGTCCAAGTCACCGTCGACCAGATGGCGGTACATGTCCTTGAACGACTGTTTGTGTCGCTCGGGGTTCATGCTGATGAATGCGGTGAGTTGCAAAAAGCCCGGATACACCCGCCGCATGAATCCCTTGTGCGGAAGAGGTACCGTACTGACCAGGTTGCGCTCGAACCAGTCGATGGGCTTGCTGACGGCAAGTTTGTTGACCTCTGTCGGGTTGATGCGGCAATCGACCGGGCCCGCCATCAAGGTCAGGCTTTGTGGCTGGTCGGGGCGGTCGTCCTCCGCCATTAGCGCGGTTGCAGCCAGTGCTGCCACACATGGCTGGCAAACAGCCACCCAGTGCGCGCGGGCACCCGCCTGCGCCGTGATGGCTTGCGTGAACAGCATCAAGGCATCGATGTAGTCATCCAGGCCGAACCTGCCGTGGTGCAGGCCCACGTCACGCGCGTTGTGCCAGTCGGTGATGTACACATCATGGTCTTGCAGCAGCGTGCGGGCGGTTTCACGCAGCAGGGTGGCAAAGTGACCTGACAGCGGGGCCACGAGCATCACAGGGGGTTGCCACGGCGCACTAGGCTTTTTGAAGTGCAGCAACTGCCCGAACGGCGTCGCCAACGTGGTTTCTTCCACAACGGGGTACTGCTCGTCGTTCACCCGGACATCAGCAATGCCGTAAGCGGGCCGAACGTGGGTCAGGCGCAAGCGCGACAGCATTTCGCTGCCCGCTGCCAGCCGCCTGAGGGGTGTGCCTTCGGTCCGGTCGAACCACAGCGCTGAACCCAGCCACTGCGTGAACAGACGGAAGGGAGACAACAGATCGGTTTGAACTTGATAGGCCTGGTAAAGCATGTCTGTCCTTGGTTGCTGACACGTTGTCAGCCTGTACACAGGCAAGTTGCGGGCCAACCCGCCGGGCGCACCGTTTTCGGGGCATGGCACAACATTTGCGTTGCCCGCTTCACAACACGCCAGGAGTCAAGCCTCCATGCACAAAACCACGTTGACTATCAGTAGCAAGAACTACGGGGCCTGGTCGCTGCGGGGCTGGCTGATGTGCAAACTGGCCGGCCTGCCGTTCGAGGAGCATGTCATTCCACCGGATGACCCGTCCATGAAGGCCGAGATGCTGCTACTGTCATCGTCCATGCTGGTGCCGTGCCTGCATCACCACGGCATCAAGGTCTGGGACACCCTGGCCATTGGCGAATACTTGAACGAAGTCAAACCCAAAGCCGGCTTGCTGCCAACAGACGTGAAGGCGCGGGCGCATTGCAGAGCCATCTGCGGCGAAATGCACTCCGGTTTCGCCTCGCTGCGAGGGGCCCTGCCCATGAACATCAAGGCACGGTACACCAACTTCAAAGTGTGGTCGCGCGCGCAGGCTGACATCGACCGCATCGTCGCCATCTGGGACGAATGCCTGTCGGCGCACGGTGGGCCTTATCTTTACGGCGACCACCCCTGTCTGGCCGATGCCATGTATGCGCCAGTGGTGACGCGGTTCATCACCTACTGTGTGCCACTGGATGCCGCCTGCACCGCCTATTGCCAGGCCATCATGGCCCTGCCCGCCATGCAGGAGTGGGTCTCAGCGGCCAGCCAGGAACCGGCCGAAATCGACGAACTCGAAGCCGAGTTCTGAGCGGCTGAGCCACTGGCCGCCCGCAAGGGCTGTCGTCATCCCTGCGCCGTCGCTACGCCACCTCATGGCCACCCCAATCCCATCGCTCTGCCAAGGTCTTCTGGCACGTGCACCAGCGCCGCACACCAGGCGCCGCGCCGCACCACCTCAGTGCGCTCACCACTGATCTGGTGCAACCCCTGACGGAACAGGGTCATTTTCCGGCTTAAAAATTGTACACAATAAAATTACATAAAATTCAAATACAACCTGTTGCAATGACTCCGTCCGATACCACTTCCACCTGCCCCGCTCACTTGCGGCTCGACCAGCAACTGTGCTTTCCGCTGTACGCGGCAAGCAACCTCATGACACGCCTGTACCGCCCCCTGCTGGACGAGTTGGGCCTGACCTACCCGCAGTACCTGGTGATGCTGGTGCTGTGGGAGGCCTCACCCAGCACCGTCAGTGCGTTGGGCGACCGCTTGCGCCTGGACAGCGGCACCCTCACCCCCCTGCTGAAACGGTTGGAAGCCGCCGGACTGGTGCGCCGCACACGTGACGCCGCAGACGAGCGTCGCGTGCTCGTCTCCCTGACCGACAGTGGCTGCGCCCTGCGCGACCAGGCCGAAGACGTACCGCACCGCCTCGTGTGCCGGGTCTTGGGCGAAGCCGCCTCCGGCCCACTTGCCAGCACCCACACTCCCGACGCACCTTTTGCCGACGCCGCGACCCTGCGCCACCAACTGCAGGCGCTGGTGCAGACCCTGTCTCGCGCGCTGGAGGCCCCCACGCCCACGCACAACCCAACGCGGTCCTGAAGCCGCATCCGCCCACCCACCGTCATTCAACTCTCTCGACTCATCACCATGAACCTGCAAGACATCAGCCTCCAGACCATCGACGGCCAAACACAAACCGTAGCCGACTACCAGGGCAAAACACTGCTCGTGGTCAATGTGGCCAGCAAATGCGGCTTCACGCCCCAGTACAAGGGGCTGGAAGAACTGCACCAGCGCTACAAAGACAAGGGCCTGGTGGTCATGGGTTTTCCGTGCGACCAGTTCGGCAACCAGGAACCGGGTGACGAGGCTGAGATTCAGCAGTTCTGCAGCCTGACCTATGACGTCACCTTCCCCATGTTTGCCAAGGTCAACGTCAACGGCAGCGATGCGCATCCACTCTTCAAGGCCCTGAAAAAGGCTGCCCCCGGCCTGCTGGGGTCGGAGGGCATCAAGTGGAACTTCACCAAGTTTCTGGTGGACGCCGATGGACAGACCGTGAAACGCTACGCCCCCACCGACACCCCAGCCAGCCTGGCCGAAACCATTGAAGGCATGCTGCCCGGCTGACTTCGCGTAGAAACCCGCATGGACAGCGGGCAGATCAACGACCAAGATGGGCACAGAATGTGCATGCGCGCATTTGTGTGCGACAAGGCACCCTTTGCCTGCCCGATCGTTGGAGATGCCCATGAAGCTCAGTGTCAAACTTCCCCTGACCTTTGCCGCTTTGCTGCTCATGACCATGCTGGCGGGCCTGGCGGGTCTGCTGTTCCAGAAGTCGGCCATCGACACGTTTTCAGGCCCGGTTGAGGCCTACGTCCAACTGGCACGAAAAACCGCCGAAACCGACAGCCGCTTCAAAACGCAGGTGCAGGAATGGAAAAACGTGCTGCTGCGGGGTGCCAAACCCGAGGACCTGACCCGGTTCTGGGATGCTTTCCAGAGGCAGGAGCAGGCGGTGGCGACAGGTGCCCGGGACATCATCCGCGCACTCGATGAACAGAACGCCCCGCCCGAACTCAAGGCCAAAGCCGCCGCATTTCTGGCTGCCCACACCAAGATGTCCGAGGGCTACCGCAAGGGCTTCGAGGCGTTCAAGGCAGCGAACCACGACCACACGACAGGCGACAATGCGGTTCGCGGCATGGACCGCGAAGCGTCGCAAACACTCGCGCAGCTGCTGGAGGCCATGAACCAGGTCAGCAGCGACATGGAACATGCGGCGGTCGCCCAGGCCGACCGTGCGCTGAAAGTCAGCCTTGCAGCCATGGGCGCCAGCCTGCTGGCCGGGCTGATCATCGCTGTCTGGATCAGCCGGTCCACCGCTACCCAACTCGTTTCTGCCGTCCAGACCGCCAACGTGGTGGCCCAAGGTGACCTGACCAGCCGCATCAGCACCTCTGGCAGCGACGAAATTGCCGACCTCAGCCGAGCGCTGGCCGGCATGCAGGCCGAACTCATCACCATGGTTCGCCAGGTGCTGAGCAGCGCCGCTCAACTGTCTGCTGCAAGTGCCGAAATCGCGCACGGCAACCTCGACCTGAGCGAGCGCACCGAAGCCCAGGCCAGCGCCTTGCAGCAACAAGCGGCCTCTATGGACCAACTGAGTGCCACCGTCGGCCACAACGCCCAGAATGCCTCTCAGGCCAACCGCATGGCAACGCAGGCCAGCGAGGTGGCTGCTGAAGGCGGCCGGGTGGTCGCCGAAGTGGTATCCACCATGCGGGGCATTTCTGACAGCTCGCACAAAATTGGCGACATCATCGGTGTCATCGACAGCATTGCTTTCCAGACCAACATCCTCGCCCTGAACGCAGCTGTGGAAGCCGCCCGCGCTGGCGAGCAGGGGCGCGGGTTCGCGGTGGTGGCTTCGGAGGTGCGCAACCTGGCCGGCCGCAGTGCAGCCGCGGCACAGGAGATCAAGGCACTCATCACGGCCAGCCTGGTGCAGGTGGAAGCAGGCAGCAAGCTGGTGGACGCTGCAGGCGAAAAAATGTCCGGTGTTGTCAGCGCCATCCGACAGGTCAACGACGTGGTCAGCGCCATCGACACCGCCAGCGCCGAACAAAGCGCCGGTGTGGCCCAGGTGGGTCAGGCCATCACCCAGTTGGACCAGGCCACGCAGCAAAACGCAGCCCTGGTCGAGGAGATGGCAGCCGCAGCGGCCAAACTGAAAGAACAGGCAGCCGAACTTGTCAGCGCCATGGCCATGTTCAAACTGGAGCGCTCGGCCTGAATTGCCGGACGCGCCATGACACAGAACCCTACCGCTTGCCACACCACCTGAACCGGTGCGCGCTATGGGGCTGGGGCCCATCCGTTTTTTGCGCACAGGTACTGGCGGGTGAACACCTCCAGATGGGCATCAAGCGCCTGGGCAGCGGAAAGCTCACCGGCCAGCGCCAGGCACAGCGAAGCCACCTCGGACGTGCAAAAGTGGTCATCGCGGTGCGAGCGGCGCAAGCGGTAGCGCGATGCCTGGTCACTGCACAGGCTCAGCACCGGCAGGTGGTCCAGATACGGGCTTTTGCGGAACATCTTGCGCGCCTCGGACCATGTCCCGTCCAGCAGGATGAACAGCGGCCGCCGGGTCGTGTCGGGCACAACGGTCACCACCCGCTCGGCCGGTGCGTACTCGCCCGGAAACACCACAAATGGCTGCCAGATGGGATCAGCCAGCAAGGCCAGCATCGCTGGGTCCACCGCGGTGCGCGACCAGCCAAACGCATGTGTGTCGGGCACCACATCGGCCACCAGCCAACCGGTGTTGCTGGGCTTGATGGGTTCGATGTCTCCCATGAGCAGGCAAAAACCCGCGCGCGTCTCGACCACCGGGCGCTGGGCACAGATGCAATGGGCGGGCGGCAGACGGCACCCGTCGCACCGGGGGCCCTTGACGCCACCCCGGCACAGGAACGGCTTGGTGCTGCGCGCCAGGCGCTCGGCACGCAATCGTGCAACGGCATGAAACATCGGGCCAGTATAGGTGCGGGGTGTCCGGCCACTGGCCCCGATCATGGCGCAGCCGGTCGGTAGGGAATGACTATTGAATACATAAAAACAATTGGCTCGACTAACGTCATAGGCAGGTTCATGATTGCACCACCGGATCAGCCAGGAGCGCAACATGACCACCCACACCCCAACACGCCCCCAGGCACAGTGGATGTATTGGCTCGCCGCATGGGGCGCAAGCTATTCCGCACACGCCGATGACGCCGTTTCTCAACCCCAACCCTGACGCAGGAGACTGACATGAGCACCCCACACCCCCCCACCGCCTCCACTGGCAAGTGCCCTTTCCACGCTGCCACGGGTGCACGCACCACGCCCGCCAGGCAGTCCAACGCCGACTGGTGGCCCAACCAGTTGAACCTGGCCATCCTGCACCAGCACCAGCCCGCGTCCAACCCCATGGACCCCGATTTCGACTACCGGCACGCCTTCGGCACGCTGGACTATGCGGCGCTGAAAGCCGACCTCGCTGCGCTGATGACGCAGAGCCAGCCCTGGTGGCCCGCCGACTACGGACACTACGGTGGCCTGATGATCCGCCTGGCCTGGCACGCTGCAGGCACCTACCGCACCGCAGACGGACGCGGGGGCGCCAACACAGGCAACCAACGCTTTGCACCGCTCAACAGCTGGCCCGACAACGGCAACCTGGACAAGGGCCGCCGCCTGTTGTGGCCCATCAAGCAGAAATACGGCAACGCCATTTCGTGGGCCGACCTCTTCATCCTGGCGGGCAACGTGGCGATGGAAACCATGGGTTTCAAAACCTTCGGGTTTGGCGGCGGACGCGAAGACATCTGGGCTCCGGAAGAAGACATCTATTGGGGTGCTGAAAAAACATGGCTGGCCACCAGCGACACACCCAACAGCCGCTACAGCGCCAACCCCGCCGCACGCGAGCTGGAAAACCCCTTGGCCGCCGTGCAGATGGGGCTGATCTACGTCAACCCGCAAGGCCCGGACGGCAACCCCGACCCGGTGGCCAGCGGGCGCGACGTGCGCGAAACCTTTGCCCGCATGGCGATGAACGACTACGAAACCGTCGCCCTGGTGGCCGGTGGTCACACCTTCGGCAAGATGCACGGCGCGGGAGATGCCGCCCTGGTGGGCCCCGAGCCCGAGGCAGCCCCCATCGAAGCCATGGGTTTTGGCTGGATCAACCAGCACGGCAGCGGGCACGGTGGCGACACCACCACCAGCGGATTCGAAGGTGCCTGGAAACCCAACCCCACCCAGTGGGACATGGGCTACTTCAAGGTGCTGTTCAAGTACGAGTGGGAGCAGGTGAAGAGCCCGGCCGGTGCCATCCAGTGGCGGGCGAAAGACGTGGCCCCTGAAGACATGATCATCGACGCGCACGACCCCGACAAAAAGCACCCGCCGCACATGACGACGGCTGACCTGTCGTTGCGGTTTGACCCGGCCTACGAAAAAATTTCTCGCCACTTCCTGGCCCACCCGGACGAGTTTGCCGATGCCTATGCACGCGCCTGGTTCAAGCTCACCCACCGCGACATGGGGCCCAAAGCCTGCTACCTGGGGCCGGAAGTGCCCGCAGAAAACCTGATCTGGCAAGACCCGGTGCCACCTGTGGCCCACAAGCTGATCGATGCCCGCGACGCGGCTGACCTCAAAGCCAAGGTACTGGCCAGTGGCCTGACGGTGGCCGAACTGGTGCAAACCGCCTGGGCCTCGGCCTCCACGTTCCGTGGGTCCGACAAACGCGGCGGTGCCAACGGCGCACGCATCCGCCTCGCGCCGCAAAAGGACTGGGACGTCAACCAGCCGCAGCAGTTGGCCCGCGTGCTGGCCACGCTGGACGTCATCCGCAACGGGTTCAATGCCACGCACACAGGCGCGCAGCAGGTGTCCATGGCAGACCTGATCGTGCTGGCCGGCAATGCCGGCGTGGAGGCTGCCGCCAAAGCCGCCGGGCACAGCTTGGAATTGCCCTTCACACCCGGCCGCACCGATGCCACGCCCGAGCAGACCGATGCCGAATCGTTGGCCGTGCTGGAGCCTCAGGCAGACGGTTTCCGCAACTGGCGCAAGGCAGCGTACCGGGTATCACCCGAGGAAATGCTGGTCGACAAGGCTCAGCTGCTGACACTCAGCGCCCCCGAAATGACCGTGCTGGTCGGCGGCTTGCGTGTGCTGGGTGCCAACCACGGCGGCAACCCGCAGGGCGTGTTCACCCACCGCCCCGGCCAGCTCACGCCCGACTTCTTCACGAGCCTGGTGGACATGTCCACCGCCTGGGCACCGACCGGTGACAACGCCTACGAGGGCCGCGACCGGCAGACCGGTGCCCTGAAATGGACCGCCAGCCGGGTGGATTTGGTGTTCGGCTCGAACTCGCAGTTGCGCGCCATTGCCGAGGTCTACGCCCAGGCCGACAACGCGGGCAAGTTCGTGCGAGACTTTGCCAGGGCGTGGAACAAGGTGATGATGCTCGACCGGTTCGACCTTCGCTGACCCGCCATACCCGAAGCACCCTGCCCCATCGACATGACGACTGCACACCCACTCATTCCACGCTTCGACACCGAACGCTTGCACCTGCGTGGGTTTGTGCCGTCTGATTTCGATGCCATGGCCGATTTTTTTTCCAGCCCGTTGTCGGCCTTCTATGGTGGCCCGTGCAACCGTGAAGAGGCCTGGCGCAAGTTTGCGGTCTACAGCGGCCACTGGGCCTTGCGCGGCTACGGACCCTGGGCGCTCGAAGACAAAGCCACCGGACATCACGTGGGCCTGTGTGGCCTGTGGTACCCGGAAGGCTGGTTTGAGCCCGAAATCACCTGGGCGCTCGTGCCCATGGCCCATGGCAAGGGCTTTGCCACCGAAGCGGCCAGGCGGGCTTTGCAACTGGCCCACAGCCACTTCGGCTGGACCACCGCGGTGAGTGTGGTGTCGGTGCACAACACGGCCTCGCAGGCCGTGGCCCGGCGCCTGGGTGCCCGGCTGGAGCGGCACATCGAGTACCGGCATGGCCCGGCCCACGTTTACCGGCACCGGTCACCCGACCCTGGCGGTTAGGCCACGGTCCGGCCCGTTCCAGGCGCGTGCACCGACACAGGCTTGCGGCAGAATGCGCAAACAATTTGTTTGGCTGCCGACAGCAAGGAACGCGTTCGATGGGCATCACCTCCCACCCCCACCCACCAGACGAGCACGCAATTCCCAACCAATTTGACCTGCTCAAGCAGCGCCGGTTTGCGCCGTATTTCTGGGTGCATTTCCTGGGGGCTGGCAACGACAACGTGTTCAAGTTTGCCTTCACCGTGATGGTGGCCTACCAGCTGCAGGTGGCGTGGCTGCCTGCCACCATGGTCAAACCGCTCCGCCGTGGTGCGTCCAGTCGCGTGGGGCTGAACGTGGGTGCGCCCGACGCGGGCGCAATGGTGACACCGGACAGCTTGCGCCAGCGCGTGCTGGCCTTGACCCACTCATGACGCGGGCGCATCCTCGCGACGCCCCCCCGGCGCGTTCGGGTCGAGTGCATTGGATGCTCCGCCTGAACCACCGCGTCCGGGTGCTGATGGGTGCCATGTTCCTCGTCACCATTGGTTCTCACCTGTATGCTCAGGTGCAGCCGCCTGAGGTGTGGTTGTCACTGCTGGCCTGTTGCCTGGTGTACCCACATCTGGTGTACCAGATTGGCCAGCGCGCGCCCCAACCTATGCGCGCCGAAACTGCCGCCATGGGGCTGGACCTTTGGATACTGGGCATGTGGCTGGCATTTCTGGGTTACCCACTCTGGATCGGGTACGTTTCGGCACTGGGGCTGTGTGTTGGCTTCAGCGCCTACTTTGCCTGGAAAGGCCTGATTTCTGCGGCATTGGCACTGGTTGCGGGAATGGGATCGGCCACCTTGATTTGGGGTGTCAGGCTGTCGCCCGACACCAACCCCTACACCACCGCACTGTGCATGGCTCAACTCGCCATCTGCCTCCTGCTGGTCGCCGTGGGCTCCAAGCAGAGAGCCGCAGAACTCAAGGCCACCCGAAAACGCCTGAGCGAAAACGAGCAAGCCTTACAGCGACAGTTGAGCGAGATCCAGTCACTTCAGCATCAACTGACTGAACAGGCCAACCGCGACCCACTGACCGGCACGTACAACCGGCGCTATCTCGACGCCACGTTGCCCAGGGAACTGGCGCGGTGCTGGCGAGACGGCTTGCCATTGAGTCTGATCCTGATCGACATTGACCATTTCAAGCGAGTGAACGACACCTTTGGTCACCCGGCGGGTGATGAGGTCATACGGTCGCTCGCCGGGCTGCTGCAAGCACAGTCCAGAGAGGGCGATGTCGTATGCCGGCATGGTGGCGAGGAGTTCCTGGTGATGTTGCCCAACATGGCACACGATGCGGCGGTGGCCCGCGCTGAGCGGTTCCGGCTGGCCTTTGCCGATTTCGTCATACCGGTGGCAACTGACCAGACGCTGCGCGCAACGCTGTCTGCCGGCGTCGCCACAACGCCGACACACGGTAACGATCAGTCGACGCTGCTGCGCAACGTCGATGATGCGCTGTACCGGGCCAAAAAAATGGGCCGCAACCGGGTAATGAGCGCCGAACCGCCCCCCTGATACGGACCCCTGTCAAGACGCATCAAGGTCCACCACGCCGCGCTGGCGGGAAAGCAGTCAGAACGCCCAGGTGCCACTCAAATAGGCCTGCCTGCCCACCGGCAACTGGCGCACGACCGCCGTGGCAGGTCCGGCGTTGACACGCACCCCGCCCTCCACCTTCACGCGGTCGCCCTGCCACGTCAGGCTGGCGGTGACGATGCGCCCACGGTCGGCCGGGTGGAACAGCACATCCAGCGCAGGCTGCCAGCCCTCGTGCGTCCAGCTCAGGCGGGCGTACACATTCTGGCGGTGCAGGCTGCCGGTGGCCGCCGCCGAAAACGCGCTGGCCTGCCAGGCCAGGTTGCCCGCCACCGCACCGGC
>DDUQ01000053.1 GCA_002344885.1 Comamonadaceae bacterium UBA2334
GGAACAGGCGCTGGTGCAGGCTGTGCGGGACGATGCCATCCAGGTTGTGTTCCAACCCGTTGTGGACGTGGTCGCTCGGCGGGTGGTGGGCATGGAAGCGCTGGCCCGGTGGTCGCTGGAGGGCGAGGCCATTTCGCCGGGTGAGTTCATCCCGATTGCCGAGGAGGCCGGGCTGATCGGCACGTTGGGCATGCAGGTGCTCGCACGCAGTTGCACCATGGTGGCGCGCCTGCGCAAGCTGGGTCACGAGGTGCCTTGCAGCGTGAACCTGTCGATGCGCCAGTTTGCCGAAAATGACCTGCTGGTTGAGCTTCCGGCCGTTTTGCGCGCGCACGGCCTGTCCAACGCCTGCATCCGTCTGGAGATCACCGAAAGCCAGGTGGCTCAGTCCGAGGCCAACCTGACCCAAGCCATGACAGAGCTGTTCCGCCAGGGGTTCGAGTTTTTGCTGGACGACTTCGGTACCGGGCACTCTTCACTCTACCGTTTGCAGAGCCTGCCGTTCCAGACGATCAAGATCGACCGCAGTTTTGTGGTGCCCCTGGCACACGGTGACGACGTCATGGTCCGCACGGTCAGGGAGCTGGCCCGTGACCTGGACTTGCAGGTCGTGGCCGAAGGTGTCGAAACCCAAACCCAGTTGGACGCGCTGGTGGCCCTGGGCGTGCACCGGGTACAGGGTTACCTCATCGCCCGCCCGATGTCCGATGCCGCACTGCTGCACTGGTTGGGTAGCGCGCCCTACCGCAGCCGGGGCGATGCTGCCGTCGCGCCGCCGGTTTGAGCTGCTTTTGCGCCAAAAGTGTGTAAGGGCAGTGACACAATCTCGATTTCGTCAATAACGGTTCACTTGTTTTCTGTTACACCTGAACCGTGGTTTCCGGGACAGCCCCGGGGCCTTTTTCAACCAAGGAGTGTTTATGTTTCCTGAATACCGCGATCTCATCACCCAACTCAAAGGCCACGACCACCACTTCACCCGCCTGTTCGACAAGCACAACGAGCTTGACCAGAAAATCAAGAACATGGAGTCGCACATCGAGTCGGGCACCCCCCATGAAATCGAGGTACTGAAGAAAGAAAAGCTGGCCATCAAAGATCAGCTGTACGCTCACCTGAAGAAGGCGGAAGCCGCTCAGTAAGGTGCTTTTCAGTCCACAGGAACTGGACCGGTGGCAGCAGGCCATCGGTCAACCGCCACGCACGCTGCGTGTGCCGTTGGTCCTGGGGCCACAGCAGGTGGGCTCGCTGGAGCCCCAGACGTGGGAGCGTCTGTTGCCTGCCCTCGCTCAGTCGGGTTATGCGGCGGAACGCATCATTCAAAAAACAGAGCAATATTGTTATATTGAATATGCGATGAAGCCTGATTTCAATGAAAATTTTGCTCGGGTGGCTGCTGCGCTGGCACAGGCCGGTGTGGCGGGTGTCTGGCGCAATGAGTGCTTGCCGGTGCGTGCGCCCGACGGTACGCTGTGTGCCCATGTCGAGCGCGGTGTGGTCAGGGTGCTGGGCATTGCCACGCAGGCGGTTCACCTGGTCGGCTGGCGCAGCGATGGTTGCCTGTGGTTGCAACAGCGTGCCCACAACAAAGCCAACGATCCAGGTCTGTGGGACACCCTGATGGGCGGCACCGTGGCCGGTGACGAAACCCTGCAACAGACCCTGGTACGCGAAACCTGGGAAGAGGCCGGGCTGCACCTGGCCGACCTGCACGATGTCCGCTGGGGCGGGCGGTTCACCGCCACGCGGCATGTGCCCGATGGCGGTGGCGCGGGCTACATGGTCGAGGACACCCACTGGTATACCGCACGGGTGCCCGATGCCTGCGTGCCGTGCAACCAGGATGGCGAGGTCGATCATTTCGAGGCTTGGACGCCCCTGCAGGTCGTTGAAGCCATGCGGGCCGGGCGCTTCACGCTCGAGGCCTGCTGGGTGCTGTCGCAGGTGCTGATGGCCCAGGCCGAAGGTGGCTGATGTGACCCACACCGTGCCTGACCTGCCGGTGCCCCTCGTGCACGACCCCGGTACCGGCTTGCCGCAGGGGCCTTACCGCTCGTTGCTCTCGCGGGTCGAGCGCGTGGCCTTTCTGGGCTTGATGGTGGCTGCGGTGCTGTCGTTTGTGGTCGTGGCAGCGCTCGATTTCCGTTGGCATCGACACGATACGGCGACGGCATCCCAGGCCTGGGTGCAGGCGCTGGCGGTGCAGGTGGAGTCGGCGGTCGTGTTCGGTGACAGCGGCGCTGCCCAGGAAACCTTGGCCGCGGCGGCCGTCTACCCCAACGTGCTGGAGGTGCTGGTCACCGGTGTCGGGGTGGACGGCGTGCTGGCCGCGCACCCGCTTCCGTCGGGTGTCAACAGCGTGACTGCCCACCTGGCCTCATGGCCGCGTGCAGACCGCCTGTGGTCGACCGAGCTGCCTGTGTTTGGATCGGTGGTGTCGGCGGGCGAGCGGGTCGGCACAGTGCATGCCCTGATCGACCTGCGCCCCATGTGGCGTAGCGTGGTGCAGCATGCGCTCATCCTGCTGGCCACTGTCATGCTGGCCGTGATGCTGGCCGGTTGGGTGACCCGGCACCTGCTGAAAAAATTGCTGGCACCGGTGTCGGAACTGGCCGAAGCGGTGCAGAGCCTGGCGGGCCGCAACAGCTTTTCGGCCCGCATGCCGCTGCGCGCGCACGACGAAATCGGCTTGTTGACGCAGCGCATCAACCAGATGCTGGCGCACATCGAGGCACGCGACGCCCTGCTGGCAGCCAACCATGCGCAGTTGCTGGAGCTGGGGCAGCGTGCCGACAAGGCCAACCAGGCCAAGAGCGAGTTTCTGGCGCACATGAGCCATGAATTCCGCACACCACTGAGCACCATTCAGATCAGCAGCTACCTGGCATTGAAATCGGGGCTGGATGACCGGCAGCGCAGCCATGTGGACCGCATCCGCCAGGCGGCGGACCTGTTGCAAAGCCTGGTCAATGACGTGCTGGATTTTTCCAAAATCGAGGCAGGCAAGGTCGAGATCGATGCCGTGCCGTTTGCCTGGAGCGATGTGTTGCGCCAGCTGGACACCATTGTGGGTCAGCAGGCGCGTGACAAGGGCTTGCAGTTCACGGTGGGCACCGAAGGCCCGATGCCCACCCAACTGCTGGGCGACCCGGTGCGTGTGGCCCAGGTGCTGATGAACCTGGCGCACAACGCCGTCAAGTTCACCACCACGGGCGGGGTCGATGTCCACACCCAGGTACTGGGCCAGACAGGCGTGCAGCAGTGGCTGCGCGTGACCGTGACCGACACCGGTCCGGGCATCTCGGGCAAACAGATGGGGCAGCTGTTCCAGGCGTTTCACCAGCTGGGGCGGGGCACCGGTGCAGCGGTGGGGGGCACTGGGTTGGGGCTGGTCATTTCCCGGCAGTTGGTCACGCTGATGGGGGGTGACATCGGGGTGACGAGTGAACCGGGTCAGGGCAGCAGCTTCTGGTTCACGCTGCCGCTGGGCGTGCTGGCGGTGCCCAGCACACCACCAGCTGTACCGGCAACCGAGGCGGCACAACCCTTGCAGCGTCTCACGCTGTTGCTGGTCGATGACAACCAGCCTTACCGGGACGGCGCTGCCGATTTGTTGCGCCATGCGGGTGCGCAGGTGGTACTGGCCGGTAACGGCGAAGAGGCGCTGGCTGCCTTGGCGGCACAGGGCGTCGATGCTGTCCTGATGGACGTGCAGATGCCGGTCATGGACGGGTTGACGGCGGTGCGCCACATCCGCTCGCAGCCGCGCTGGGCCGACCTGCCGGTCATCGCCATGACCGCCAACGCTCGAGTCGAAGAGCGCGACCGTTGCCTGCGTGCAGGCATGACCGATTTCGTGGCCAAGCCCTTCCACGCCCCCCTGCTGTTCCGCCTGATCGTCAGCCTGTGCGGGGCTGCCCGCCAGACGCATGCGGACACGCAGTCCGCGCCGTCCGACGCACCCGATGCGATACAGTCTCCGTCAGGCAGGGGTGACACACAACATGACGGATGAACACACATGGCAGGTCAGGTCGCGCCAGCGGTGGTTGGCCTGCGCGTTGGCATTGGGCTGTCTGGGCACGGCGTGGGCGGAGCAACGGGTGTCCGAGCCGGTCGAACTGGCCGATGTGCCGTTTGAAACGCTGTTGGCCACCGAGGTCATTTCGGCATCCCGCCTTGCCACCCAGGTCAGCCAGGCACACACGGCGGTGTCGGTGGTCACGGCAGACGACATCCGTGCCCACGGCTACCGCACGCTGGCCGATGTCGTCAACAGCATGCGTGGCCTGTTTGCCACCGAGGACCGGCGTTACCACTACCTGTCCGGGCGCGGGTTCGGGGTGGGGGGCGACTTCACCAGCCGCGTCATGCTGCTGCTCGATGGGGTGGTGGTGCAAGACAACATCTACAACCAGGCCTACCTGGGGCACGATGGCATCGTCGACCTGGAGTTGGTCGAGCGCGTGGAGTACACACCCGGGCCGGGTGCCGTCACCCACGGCAACAACGCGTTGCTGGGGGTCATCCACGTGTTCACCAAAAAAGGCAGTGACATCGGTGCCACCCAGGCCGTGGCCGAATGGTTCTCGCAGGGCGGACACCGGCAGCGCCTGACGCACGGACGGCAGCTGGACAACGGCGGCAGCCTGTTGCTGTCCGCCTCGGCAATGGCAGCCCCCGGCCAGGCCAACATTTATTTCCCTTACTACGACGCGCTGGGCCTGAACGGCGGATGGGCGCGCAACCTCGACGGTGAGGCGGCCACGCGGTTCATGGCACGCTGGCAGCTCGACGGCTTGAACATCCAGGCCAACTGGTCGCGCCGCACCAAACAGGTGCCCTATCCGCGTGTGGACGACCGTTTCAACCTGTTCCGCCAGCTGGACGACTCGGCAGCCTATGTGTCAGCCGGGTATGACACCAACCTGGGCGGACAGCTCCAATCCAGCACCTTGCTGTATGCAGGCCGGTATGACGACCGGGCCACCTTCGAGTACCCGGCACCCGATCCGCAGCAGCAGTACCGCCAGAGCCGTATTCAGGGTTTGTGGTGGGGTGCGCGGCAGCAGTGGGTGTCGCGCGCTTTTGCGGGCCACACCCTGGTGTGGGGCTGGGAATACCGGCGCGACCACCGCCAGCGCTTCCGCTGGACCTACCTCAATGCCGACAGGCTGGCCACCGCACCCGCGCCGCCGGGCGAACTGGATTTCCGCAACCACATGGCCAGCCTGTTTGTGGACGATGCGTATGCCGTCACCGACCGGCTGACGCTCAGCACGGGCTTGCGCTACGACCGGCCGACCTGGCTGGATTGCGAGGTGTCGCCTTGCAAACAGCACGGTTTCCGGCCCGTCTGGAGCCCCAGGTTGGGGTTGAGTTATGCGTTGTCGCCGCAAACGACGGTCAAGCTCTCGCATTCCAGCGGTTTCCGTTTGCCCAATGCCGACGAATTGCCTGGCGGCGGGCGTGACACCCGCTTGCGCACCGAACGCCTGGGCCTGGTCGAGGCGCTGGTGCAACACCAGGCCGCGCCAGGGCTGCGCTGGCTGGCATCGGCTTACCGCTATCGCCTGCGCGATGTCTATGCCTGGGACGATGCCACCGGTGATGCCATGTATGACGCCCAGACCCGCATGACGGGCGCTGAGGGCCAGGTCGATTGGCAAACCCCCGGTCAACTGCGCATGCGTGCCAGCGTGGCTTGGCAGCGCGCGGTCGACCAGGCTGGGGTGCGGGTGGTCAATGCCCCCCAATGGCTGGCCAAATGGCAGATGTCGGTGCCCTTGGCCGAGGGCAACTGGCGTCTGGGGGCGGACTACCAGTGGGTGGGTTCGCGGCTGACCAGCCCCCTGCGCGACGGTGACGGTGCGGTGGTGGCCGCGCCGCGCGCGCTGGGGGCCTACGGCATCTGGCACCTCACGCTCACGTCACAGCGTCGCTGGTTGGGTTGGTCGTTTGCGGGTGGGGTGCGCAACGTCTTCAACCGTCGCCATGAAACGGCGATGGCGCGGTCCAGCCCGTCGCAAAGCCCCAGCGGCGTGGTCTTCGATGCGTTCGCGGTGGGCGAACGTTCGGTGTGGGTCCAGTTCACGTACGACCACTGGAACTGACCATGCGCAAACACTTGTGGGCAGTCATCGGGGGCTTGTGGTGGGGTGCACTGTGTGCACAGCCCACCGGCCTGCCCACGCCCACGCCGACGGCCCTGGCACCGGTGCCCGAAGCGACCATGAAGGCGCACTATGTGCTCAACGTGATGCGTTACGTGGCCTGGCCGGGCGAAAGCTTCCCGCTGCCGGCCAGCCGGTCACTGACCCTCTGTGTGCTGGGGCAGGATGCCCTGGGTACGGTCGATGCCCTGTTGGCACTGGAAGGCAAGCGTGGCAGTCAGGTGCCCCAGGTATCGGTGCTGCGGGCGCAGGGTGTGCGCGGTTTGCAGGGCTGCCATGCGGTGTTCGTGGCTGAAAGCGATGCCCACCGCATGGATCACATCATCGCCACGCTGGGCAGCCTGCCGGTGCTGGTGGTGACCGACGCGCCGGTTGCACCCGGGGCCACCGTGGCACTGGCCATTGACAACCGCCGGATGGTCTTCGACATCGACCTGACCCGTGCGAGGGCCAGCCAATTGCAGGTCAGCTCCAAACTGATGCAGCTGGCACGCACCACGCGCTGACGCCTGTCCCGGCATCTGTCGCAGCGGCTTTCGCAGCAGGTGTTGCAGCACCCATCAGCGCGATCGGCGCACCCGCAGGATTTCGTCCACGATGAGGCAGATGGCCCCCAGCGTGATGGCGGCATCGGCCAGGTTGAACGACGGGAAGTGCCCGCCCCTGAACATGGGCGACAGCCAGGCCCAGTGGAAGTCCAGGAAGTCCACCACGTAGCCGTGCATCAGGCGGTCGGCCACGTTGCCCACGGCCCCGCCCATCAGGCTGCTGACGGCAAACGCAAACAGTTTCTGCCCCGGGTGGCTTTTCAGCATCCACAGCATGAAGCCCACGGCCACCACGCCAATGCCGGTGAAGAACCAGCGCTGCCAGCCGCCCGCGTCGGCCAGGAACGAAAACGCCGCGCCGTGGTTGTGCACGCGCACGATGTTGAAAAACGACGTGATGGTGGTGCTGTCACCCAGCTGGTAGTAGCCCAGGATCAGCGTCTTGGTGAACTGGTCCAGCACCGCCACGATGGCGGCCCACGCCAGCCAGGGCAGCATGCTGGCCCCCGTTGACGACCCGCCCGCCGCCACCGGCTTCGCGCTGCTCGTGCGTTTGCGTGTGGCCATGGTCAGGCCGCCGTGCGTGTTTCACCCGCGCCGTGCAGGTTGCTGGTGCAGCGCCCGCACAGGCCGGGGTGGTCGGCGTCGTGGCCCACGTCGTCACGGTAGTGCCAGCAGCGTTCGCATTTTTGATATTTTTGTGCTTCGACGCTTATGTGTATTGAGTTTCCAGCTATCAGGTTCACGCTGGAGGTGATGGTTACAAACTTCAGGTCGTCCCCCAGGCTGGCCAGCACGGCATGGTCTTCGCTGGGCACCGTCAGGTTCACATGGGCCTGCAGCGACGAGCCGACTGCACCGGTGGCGCGCACGGTTTCAATTTCCTTGTTCACCAGGTTGCGGATCTCGCAAATGCGCTGCCATTTGGTCAGCAGGCCTTCGCTGGTCGCATCCGGTACCGGCCAGGTTGCGTAGGTTTCCATGAAGATGGATTCGCTGTGCGGCGCATCGGTCTGGCCCATGAAGCCCCAGGCCTCTTCGGCGGTGAAGCTGAGGAACGGTGCCATCCAGCGCACAAACGCATGGGTGATCTGGTACAGCGCGGTCTGGGCGCTGCGCCGTGCCAGCGACTTCGGCGCGGTGGTGTAAAGCCGGTCTTTCAGCACGTCGAGGTAGAAGCCGCCCAGGTCTTCGCTGCAATAGAGCTGCAGCTTGGCCACCACGGGGTGGAACTCGTACTTCTCGTAGTGCGCCAGCACCTCGGTCTGGAACTGTGCGGCGCGGGCCAGCGCGTAGCGGTCGATCTCCAGCAGGTCTTCGGCGGCCACGGTGTCGGTGGCCGGGTCGAAGTCGGAAATGTTGGCCAACAAAAAACGCAGGGTGTTGCGGATGCGGCGGTAGGCGTCCACCACGCGGGCCAAAATTTTGTCGTCAATCCCTAAGTCACCCGAGTAGTCGGTGGAGGCGCACCACAGGCGGATGATTTCGGCGCCCATTTTTTCGCTGATGGTCTGCGGGGCCACCACGTTGCCCACGCTCTTGCTCATCTTGCGGCCCTGGCCGTCCACGGTGAAGCCGTGGGTCAGCAGGCCTTTGTAGGGTGCGCGCCCGTACATGGCACAGGCGGTCAAGAGCGAGGAATGGAACCAGCCGCGGTGCTGGTCGTGGCCCTCCAGGTACAGGTCGGCTTCGCAGCCCTCGTTGTGGGCGTGGGCCAGGCTGCCGTCGGCACGGCACTGGCCGTGGCTGCCCTTGAGCACGGTGGTGTGTGTGGTGCCAGAGTCGAACCACACTTCCAGGATGTCGGTACTTTTTGTGTAGCTGGCAGGGTCCGCTGCATCATTGATGCGGCCCAGAATGTCTGCAACCGTCAGCTTGCTCCAGGCCTCGATGCCGCCTTGCTCCACCACGCTCGCGGCCAGGTCCACGATCTCGGGTGTGCGCGGGTGCGGCTCGGCCGTGTCCACGTGCAGCAAAAAGGGCAGGGGTACGCCCCATGAGCGTTGACGGCTGATGCACCAGTCGGGCCGGTTGGCAATCATGTCGCGCAGGCGGGCACGGCCGTTCTCGGGGAAGAAACCGGTGTCGTCAATGGCAGCCAGCGCCAGTTGGCGCAGGGTGTGCGGCGCTTTGTCGGTGGTGAAAATGCCGTCGCCTTCGTCCATGCGCACAAACCACTGGGCGGCGGCGCGGTAGATGACCGGGGTTTTGTGCCGCCAGCAGTGCGGGTAGCTGTGGGTGATGGTTTGCGTCGCCATCAGGCGGCTGTTGTCGCGCAGCGTGTCGATGATGACGGGGCAGGCCTTCCAGATGTTCATGCCGCCGAACAGCGGCAGCTCGGCTTCGTACTGGCCGTTGCCCTGCACGGGGTTGAGGATGTCGTCGTAGGCAAAGCCGTTGGCCACGCAGCTGTTGAAGTCGTCCACACCGTAGGCGGGAGACGAGTGCACGATACCGGTGCCATCATCGGCCGTGGCGTAGTCGGCCAAAAACACGGGCGACAGGCGGTTGAAGCCTTCGTGCACATGTGCCAGCGGGTGGCGGAAGTTGAGCTTGTCCAGCTTGGCACCTTTGGCGTGGGCAATGATGGTGCCCTCCAGCCCGTAGCGTGTCAGGCATTTTTCCACCAGCGTTTCGGCCAGGATCAGCAGGCCCTT
>DDUQ01000137.1:0-192 GCA_002344885.1 Comamonadaceae bacterium UBA2334
CACAAAGTGCGCCAGTTCGTTTTTGAATTCGGCCAGGAAGTCGGGGTCGTGCTGATACTTGGCATAAGCCTCGCGCAACTGGTTGATGGCGTGGGTGAGTGTCTCACTCACAAAGCTGCCGCCGTAAATGCCAAAGTGGCCGCTGGCGTCGGGTTGGTTGTAGCTGGTCATTGGGTGTGTCCTGTGGGTGGT
>DDUQ01000137.1:518-717 GCA_002344885.1 Comamonadaceae bacterium UBA2334
TCAACCGCCGTCGCCGGGCGTCTGTGCGTTCAAGGTGGCGTCTGCTGCGCGCACGGCGGCGACAAAGCGGTGCATTTTGTCGGCGCACTTGATGCCTTTGACGGGTTTGCCATCGGGGCCGTCCTGTTCGACCCCGGAGCTCACGTCAACAGCCCAGGGCCGAACTTGCAGGACACCATCGGTCACGTTTGCAGGCGTG
>DDUQ01000137.1:790-29719 GCA_002344885.1 Comamonadaceae bacterium UBA2334
CGAGCCGGTCGTCGGCCTCGCGCACGGCCTTGCAGAAGCGGCGCATCAGCGCGGGGTTCTTGATCCCCTTCGCGCTCTCGACGCCGGAGCTCACGTCAACGGCCCAGGGCCGTACCCGCCGGATGCCATCGGTCACGTTTGCAGGCGTGAGTCCACCAGACAAAACGAGCCGAGAGCTGACGTTTGGTGGAAGCCGTGACCAATTGAATGCCGTCCAGTCGAAAGTGAGGCCGCCGCCGCCGTAGCCATCTACGTGTGCATCAAGCAGGATGCCCGATGCGCGGGGGAAACGTTGCGAGTATTCTAAAAGGTCGAAGCCGGGTGCGCCTGGGCCCATGGGCACCCGGGCTGCACGCAGATAGGTCAACCCGGATGCATCGCAGTTTTCTGGTGATTCATCACCATGAAATTGAACGATGGCGCTTGATATGTATGAATGTATTGCTCTTATATTTGCGGTACTTTCGTTCACAAACAGTAGCGCCGGAGTCACAAAGGGCGGCAGGCGGCGGGCCAATGCTGCTGCCCGCTCCACGCTCACATGGCGCGAGCTTTTGGCGTACATCACGAAACCGATGGCATCTGCGCCGGCCGTCACGGCGGCATCGACATCGCTTTCGCGGGTCAGCCCGCAAATTTTGATGCGCGTTCGGTGTGTGTACTGAGGTCTGGCGTCGGCGGTGGTGTCGGCTGTCATGTCAGAGCGTGATGGAAAGATGGGGTTTCAGCAGATTGGCCGAGACTTGACCGCACAGGCGGAAAGCTGCCGTTCATCAGCCGGCAGTGTGGGTGCCGGGCAGCCAGTCGAACTGAGCGGTGTCGTCGGGCAGCTGCCACTCGGGTGCATAGGTGGGGCCCAGGAAATAGAGGCCATCAGCCATGAAAGTGGGGGCCGCCATTTCGCGTGAGCGGGCCTGCAAAACGCTGTGCATCCAGTCGGATGGCCGAGAGCCTTGTCCGATCATCACCAGACACCCCATGATGTTGCGGATCATGTGATGCAGAAACGCATTGCCCTCAAAGTCAAAGCGCCAGTACCGGCCATGCCGGTGGATGTCGATGCGGTGCAGGGTCTTGACGGGGGTGTGGGCCTGGCACTGCGCGGCGCGAAAAGACGAAAAGTCGTGTTCGCCCAGCAGGTGGCGGGCAGCTTCCCGCATGGCAGTCGCTGACAGCGGGCGGAACACCCAACCCACTTGGCTGCTGTCAATGCTGGGTCGCACCGGTGACTCCAGCAGGATGTAGGCGTAACGCCGGGTGAGGGCGCTCGCACGTGCATGAAACCCATCGGGCACGTGTCGGGCCCATTGCACGGCGATGTCGGCCGGCAGGTAGCGGTTGGTGCCGCGCACCCAAGCGGTGTCGGGGCGTTGCACATCGGTGTCGAAATGGGCCACCTGCATCAGGCCGTGCACGCCCGCATCGGTCCGGCCCGCGCACAGCAGTTGTGGCGCATGGCCCGCCATGAACTTGCCCAGCGCGACTTGAAGTTGGTCTTGAACCGTGCGTCCGCTGGGCTGGCTCTGCCAGCCTTCGTAGTGCGTGCCGCCGTAGGTGATGCCGAGCGCAATCCTCAAGGTGTGTTTACCTGTGGCCGATTCAGCCCAAATCGGTCAGGAAGGCCCGTGCCTTGTCTTTCAGCCGCCCGGTGGCCTGTTCGACCACTTCTTCCGCCAGCGAACGTGCGCCCTCCATGTCGCCGATGGCCATGAATTCAGCGGCTAGCGACAACTTGGTTTCGAGTGGATCACCCTCGGGGATGTCTTCCAGGGGGGAGACCGAATCGGTGCCCGGCATGTCCAGCGACAGGTCGGCCATGTCGAACGACATCAGACTGCTGTCGTCGGTCGACGGCGGGGTGGGTGGTTCGGGCGTGGTTGGGGTCAGCCGCATGGTCTTCTGGTCTGCATCTGGCTCGATGCTCAGATCCATGTCGAACTTCAGCGTGTCGGCATTGGCGAACACATCCGGTGTGGGGTTGGCGACCGGTGCAGGGGGTTCTTCCGCCGGCATGTCGAATGACAGGTCTGCCGCACTGAGCTCGAAAGCGGGTGGTTCCATGGGAACCGGTGCCGGTGCCGGTGGCGCAGCCGCTGCTGACGACTCGAGATCGCCGTCCAGCGTGAACTCCAGCGGCGCATCGGCTGCCGCCACTGCAGCGGCGGGCGGTGCGGGCGGAGGTTCCACGGGTTCGATGGGCGGGGCATCGGCCGTTGAAAAATCCAGATCCAGGTCAAGAGCCCCGGCTGTCGGTGTGGATGCTGCCGCTTCAGCTGGTGTTGGCATGAAGGGCTGGGTGTTGACCATCCCCAATGGGGTGTCGCCCACGAAGTCTGTGGGTGCGCCTTCCAGGGGCACAGGCTTGCCACCGGGTTGGTACAAGGGGTTGGGTGGGTCGAGCTCCTGGCCCATCGTGCAGGCATGGGTCCATTCCGGGCCCACGCCTGCCGTCAGCGCATAGAGCTCTGTCGCCACCACTTCAAAGGCCTTGAGGTCGCGGCGTTTGGCGTAGATCTCCAGCATCTTGGCGTGGATGGCCACCCGTTTCGGGTTGATGCGAAGGGCCTCTTTGAGGATTTCCTCGGCCTGCAGATCCCGCCCGTATGCGAGGTAGACATCAGCTTCCGCGACCGGATCGACATCGCCAGCCGCGTCAAGCTGGCTGGGGGAGTACATCATGGACGAGCCGGTTGCGACGGCTTCGGCGGTGTCGATGTTCTGGCCGCCGCCCGCACCGAAGAATGAATCCGGTTGCAACTTGCTTTCTAGGTAGGAGCTGTCGCCGCTCTCTACCTGTTTGCGCTGGCGGAGTCGGTATGCACCGAAGCCCAACAGGCCGATCAGCAAAGCCCCGGCTGCAGGTAACGTGTATGGGTTGGCCAGCACATCTGACAGCAAATCGCTTTCGGGCACCACATCGGGAACCGTGGTTTCGGTGCCGGGCTTGGGTGGCGGTGCGATGGCAGGCGCTTCGACTGCCGGTGCAGCAGGCGGTTTTTCGGCTGATGGAGCGGGCTGAGCGGGTACCTCGGCTGGCTTTGCCGCAGCGGCAGGCTCAGTTGCCGGTGGTGCGGGTGGAGGGGGCGGTTCGGCAGCAGGTGGCGGGGCCGGAACTGGAGAAGGGACAGGCGCTGGCGATGGAGCTGGTGCAGGTGCAGGCGCTGGAGCAGGTGCAGGAGTTGGAGCCGGCGGGGTCAGCTTTGACAGTTCGGCCACGTTGCGCGCCAGTTCGGCTTCACGTGCGGCATTCGCCTGGGCCTGACGGTTGCTGGCGATGGTGTCTTCAGCTTGCGTCCCCGTTTTCGGTGTGGTGTTGCCTTTGCTGAGTTTCAGTTGGTCGGGGGACTTGGCGGCGGGACGCTGTTCGGCAACCTCAGTCTGGATTTTGCCGGTGGCTTTGCGTTGCGGCGCATCGGCGGGTGCTGCTTGCACCGCCCCGGCCAGACGCTGACGGAAGGTGTTGAAATCCTGGCTCTGCGTGGCAATGGTCTGACGGGCTTCAGCCGGGCTGACCTGCTCGGCTGCCGCTGCATCAGGCAGGTCGAGGATGGCGCCGGCCTTGATACGGTTGACATTGCCACCGATGAATGCCTGCGGGTTGGCCCTCAGCATGGCGACCAGCATCTGATCCAGGGTGACCTGGCTGGGTTTGTGTGCCTGTGCAAGTTTGCCTGCTGTGTCGCCTGCTTTGACGGTCACAGTGCCTTTTTGTGTGCTGGGCGCTTTGGCATCTGGCTTGGTGGCAGCACGCTCAGGCTCTGCGGGCGCGCGGGAGGGAGCGGGTCGCGGCGGTGGCAAGGCGCTTGAAGCGCGGGCATTGTCTGGTGTGGAAACGGGTGTTGACGTGGTCGGGGCGGGTGCGGCCGCTGCGGGTTGCGCCGCACCGTTGGACGACGCTTGGGGCGGTGCACTGGGGCGCTCGCCTGTTTGTGCGGCGAGTACGGGTGCAGGGGTCGGGCGCAAATTGGGGGGGTCGAACAGCATCGTGTAGTCGCGCACGATGCGGCCAGACGCCCAACTGGCTTCGAGGATCAGGTCGAGATAGGGTTCGTTGACCGAGCGGTTGCCCGTGATGCGCAAAAAGCTGCGCCCATCCGGTCGCTTGAGCAGCTTGACATCAGCGCCGGCCAGCGCGGGGTTGAAATCTGCGCCAGCTGCGCGGAAGGTGTCAGGGGATGCAGGGCCCACGCGCAAAGAGGCGGCCTCGGCGTCGGTGATTTGTGGCACTTCAATTTCGGCCAACAAGGGTTCACCCAGGGCGGACAGCACGTTGAGCCGTCCCAATATGAGGGCCTGCGCATTCGTGCTCGCAAATGCCAAGGCCAGGGCCATCGCCAGTGTCGACAACACGGTGCCCTTGCGGGAACCGGGCGGGATAAGGGGCTGGGGCATGTTGGGGGCGTTTGTATGGTTTTTGGGCGACACGAATACCTCGACGTTAGCGGCCGACAAATGACCATAGCATCAACGCGTTAGGCTGACAAGCTGAAGCATTCCCGGAAAAACGGGCCAGACCCATCATCGGTGGGCTGGCCCGTTGAACGTTGCCCACAAGCAACGATTCAGCCTGGCGCAGGTCAGTCAGCCAACAAAATGCGCAGCATGCGACGCAGGGGCTCTGCGGCACCCCACAGGAGTTGGTCGCCAATGGTGAATGCGCCAACATACTCAGGCCCCATGGCCAGTTTGCGGATGCGGCCGACCGGGATGGTCATGGTGCCGGTCACGGCAACGGGCGTCAGGTCTTTGATGGTGGCTTCGCGGGTATTGGGCACCACTTTGACCCACTGGTTGTCGGCAGCAATCATGGCTTCGATGTCTGCAGTGGGCACGTCTTTCTTCAGCTTGAAGGTCAGCGCCTGGCTGTGGCAGCGCATGGCACCCACGCGCACACAGAAGCCGTCAACCGGCACAGGGCTGGTGCCAAAACCCTCACCCATGCCGAGGATCTTGTTGGTCTCGGCCATGCCTTTCCATTCTTCCTTGGATTGGCCGTTGCCCAGGTCTTTGTCGATCCAGGGGATCAGCGATCCGCCCAGCGGTACGCCGAAATTGGCGGTTTCGGCGGCAGACAGGCCGCGCTGTGTGGCGATGACCTGGCGGTCGATTTCCAGAATGGCGCTTTTCGGGTCGTCGAGCAGGTCGCGGACCGACGCATTCAGCGTGCCGTACTGTGTCAGCAGTTCCCGCATGTGCTGCGCACCACCGCCTGACGCGGCCTGGTAGGTCTGGGTGCTCATCCACTCCACCAGTCCGGCCTTGTAAAGTGCACCCACGCCCATCAGCATGCAGCTGACGGTGCAGTTGCCGCCCACCCAGTTCTTGCCACCCTTTGACAGCGCGTTCTGGATGACCGGCATGTTGACGGGGTCGAGGATGATGACTGCATCTGGCTGCATGCGCAGGGACGATGCGGCGTCAATCCAGTGGCCATTCCAGCCGGCAGCACGCAGTTTGGGGAACACTTCGGTTGTGTAGTCGCCGCCCTGTGCCGTGATGATGATGTCGCAGCGCTTCAGTGCCTCGATGTCGTAGGCGTCCTTCAGCTGGGTCTCGTTCTTGGCTTGAGCGGGCGCTTTGCCGCCGGCGTTCGAAGTCGAGAAAAAAACGGGTTCGATGAGGTCGAAGTCGCCTTCGGCCTGCATGCGGTCCATCAGGACCGAGCCCACCATGCCACGCCAGCCCACGAGGCCGACCAGATTACCTGTTTTCATGAAAATGCCCTTTCAGATGTTGCGAAGTCGTTGGATTCACCAGGATTTCATCTGCCCGGCCTGTCAGGCCGGGGAGGGGCGCGACAAACCAGGCTCGTGTCAGCCAGTAATGGTTGTCGTTTTGGTCGTGAAGGACCGTGCCAATGCCGCAGCAGCCTGAGCGGCACCCACCACCACGCCTGCCAGGTGGGCAAGAGTGGATGGAGCGGCGTGACAGGTGTGTGACATGAAACCCGATTTTACCGGGAAGAATTACAGCGCCTTGACAACGGCGTCACCCATTTCAACGGTGCTGACGCGTTGTGTGCCTTCGCTGTAGATGTCGGGTGTGCGCAGGCCCTGTGCCAGCACTTTTTGCACGGCGGCTTCGATGCGCTGGGCGGCGGCTTCCTCGTTCAGGCTGAAGCGCAGCATCATGGCTGCACTCAGGATGGTGGCCAATGGGTTGGCGATGCCCTTGCCCGCGATGTCAGGCGCGCTGCCGTGGCTGGGCTCGTACAGGCCCTGGCCCTTGCTGTTCAGGCTGGCGGACGGCAGCATGCCGATGGAACCGGTCAGCATGGAGGCCTCGTCCGACAGGATGTCGCCAAACATGTTGCCGGTGACCACCACGTCAAATGCCTTGGGCGCTTTGACCAGTTGCATGGCGGCGTTGTCCACGTACATGTGCTGCAGCTCCACGTCGGGGTACTGCTGACCCACTTCCGTGACCACATCCTTCCAGAACTGGAAGGTTTCCAGGACGTTGGCCTTGTCGACGCTGGTGACCTTTTTGTTGCGCTTGCGGGCAGCCTGGAAAGCGACGTGCGCAATGCGCTCGATTTCCGGCTTGCTGTAGCGCATGGTGTCAAACGCCTCTTCGGCGCCGGGGAAGTGCCCATCGGTGGCGATGCGCTTGCCGCGCGGCTGGCCGAAATAGATGTCACCGGTCAGCTCACGGATGATGAGGATGTCCAGGCCGGCGATCAGCTCGGGCTTGAGGCTGGACGCGCCCACCAGTTGCTCGTAGCAAATGGCCGGACGGAAGTTGGCAAACAGGCCCATGTGCTTGCGCAGGCCCAGAATGGCCTGCTCGGGGCGCAAAGGACGGTCGAGCTTGTCGTATTTCCAGTCACCGACAGCACCGAACAGCACGGCGTCCGACGCCATGGCCAGCTTCAGGGTCGATTCAGGCAGCGGATGGCCGTACGCTTCGTAGGCAGCTCCACCCACCAGGGCGGACTCCATCTCGAGAGGCAGGTTCAGTGCATTCAAAACCTTGACGGCTTCTGCGACGATTTCGGTACCAATGCCATCGCCGGGCAAAACTGCAATTTTCATGACAAAAAATAAAGAGCATTGAGCGCTTTGACAACAAGCGCTGGAGGGTATTTTTGATTGAAATCAAGCGCCAGGGAGCATGGTGTGTGCCAGCCACGGCTTGGTAGCGAGTCGGTGCGCTTCAAACGCCTTGATTTCGTCACGGTGGCGAAGTGTCAAGCCGATGTCATCGAAACCGTTCAGCAGGCAGTACTTGCGGAATGCCTGAACCTCGAAAGGGATTTCCTCGCCTTGGGGCTTCACGATCACCTGACGCTCGAGATCGATGGTCAATGTGTAGCCGGGGAAAGCGGCCACCTCGTCGAACAGTTGGGACACCTGTGCTTCCGTCAACTGAATCGGGAGCAGGCCGTTCTTGAAGCAGTTGTTGAAAAAAATGTCCGCATAGCTGGGCGCAATGAGCGCGCGGAAACCATATTGGTCGATCGCCCAAGGCGCATGTTCACGGCTGGAGCCGCAGCCGAAGTTCTTGCGGGACAGCAGGATGGAAGCGCCTGCAAACCTCGGCTGGTTCAGGACGAAATCCGGATTGGGCTGGCGGCTGGCCGGGTCTTGGCCTGGGTAGCCAGCGTCCAGGTAGCGCCATTCGTCAAACAGGTTGGGTCCAAAGCCGGTTTTGCGGATGGATTTCAGGAACTGCTTGGGGATGATGGCATCGGTATCGACGTTCTCCCGGTCCATTGGGGCCACCAGGCCCTTGTGCACAGTGAATTTGTTCATGCTTATTTCTTGGCAGCGCCTTCGATTTTTTCGCCGGCTTTCTGGATGTCCTGGCCCACACCTTTGACCGTGTTACATCCCGCCAAACCCAGCGACAGGGCGATGAGGAGGGTGCTCATGAGCTTGTTCATGTTGAGGTTTCCTTTCAGGACAGCGTGCGAACATCGACAAAATGACCGTGAATGGCAGCGGCCGCAGCCATGGCGGGGCTCACGAGGTGGGTGCGCCCACCTGCGCCCTGGCGACCTTCAAAGTTGCGGTTGCTGGTGCTCGCGCAACGTTCGCCCGGCTCCAGCCGGTCTGCATTCATGGCCAGGCACATGCTGCAGCCGGGCTCACGCCACTCGAAGCCGGCGGCCTTGAATATCTCGTGCAGGCCCTCTGCTTCGGCCTGCGCTTTGACCAGGCCGGACCCCGGTACGACCAGGGCCTGCTTCACATTCCTGGCCACTTTCTGGCCAAGTTTTTGCACGATGCTGGCCGCTTCACGCATGTCTTCGATCCGGCTGTTGGTGCATGAGCCGATGAACACCTTGTCCACGTGTATGTCGGCCAGAGCCTTGCCCGGTTCCAGCGCCATGTAGGCCAGTGCGCGTTCGATCGCACCGCGTTTGTTGCTGTCTTTCTCCTTGTCGGGGTCGGGCACGCGCGCATCGATGCCCAGCACCATTTCGGGCGAGGTGCCCCAGGTGACTTGCGGGATGATCTGTGCGGCGTCCAATTCGACCACGGCATCGAACATCGCATCCGGGTCCGAGTGCAGGCTGTTCCAATGAGCAACCGCCTGGTCCCACTCGACACCTTGGGGGGCCAGTGGACGACCTTTGACGTAGTCGATGGTCTTCTGGTCGACCGCGACCAGGCCAGCACGGGCACCACCTTCGATGGCCATGTTGCAGACCGTCATGCGGCCTTCCATTGACAGGGCGCGGATGGCAGAACCGGCAAATTCGATGGTGTAACCCGTGCCGCCCGCCGTGCCAATCTTGCCGATGATCGCCAGAACAATGTCTTTGGAGCCGCAGCCCTTGGGCAACACGCCATCGACCTTGACCAGCATGTTTCTTGCCTTCTTGGCCAGCAGGGTCTGAGTCGCCATGACATGCTCGACCTCGCTCGTCCCGATGCCATGTGCCAACGCGCCGAACGCACCGTGGGTGGACGTGTGGCTGTCGCCGCACACCACCGTCATGCCGGGCAGCGTTGCACCGTTTTCGGGCCCCACAACATGCACGATGCCCTGCCGACGTGACATGAACGGAAAGAATGCGGCAGCACCGTATTCCGCAATGTTTTTGTCGAGCGTGGTGATCTGTTCTTTGCTGATGGGGTCCGCGATGCCGTCATAGCCCAACTCCCAGCCGTTGGTGGGTGTGTTGTGGTCGGCCGTGGCCACGACAGAGCTGACCCGCCACAGTGGCCGCTGGGCTTGTCGCAGGCCTTCGAACGCCTGTGGACTGGTGACTTCGTGCACCAGGTGACGGTCGATGTACAGCACCGCAGTGCCGTCTTCTTCGGTGCGGACGACGTGTTCGTCCCAGATTTTGTCGTAGAGGGTGCGTCCCATGGATGTGGTGTCCTTCGTGAACCGACGATTCTATTCTGTCGATACGTGTGCGTGACAGATGTTGTGCTTCACAGATATGTGCCTGACAGGTGTGCTAGCAGCAGAGGGTGGAGCCGTTTGGCTGCGTTTTCGCTGCGGCAGTTGTAGATCTGACAAAAAAAAACCCACCTGGCTTGCCAGGTGGGCTTGCGTGCTGATAAAGCGGTATCAGACCTTCATCGAAGAAGGTACATCGCGGCGTGGCGAGCCTGTGAACAGCTGGCGTGGGCGGCCGATCTTGTACTCGGGGTCGGCGATCATTTCGTTGAGCTGCGCAATCCAGCCGACTGTGCGGGCCAGTGCAAAAATGCCTGTGAACAGCTTGACCGGGATGCCGATGGCACGTTGGACGATGCCGGAGTAGAAATCCACGTTCGGGTAGAGCTTGCGCTGGACGAAGTAGTCGTCTTCCAGAGCGATCTTTTCCAGCTCTTTGGCCAGTTTGAACAGCGGGTCGTTCTGCAGGCCCAGCTCGTTCAACACTTCGTCGCAGGTTTCCTGCATCAGTTTGGCACGTGGGTCGTAGTTCTTGTACACGCGGTGACCGAAGCCCATCAGCTTGACGCCGGAGTTCTTGTCCTTGACCTGCTCCATGAACTGGCCCACTTTAGCCACACCGCCGTTGCGCTGGATGTCTTCCAGCATGTTCAAGCAGGCTTCGTTGGCACCGCCGTGAGCAGGGCCCCACAGGCAAGCCACGCCAGCTGCAATGGCAGCAAACGGGTTGGTGCCGGACGAGCCACACAGACGCACTGTGGACGTGGAGGCATTTTGCTCGTGGTCAGCGTGGAGGATGAAGATGCGGTCGAGTGCGCGTTCCAGCACCGGGTTGACCTTGTAGTCTTCGCAAGGTGTACCGAACATCATGCGCAGGAAGTTGCCTGCGTAGCTCAGGTCGTTGCGGGGATACATGAACGGTTGACCGACGCCATACTTGTATGCCATGGCAACGAGCGTAGGCATTTTGGCAATCAGGCGGATCGCTGCGACGCGGCGGTGATCTGCGTTGTTGATGTCTGTGCTGTCATGGTAGAAGGCCGACAGTGCGCCGACCAAGCCGGTCAGCACAGCCATGGGGTGGGCATCGCGACGGAAACCACGCAGGAAGAACTGCATCTGCTCGTTCACCATGGTGTGGTTGATCACGAGCTTGTGGAAGCCTTTACGCTCTTCAGGGTTGGGCAGTTCGCCGTTGAGCAGCAGGTAGCAGGTGTCGAGGTAGTCGCACTGTGTGGCCAACTGTTCGATGGGGTAGCCGCGGTACAGCAGTTCGCCCTTGTCGCCGTCGATGTAGGTGATGCCGGACTGGCACGAGGCGGTAGACAGGAAACCGGGATCGTAGGTGAACAAACCCGTCTGGCCATAAAGCTTGCGGATGTCGATCACGTCCGGACCGATGTTGCCGCTGTAAACGGGCAACTCGATGCTGGGGCTGCCGTTGCTGAACGACATGGTGGCTTTGTTGTCGGCAAGTTTCATGGAATTTCCTTCTCGGGTTGGCGTTGATAGGTGTGAGCAGGGTCAGCAGGCGGGTGCCTTGAGCATGTTGAGAACCGCCACGACGTCAGGGCTAGCAAGATCGTCAGTGGGTGCCTTGCGGCCCAGCAGCAGATCCAGCAAATCGTTGTCGGACAGGTCCATCAATCTCTCTAGTGCATCAGCATGCGCTTGCGTCAGGCTGACTTCGTAACGGTCAAAAAAACGCTGGATGAACAGATCGTTCTCCAGCAGGCCGCGGCGGCAGCGCCACTTCAGTTTGCTGAGATAGCGGGGGTCCAGAAGTGGGCTGTCTGTCATGTGCAGAAACGGGATCAGATGGCGCGGATGGCCAGCATTTCCTTGATCTTGCCGATGGCTTTGGTCGGGTTCAGGCTCTTGGGGCACACGTCCACACAGTTCATGATGGTGTGGCAGCGGAACAGGCGGTACGGGTCTTCCAGGTTGTCCAGACGCTCGGCTGTGGCATCGTCGCGGCTGTCGGCAATGAAGCGGTAAGCCTGCAGTAGGCCTGCCGGCCCCACAAACTTGTCGGGGTTCCACCAGAAGCTGGGGCAGCTGGTCGAGCAGCTGGCACACAGGATGCACTCGTACAAGCCGTTCAGTTCTTCGCGCTCCTCGGGGCTTTGCAGGCGCTCGCGCTGAGGCGCAGGCGTGTTGCTGATGAGGTAGGGCTTGATGCTGTGGTACTGCTTGAAGAACAGCGTCATGTCCACGATCAGGTCACGGACGACCGGCAGACCGGGCAATGGCTTGAGGACGATGTCACCCTTGAGCGTGTTGAGGTTGGTCAGGCACGCCAGACCATTCTTGCCGTTGATGTTCATGGCGTCGGAGCCACAGACACCTTCACGGCACGAGCGGCGGAACGACAGCGTAGGGTCGAGTGCCTTCAGTTTGACCAGTGCGTCCAGCAGCATGCGTTCGGAGCCGTCAAGTTCCAGCTCCAGCGTTTGCATGTAAGGCTTGGCATCCTTGTCCGGGTCGTAGCGATAGAGCTTGAATGTGCGTTTTGCCATTTTTGAAACTTCCTTGTTCGTACGTTCGGACAAATCAGAATGTGCGGATCTTGGGTGGCACGGTTTCGGCCGTCAGGGGCTTCATCCGCACAGCCTTGTAGTCGAGGCGGTTGCCATCCTTGTACCAGAGGGTGTGCTTCATCCAGTTGGCATCGTCCCGGCCCAGTGGGGCGGTGGCATGGTCCGCACCGTATTCGTAGTCGCGCACCAGGTGCGCGCCACGGCATTCCTGGCGGGCAGCTGCACTTTCCATGGTCGCCTGCGCGGCTTCGATCAGGTTTTCGACTTCCAGTGCCTCGACCCGGGCGGTGTTGAACACTTTGGAGTTGTCTTTGAGGCCGATGTTGCCAATGCGTGAACGCAGGGCGGCGATTTTCTTCACGCCTTCGTTCATCACTTCCTGGCTGCGGAACACGCCGGCATGGGCTTGCATGATCGCGCGCATGTCGTTGGCCACATCCTGGGCGTATTCGCCGTTCGGGTTGTTGTCCAGGCGTGCCAGGCGTGCCAACGTCTTGTCGGCTGCGTTGGCGGGCAGGGGTTTATTCTCTTGCTTGGGGTCGACGTTGGCAATGATGTGGTCGCCAGCAGCTTTGCCGAATACCAGCAGGTCGAGCAGCGAGTTGGTGCCCAGACGGTTGGCGCCGTGAACCGACACGCACGAACATTCACCCACGGCGTACAGACCTTTGATGGGCTGATCTTCGCCATTGACACGCTCGACGACCTGGCCGTTGATGTTGGTGGGGATACCGCCCATCTGGTAGTGGATGGTCGGCACCACGGGGATGGGCTCGCGGGTGACATCGACGTTGGCAAAGTTCACACCGATTTCGTACACAGAGGGCAGGCGCTTGTGGACGGTTTCAGCGCCCAGGTGGTCCAGCTTCATGTGGATGTAGTCACCGTTGGGGCCGCAACCACGGCCTTCCAGGATTTCCTGGCCCATGCAGCGGGACACGAAGTCACGGGGTGCCAGGTCCTTCAGGGTGGGGGCGTAGCGCTCCATGAAGCGTTCGCCGTTTTTGTTCAGCAGAATGGCACCTTCGCCCCGGCAACCTTCGGTCAGCAGCACGCCGGCACCGGCCACCCCGGTGGGGTGGAATTGCCAGAATTCCATGTCTTGCAGCGGAATGCCCGCGCGTGCAGCCATGCCCAGACCGTCACCTGTGTTGATGAAAGCGTTGGTCGATGCCTGGAAGATGCGACCAGCGCCGCCGGTGGCCAGCAGCACGGTTTTGGCTTCGAGGATATAGGTGTCACCGGTTTCCATTTCGAGGGCGGTCACACCCACGCAGTCGCCGGACTCGTCGCGGATCAGGTCGAGGGCCATCCACTCCACGAAAAACGTGGTACGCGCTGAAACGTTGGCCTGGTACAGGGTGTGCAACATGGCGTGACCTGTACGGTCGGCAGCCGCACACGCACGCTGGACGGGCTTTTCACCGTAGTTGGCAGTGTGGCCGCCGAACGGGCGCTGGTAAATGGTGCCATCCGGGTTGCGGTCAAACGGCATGCCCATGTGTTCCAGCTCGTACACCACTTTCGGTGCTTCGCGGCACATGAATTCGATGGCATCCTGGTCGCCCAGCCAGTCCGACCCCTTGACGGTGTCGTAGAAGTGGAACTCCCAGTTGTCTTCGCTCATGTTGCCCAAGCTGGCGCTCACGCCACCTTGTGCCGCAACCGTGTGCGAACGGGTGGGGAACACTTTGGACAGCACGGCGACTTTCAGCCCGGCGCGTGCCAATTGCAGCGAGGCGCGCATGCCTGAGCCGCCAGCGCCCACGATCACAACATCAAAACGGCGCTTGGCCACGGAAGAAGCGGTTGTCATGGCTCAGAGCCTCCAGAGAACTTGAATGGCCCAGCCGAGGCAACCCACGAGCCAGACGATGGTGAAAACATGCAGTGCGAGGCGAAGGCCGGGTGGCTTGACGTAGTCCATCCAGATGTCGCGAACGCCGACCCATGCGTGGTAGAACAGGCCGACCAGAACCGAGAAGGTCAGCGTTTTCATCCATTGGGATGCAAATACGCCCGCCCAGGTTTCGTAGCCGATCGGGCCGCTGGTCAGCAGCAACTTGGCCAGCACGATGAATGTGAACAATGCGATGAGCAAGGCGGTGACACGCTGTGCCAGCCAGTCTCGCGTACCGTAGTGAGCGCCTGCGACAACGCGGCGGGATCCGTAGTTGATTGCCATGATGGTTTTCCTTGGGATGGGATCAGTACAGGCCGAACAGCTTGGCGCCCAGGATGAGCGTCAAGCCGATGCTGAGCACCAGAACAACCTGGGCAGAGCTTGCGCCGAACGATTTGGTCACCGAATGCGTGGCGTCCATGTAGAGGTGGCGCAAACCGGCCAGCAGGTGGTGCAGATAGGCCCAGATCAGGGCCAATGCCACCAGCTTCACAAACCAGCCGGGCACAAACCCGATGCCGACGCCGAACGCCGCTGTGAACGAATCGAAAGAAATTTCGGAGCTGACGGAAGTGTCAAACAGCCATACGATGAAGGGCATCAGCAGGAACATCAACAGCCCGCTGACACGGTGCAGGATGGAAACCCAGCCAGCCAGTGGCAGCCTGTAGGTCGTCAGATCCGTGAATGCGTTGATGTTGCGGAACTCGGGCCGCGGTTTCTTCAACTGGGTCATGGGTGGTGCTTTCTTTTGTCGAGTGTGGTGGGATGTAACGCCCCGGTAACCTTGCAGGATAGCCCTCAAATTCTATTGCAACGCAGCATTCACGAAGCTTTCAATGGTGCAAGTTGAACAGGGGTTTTTTAATTCAGTTCGTTTTTGTAGTGGTGGGTGTCCGTCCGGTACAGGCCACGGCGCAGTTCCATCGGTACATCGTTGTACGTGTACGAGGTGCGCTCCACACTCAGCAGTGGGTGCCCTATCGGTGTGACCAGCAAGTGCGCCAGGTCTTCCGTGGCCGCGACGGCTTTGATTTTTTCGTCGGCGCGAACCATGCGCACGCCGAACTCCCGTTCGAAAAACGCATACATCGGGCCGCGGTCAGATGAAAGGGCCTCAAGGGACAGTCCCTTGAAGGGCAGGCCGGGCAACCAGATGTCTTCAAGGATGGTGGGGGCTCCCTGCATGCTGAGCACCCGCCTGACAAAAATCACCGGATCGCCACTGCGCAACGCCAGCAGGCGTGCCACATCTGCGCTGGCACGCTGGCGCTTGCATTCGATGATGGCCCGTTGGGCTGGGTCGTCTTCCCCGGCGTCGGACTGCAGTCGCAGGAAGCGGTATTGGATGTGCCGTTCAGCATGCGTGGCCACATACGTGCCCTTGCCTTGTCGACGTACCACCAGATTGTCAGAGGCCAGTTCGTCGATGGCTTTGCGGACTGTGCCCTGGCTGACTTTGAAACGTGCGGCCAGATCCTGTTCGCTGGGGATGACATCCCCCGGCTTCCACTCGCCTTCTTCAAGGCTGCGCAGGATCAGGTTCTTGATTTGCTGGTACAGCGGGCTGAAGGCAGGTGTTGCACCCGTGCCTGGGCCGGTCCCCAGGGCGGTCGTGGTCGACGAGGTGTTGTTCTGGACAGACGGCTGTACGTCGGTGCTGGATGGGTTCATGATCGTGTTTGCAATCATATCTTATATAAGACATAAGACAAATTGACGAACCGGTTTCGGGCGGGGTACACTCCGTGGTGCTTAAGGGTTTTCCATGCTTCCGAGTCACGTCGGAGTCACGGGCCCTTTCAGGGCGTTCTCGTGCATCACATCTATCTGCAAGTTCATCCAACGGAGTCACTACCATGTCCAAAAAACCTGTTCGAGTTGCTGTCACCGGTGCTGCCGGTCAAATTGGTTACGCACTGTTGTTCCGTATTGCCTCAGGCGAAATGTTGGGCAAAGACCAGCCCGTGATCCTGCAGTTGCTTGAAATCCCAGACGAAAAAGCCCAGAACGCCCTCAAGGGTGTGATCATGGAACTGGAAGACTGCGCATTCCCGCTGCTGGCCGGCATCGAAGCCCACAGCAACCCAATGGAAGCATTCAAGGACACCGATTACGCCCTGCTGGTGGGTGCCCGTCCACGTGGCCCTGGCATGGAGCGTGCTGACCTGTTGGCTGCCAACGCCCAGATCTTCACAGCCCAGGGCAAGGCCCTGAATGCTGTGGCCAGCCGCGATGTCAAAGTGCTGGTGGTCGGCAACCCTGCCAACACCAACGCCTACATCGCGATGAAGTCTGCGCCTGACCTCAAGCCCGGCAACTTCACGGCCATGTTGCGCCTGGATCACAACCGTGCTGCCAGCCAGATTGCAGCCAAGACCGGCAAGGCCGTTGCCGCTATCGAGAAGCTGGCCGTGTGGGGCAACCACTCGCCCACCATGTACGCAGACTACCGCTTCGCCACCATCGACGGTCAGTCTGTCAAAGACATGATCAACGACGAGCAGTGGAACCGTGAAGTGTTCCTGCCCACCGTGGGCAAGCGTGGCGCTGCCATCATTGCGGCCCGTGGCGTGTCGTCTGCAGCGTCTGCCGCCAACGCAGCCATCGACCACATGCGCGACTGGGCCCTCGGCACCAACGGCAAGTGGGTCACCATGGGCATTCCGTCCAAAGGCGAGTACGGCATTCCCGCTGAAGTCATGTTCGGTTATCCCGTGACCTGCGAAGGCGGCGAATACAAGATCGTCGAAGGTCTGCCGATTTGCGAGTTCTCTCAGGAATGCATCAACAAGACCCTGAAGGAACTGCAGGACGAGCAAGCCGGCGTGGCACACCTGCTGTAATCGGCCTGTAACTCGCCGACGACGGGCTCACCGCTTCCGCCGAAACAGCGTGTCCACATTGAACCCCAGGGCCATTCTGCTGGGAGCGCAGGCAGCGAGCGCTGCGCTCCCGGTCTGCGACCACTACAGTGGTGTGCCTGTCCGCATGCACAAAAGCCTTGCGCTGCAGGCAGAGCTGGCAGAAGAACTGGGCACCTGCGTGTTCGATGTCACGCTGGATTGCGAAGACGGCGCACCGGTGGGCGGCGAAGCCGAGCATGCGGCGCAGGTTGCAGAGCTGGTCCAAGGTGCCGCTCCCCACTGCAGAGTGGGGGTGCGTGTGCATGCGGTGGACCATGCATCGTTTCATGCAGATGTGGCGACCGTGCTGAAGGGCGTGCGCAAGCCCGCCTTCATCATGGTGCCAAAGGTCGAGTCCGTGGCCGATGTGCAACGGGCGGCAGACGCCATGCAGCAGGCTGCTGCGTCGGATGTGCCGCTGCATGTGCTGATCGAGTCGCCTCTGGCGGTTCACCATGCGTTCGACATCGCGGCGCACCCACGGGTCGAGTCCCTCAGCTTTGGTCTGATGGATTTTGTGTCTGCGCATGGCGGAGCCATTCCTGCCGACGCCATGGGTGTGTCCGGCCAGTTTGCGCACCCACTGGTGGTCCGCGCCAAGCTGGCGATGTCCAGCGCAGCGCATGCATTCGGCAAAGTCCCCTCGCATTGCGTGGTGACCGAATTCAAGGACACTGATGCCCTGACTGCGGCTGCCCTCAAGGCGCGCAACGAGCTGGGATATACCCGGATGTGGAGCATCCACCCCGACCAGATCAGGCCCATCGTGGCGGCATTTTCGCCCTCGCATGCTGAAGTTGAACAGGCTGTCCCCATCATCTTGGCGGCTCATGCAGCCGGTTGGGGGCCAGCCGCCGTGGATGGCACCCTTCATGACCGGGCCAGTTACCGTTACTACTGGCAAATATTAGAGCGGGCAAAGCAGACTGGACAAGCGCTGCCTGCTGAAATTGTTTCGTTTTTTTCTTCCTGACCCCACACTGGAGCACACCATGTTGCAAGCCTACCGTGAACATGTCGCCGAGCGCGCCGCGCTGGGTATCCCCCCCCTGCCGCTGGATGCCAAGCAGGTGGCGGCGCTGATCGAACTGATCAAGAACCCGCCCGCTGGTGAAGACGCTTTCCTGCTGGACTTGCTGACCCACCGCGTGCCCCCCGGTGTGGACGATGCTGCCAAGGTCAAAGCCAGCTTCCTGGCAGCCGTCGCCCATGGTGACGTGACCGTCGGCCTGATTTCCAAAGCCAAGGCCACCGAATTGCTGGGCACCATGGTGGGCGGTTACAACGTGCACCCCCTGATCGAACTGCTGGACGATGCCGAAGTGGCCGGTGTGGCCGCTGACGCGCTGAAGAAAACCCTGCTGATGTTCGACTACTTCAACGACGTGGCCACCAAAGCAAAGGCTGGCAACGCAAAGGCCCAGGAAGTGATGCAAAGCTGGGCCGATGCCGAGTGGTTCACCAGCCGCCCCGAAGTCGAGAAAAAAATCACCGTCACCGTGTTCAAGGTGCCTGGCGAGACCAATACCGACGATCTGTCGCCCGCGCCCGATGCGTGGAGCCGCCCCGACATCCCCATGCACTATCTGGCGATGCTGAAGAACACCCGCCCCGACGCGGCCTTCAAGCCCGAGGAAGACGGCAAGCGCGGCCCGATGCAGTTCATCGAAGACCTGAAGAAAAAAGGCAACCTCGTGGCCTACGTGGGCGACGTGGTGGGCACTGGCTCTTCCCGCAAGTCGGCCACCAACAGCGTGATCTGGGCCACCGGCCAGGACATCCCCTTCGTGCCCAACAAGCGCTTCGGCGGTGTGACGCTGGGCGGCAAGATTGCTCCCATCTTCTTCAACACCCAGGAAGACTCCGGTTCACTGCCCATTGAAGTGGACGTGAGCAAGCTGGAGATGGGTGACGTCATTGACGTGTTGCCTTACGACGGCAAGATCGTCAAGAACGGTGAGACCGTTGCCGAGTTCGCCCTCAAGAGCCACGTGTTGCTGGACGAAGTGCGTGCCGGTGGCCGCATCAACCTCATCATCGGCCGCAGCCTGACTGCCAAAGCCCGTGAGGCGCTGGGTCTGCCAGCTTCTACCGTGTTCCGCCTGCCCGTGGCACCCAAGGACAGCGGCAAGGGCTTCACGCTGGTGCAGAAAATGGTCGGTCGTGCCTGCGGCCTGCCCGAAGGCCAGGGCGTGCGCCCCGGTACCTACTGCGAACCCAAGATGACCACCGTGGGCAGCCAGGACACCACCGGCCCCATGACCCGCGACGAGCTGAAGGACCTGGCCTGCCTCGGCTTCAGTGCCGACATGGTGATGCAGTCGTTCTGTCACACCGCTGCTTACCCCAAGCCCGTGGACGCCAAAATGCACCGCGAGCTGCCCGCCTTCATTTCCAACCGGGGCGGTGTGGCCCTGCGTCCGGGTGACGGCGTGATCCACAGCTGGTTGAACCGCTTGCTGCTGCCCGACACCGTGGGCACCGGCGGTGACAGCCACACGCGCTTCCCCATCGGCGTATCCTTCCCCGCAGGGTCGGGCCTGGTGGCCTTCGGTGCCGCCACCGGCGTGATGCCGCTGGACATGCCCGAGTCGGTGCTGGTGCGCTTCAAGGGCACCATGCAGCCTGGCGTCACCCTGCGTGACCTGGTGCATGCCATTCCGCTGTACGCCATCAAGGCCGGGTTGCTGACCGTGGCCAAGGCCGGCAAGAAGAACATCTTCAGCGGCCGCATCCTCGAGATCGAGGGCCTGCCCGACCTGAAGGTGGAACAGGCCTTCGAGCTCAGCGATGCGTCGGCCGAGCGCAGCGCCGCCGGCTGCACGATCAAGCTCAACCAGGCCCCGATCATCGAGTACCTGCGCAGCAACGTGGTGCTGATGAAGAACATGATCGCCGACGGCTACGCCGATGCGAAGACGCTGGCGCGCCGCATCGAGAAGGTCGAGGCCTGGCTGGCCAACCCGACGCTGCTGGAGGCCGACAAGGACGCCGAATACGCGGCCGTGATCGAGATCGACCTCAACGAGCTGAAGGAGCCGGTGCTCTGCTGCCCCAACGACCCCGACGACGCCAAGCTGCTGTCGGAAGTGGCCGGCACGAAGATCGACGAGGCCTTCATCGGCAGCTGCATGACCAACATCGGCCACTTCCGGGCCGCCTCCAAGCTGCTCGAGAACAAGCGTGACATCCCGGTCAAGCTGTGGATGGCGCCGCCGACCAAGATGGACGCCAAGCAATTGACCGAAGAGGGGCATTACGGGGTGCTGGGAACGGCGGGCGCGCGCATGGAGATGCCCGGATGCAGCCTGTGCATGGGCAACCAGGCCCAGGTGCGCGAAGGCGCCACGGTGGTCAGCACCAGCACGCGCAACTTCCCCAACCGCCTGGGCAAGAACACCAACGTGTTCCTGGCCTCGGCCGAGCTGGCGGCGATTGCCTCCAAGCTGGGCAAGCTGCCCACCGTGGCCGAGTACCAGGCCGCCATGGGCATCATCGACAAGGACGCCGCCAGCGTCTACCGCTACATGAACTTCGACCAGATCGAGGAATTCCGCTCGGTCGCGGATACGGTGGAAGTCTGAGGCGGTAGCTAGCTGGAAGCCTGGGACGGCCGGGAGGCCGTCTCGCGCGAAAACCCCTCGTCAGAGTGTCTGGCGGGGGGTTTTGCTTTATGCGGGCGTGAATGCGCATGAAGTCCACATCTGCCGAGGCGCTCGACAATTCGAACGCCTATGTCGAGCAGCACGGCTTGCCGCTCGCGCAGTTTCGGAACTTCTGATGGCACGCTTCGATGTCTACCGGAACAGCGCGGGCGAGGGCTTTCTGCTCGACGTTCAAGCCGACCTGCTGAGCCACCTGAATACCCGGGTCGTCGTGCCGCTGCTGCTGCCCGGTTGCCACATCCGCCTGCAGCGCCAGACGCTCGAGCGGGCGGAGGGTTCAAAGCCGATGAGCATCCACTGGCGGCTGGGTGTGCCTTTGCCCGGGCGGCTGTTCAGGGACTTCAGCATCTTGAGAGGGGCGTGAGCGGCAGGGGTGGGCGGTCTGAGTGGGAAGATTTGCGCTTGGCGCCGCGCCTGCAAGCGCTCGCAGGTGGAGGATAATCGGCGCATGAAAACACGCCGCCTCCCCTCCCGCATCGTCTGCCTCACCACCGAAACCGTCGAAGTCCTCTACGCCCTGGGCGAGGAAGCCCGTATTGCGGGCATCACGGGTTACACCGTGATCCCGCCGCGCGCGCGCAAGGAGAAGCCCAAGGTGTTTGCCTTCTCCAGCGGCGACCTGGAGAAGATCCTCGCGGTCAATCCCGACCTGGTGCTGGGTTTTTCCGACATGCAGGCCGACGTGGCGCGCGACCTGATCAAGGCGGGCGTGGCGGTGCATGTGTTCAACCAGCGCAGCGTGGACGGCATCCTGGCGATGATCGAGACGCTGGGCCGCCTGACCGGGGCGGAGGATCGTGCGCTGGCCCTGGTCGAGGAGCTCGAGGCGACGATGGCGGCGGTGCGTGCGCAGGCTGCTGCGCTGCCGCGGCGACCGCGGGTCTATTTCGAGGAGTGGGACGAGCCGCCGATCAGTGCGGTGGGCTGGGTGTCGGAGCTGATCGGGATCGCTGGCGGCGAGGATGTCTTCGCCGAACGCGCATGCCATCCGGGCGCGGTCCAGCGCATCCTGGCCGATCCCCTGGAGGCGGCCAGGCGGGCGCCGGACATCGTGGTCGGCTCGTGGTGTGGCAAGCGATTCCGCCCCGAGCGCGTGGCAGCGCGCGCCGGCTGGGAGGACGTACCGGCAGTGCGCGATGGCGAATTGCACGAGGTGAAATCGGCGTTGATTCTGGCGCCCGGACCGGTGGCGATCCGCGAAGGCTTGCCGGCGCTGGCCGAGCTGATTGCGCGCTGGGCAGTGCGCCAACACGCCTGAGGCGGCAACGGCGGCGGCGCTGTACAGCCGGCCCGCTGGCAGTGCGGGATTCGTGGCCTGCCTTGCCTTGCCGGGCCGCGCTGCGCCGGATACGCTCACGTCATTGAACACGTTTCGAGAGGCAATCTGCCCACCATGAGCCCTTCCACTCGTAGCGAAGCCCAGCAGCGCGTTGACGATATCCATGCCTTTCGTGTGGAACTCGCCCGCCTCGAAGGCGAGGGCGTGCTCCAACTCGAGCGCGCACAGCGGCAGGCGCTGACGCGCCACCACGACAGCGTGCTGGACGACTTTGCGGTGCGCTTCGACATCGACCGCGACACCCAGGCGCGCCAGCTCTCCCTGGGCATGCGTGTGGCCTCATTCCTCGGCGCACTGGCCTTGGCGGCGAGTGTGTTCTTTCTGTTCTACCAGTTCTGGGGCTTCTTCACCGAGACCGCCCAGGTTGTGACCCTGATCGGCGCCAGCCTGGCCAGCCTGGGGCTCACGGCATGGATCCAGGGCCGCGATGCTTCGGGCTACTTCACCAAGCTTGCGGCCATGGTGGCGTTTGCCTGCTTCGTGCTCAACCTCTACATGCTGGGGCAGATCTTCAACGTCACACCGTCGGATACGGTGCTGCTGCCCTGGGCCACGTTCGCCTTCCTGCTTGCCTACCGTTATGACTTGCGTCTGCTGCTGGCTGCGGGCATTTGCTGCGTCATCGCCTGGGTGTCGGCGAGGGTGGGGGCCTTTGGTGGCGTGTACTGGCTGTCGGCCGGTGAGTGGCCTGAGCATTACTTCCCGGTCGGTGCTCTGCTACTCGCAGTGCCGATGCTGATTTCGCATCGGCGCTTTGCCGGCTTCGAGGCCATCTATCGTGTGTTCGGCTTGCTTTGCTTGCTGGTGCCGATGCTGATCCTGGGGCACTGGGGGCGGGGCAGTCACCTGGACATCGACCCCTGGCTCATCGAGGGCGGCTATCAGGTGGCGGGCTTTGTGGTCAGTGCGCTGGCGATCTGGATGGGCGCACGGCGCTCGTGGAACGACATGGTCAACACCGGCATCGTGTTCTTCGTGATCCTTCTCTATACCAAGTTCTTCGACTGGTGGTGGGCCATCATGCCGAAATGGTTGTTCTTCCTCGTGCTCGCGCTGTCGGCGATCCTGGTCCTGGTCGTGCTACGGCGTCTGCGTGGGCGCGGGGTGCCGGCATGAACACGCGTACGCTTACCCTGGCCTTGGGGGCCGCAATAATCGTGGTGGCCAATGCTGTCGCTTTGGGCGGGGTCGCCTGGAACCGTAGCGGCGAACCCGAGAGCCGCCTGGCGCTGTCGCAGCGCGAACTGGCGAAGACGGCTGAATGGCGGGCTCACCATGAGGACAGCGGCCTCGCACTGTCGTTGAAATGGCGCATACCGCGCGCCGGGCAGGAAGCTTACGAGAAGAACGGCTACTGGAGCTATGGCGGCAGCCCGTCCTGGCTGGACGAGCGCCGCCTTGCCGAGCTGGGTTTCGACGTTGAGCGTGCGAAGGCGCAAGGGGCAGGGCAGCAGCCTTACCTGCGCAAGTCAGAGCGTGAGGTGCTGGTCGTGCTCGAGCTGGCCGGAGCGGCCTGGGAGCAGGCGCTGGAGGGGGCTCGCCGCAACCTCGCCGACAAGCAGGCTGCGCTGGCGGCGGAGCCCGATGCAGAGCAGGCCATCCGTGCGGAGAAGCAGGCGCGCGACTGGCTGGAGCGTGAAGAACGCCACAATAGCCGCCTCTTTGCCATTGATGCCGGCACTGATCTTGCAGGCCTGCGCGCGCGGTACCCCGACCGAAGCCGCTACATGATCCTGACTGCCCATCTGCGCCTGCATCGCAGTGCGAACGGCGACGAAGTAGTGCTGGGGGGATACCTGAACACCCGCGCCGGACACCGCATCAATGTGCCGCATGCCTTGCGCGGTACTTTTGCCGCTGCGCGGGTGGCGGAGGTGTACGAGGTGTATGAGGCGAGCGGAGCGGCGCCGTTTGGCGTGGTGCTTGCGGTGGGGCGGCGGCTTGAGCCGTGGATCGAGTCTGTCGTGCAGCGTTGAACGGGCACCGGTGCGCGGCGCCGTAATTGCCTTTGAAGGCTCGCGGCTTGCGCCGCTCCTACAGCCAACCCAGCGCGCGTCTCCCCCGTAGGAGCGGCGCCAGCCGCGAGCTTTTCCGAGCCAGACCCAGGCGGCATCGCATTCAACCCCTCGCGGCTCGCGCCGCTCCTACAGCGCTCCAACCGCTGCCGATCGCTCCCTGTAACTGCGAGCTTCTGGGCGTCCCCGCTTTGACCGTCAAGCCTTGCGGTGAAGCGAGGCGGGTGGGGAAGCGAAGAGGGTGATCGAGAACTAGAATGAAAGTGAAGGGTCCAGTATCCGAAGCCTAGAAGGAGACCGCAATGAGCCCGATTTCCGCCCCCCAGGCGAGCGGCATGCAGCAGTATGGCGCCAACGTCCAGCAGGGCGCTGGCGCGGCGCGGGCGCAGCCCTTGCCGACCCGGGCCGAGGCCCGTGAGCAACTCAACGTGCAGATTCTGCAGTCGTCGATGGAGGTCTCGATCCGCTCCGGTGATGAATCACTCGCCCTGTTGCTGAGGTCGGCAATCGAAGGTATCAATGCGGCGCTCGCGCCGACGCTCGGCCCTGATGCGTTGCAGAACGCGATGACCCAGGACAACTCGGCTGAGGCAACGGCCGAACGTATCGTGTCGATGTCGACAGGCTTTTTCGAGGCTTATGCGTCGGGCCGGCCGGGCGAGGATGCCGAGACGGTGTTGCGCGATTTCATCGACGTGATCCGCGGGGGCTTCGAGCAGGGCTTCAACGAGGCGCGTGACATACTGAGCGGGCTGGGGGTGTTCAATGGCCAGGTCGAAGCCGACGTGATGAAGACGCGTGAACTGGTGCTGCAGGGGTACGACCGCTTCATCCTCGACCGCCTGCCGACGGCCGACCAGCAGGCCTGAGCCTTGCGTTGGCCGTCAGCCTTGCTGCGGTGCCGAGGCCTTGAACCAGGCCTCGAGAAACTCCACGCACACGCGCAGCTTGGCCGAGTGTGACAGCCGCGAGGGGTAGACGGCATACACGTCGGCTTCTTGCGCATAGTCGGGCAGGACGCGAACCAGTTCGCCGCTGGCGAGGCTCGGGCCAACGTCCCAGATCGAGCGCAGGATGATGCCGTGGCCATCGGCTGCCCAGCGCCGCACCACCTCGCCATTGTTTGCAGTCAACGGGCCGCCGACGCGGACCGTTTCCAGCCCCTGCGGGCCGCGCAGGCTCCAGCGCCCGAAATCCTGGTCGCGCTCACGGATCACGATGCAGTCGTGCGCAGCCAGCGCTTGCAGGCTGCTCGGGGCGCCGCGGCGTTCGAGGTAGGCGGGAGCGGCGCACAGGACGCGAGCGTTACCGGCGATGCGGCGCGAGATCAGGTTGGCTTCCTGCACCGTACCGATGCGAACGTCGAGTTGGAAGCCTTCGCCCACCAGGTCGACTGGGCGGTCGAGCAGTTCGAGCTGGATCTCCAATGCGGCATAGCGCTTGGCGAGTGCGGACAGCGCGGGGGCAAGGCAATTGCGGCCGAACCCGGAGCTGCAGCACAGCCGCAGCAATCCGGCCGGCTCGGCGCGGTGGCTGCTGATTGCCTCGGTCATCTGGTCGACATTGTCGAGTATGCGCTGGGCCCACTGGTGGACGATGTCGCCCTGCTCGGTGATGCGCAGGCTGCGTGTGCTGCGATGTACAAGGCGGGTTTGCAGGTTCTGCTCAAGCAGTGCGATCCGCTTGCTGATCAAGGCCTTGGAGACGCCGAGTTCGCGTGCCACGGCGCTGAAACTGCGCTGGCGCACGAGTTCGCAGAAGAGACGGAGGTCTTCGAGTTGGGGTCTATTGTTCACTATTCATGTACATCGAGTTCACGCTTTCCTGGATTGTAGCTTTTTGAGTGAACGCTAAGCTTGGCGCTCGTGGCATGAGGATGCCGAGGGAGTTGTTTGGGCCAAGTGGAGGGAGCGGGAATGAAGACACACAGGATTGCGGTCATTGCAGGCGACGGAATTGGCAACGAGGTGATGCCGGAAGGCCTGCGCGTGGTGGAGGCGGCCGCGCGCAAGTTCGGCATCGGCTTGGCGTTCACCACCTTCGACTGGGCGCATTGCGGCTACTACGAGAAGCACGGGCAGATGATGCCGGCGGACTGGTTCGAGCAACTCCGAGGTTTCGATGCGATCTACTTCGGCGCGGTGGGCTGGCCTGACAAGGTGCCCGATCACATTTCGCTGTGGGGCTCGCTGCTCAAGTTCCGGCGTGATTTCGACCAGTACGTGAACCTGCGCCCGGTGCGCCTGATGCCGGGCGTCCCCTGCCCACTGGCAAACCGGAAGGTCGGTGACATCGACTTTTACGTGGTGCGTGAGAATACCGAGGGCGAGTACTCGGCGATCGGGGGGCGCATGTTCGAGGGCACCGAGCGCGAAACGGTGATCCAGGAGTCGATCTTTACGCGCAAGGGTGTCGACCGGGTGCTGAAGTACGCGTTCGAGCTGGCGCAGCAGCGGCCGAAGAAGCATCTGACCTCGGCGACCAAGTCGAACGGGATGGCGATCAGCATGCCGTACTGGGACGAGCGTGTTGAGAACATGGCTGCCGCCTACCCCGATGTGCGCTGGGACAAGTACCACATCGACATCCTGACCGCGCGCTTCGTGCTCAGCCCGGAGCGCTTCGACGTGGTGGTGGCCTCAAACCTGTTCGGCGACATCCTGTCCGACCTGGGCCCGGCGTGCGCGGGGACGATCGCGATTGCGCCCTCGGCCAATCTCAACCCCGAGCGCAGCTTCCCGTCCCTGTTCGAGCCGGTTCATGGTTCGGCGCCAGACATTTACGGACGCAACATCGCCAATCCGGTGGGCATGATCTGGTCCGGGGCGATGATGCTCGACTTCCTGGGCAATGGGGATGCGGCCCATACCGCTGCACACGATGCCATCCTGCGTGCAATCGAGACCACGCTTGCCGAGGGGCCGCGCACGCCCGACATGGGTGGTACGGCCAGCACCAGCGACATCGGCAGGGCAATCGCCGCGGCGCTGTAAACGCAGCTGCCCGCCTGGGTGGCGGGCAGCGGGCGACACTTGGCGGGGGCCCAGGGGTGTTACTTGTCTTCGCCGTTCTGGCCGCGGACGATGAGCACGCTGATGCCGACCTTGCGCACGAGGTTCTCCGCCACGCTGCCGAGCAGCAGTCGGCGTACGCCGCGGCGGCCGTGGGAGCCGACCACCAGCAGGTCTGCACCCGAGCTCTTGACCGCTTCGGCGATCAGGTCGTCGGTGTGTTCGCCATGGCCGCGCAGCATGTGGATGCGCGCGTTTACACCTGCAGCCTGTGCCTGCTCGAGCGCGCGGTTCAGTACGCCCTTGCCGCCAGACTCGAGCGCGTCCTTGAGTTGATTGGCGTTGGAGGTGGTGACCCCGCCGCTGTGGAAGACATGGACGAGGTGCTCGTCGATGGCGTGGGCGATCTCGAGCAGCGCGCCGTGCACCTTGGCGACGCCGATGGCTTCGTCGAGTGCCTTCTGCGAGGTGCGGCTCTCGTCGATGGCGATGAATACGTGTTTGTACATGCGTGACTCCTGTCGTGAGGGCGGGCGGCCCGCGTACTGTGCAGCCGCCCGCAGGGGGTCAGTCCAGGCCCTTGGCCGTGTTTGCCGGGTTGACGAACTTGCGCTGGAAGGCGAATACCACGCCTGCGGCAGCCAGGCCGATGAGGTCGGAGGCGAGGCCACCTGCGATCATCGCCAACGCTGCCAGGATAAGCACAACACGCAGCGCCAGGTTGACCAGGCCGAAGAACCAGCCCTGGATGCCCGAGGCGAGCAGGTAGATGCCGAAGGCCGCGGTGACGAAGGCGTGCAGGTTCTCGTACCAGGCGCCTTGCATGAGCAGCGGCGCGGCATAGAAGAACATGAACGGAACCACGAAGGCGGCAAGGCCGAACTTGAAGCTCTCGACACTGGTCTTCATCGGGTCCGACTGCGCAATGGCGGCACCGGCGTAGGCTGCGAGCGCGACCGGCGGCGTGATGGCCGACATGACTGCGTAGTAGAAGATGAAGAAGTGCGCCGTCAGTGGTTCGATGCCGAGCTGGATCAGGCCCGGGGCGATGACACTGGCGGCCACCGCGTAGGCAGCCGTTGTCGGCATGCCCATGCCCAGGATGATCGACACGCACATCGCGAAGAACAGCGCCACCAGCTGACTCTGGCCGGCGAGCTCGAGCAGCATCGACGAGAAGCGGGTGCCGATGCCTGTAAGCGCAATGACGCCGACGATGACACCCGCTGCGGCGCACACGGCGACGAGCTGCAGCGACATGCGGGCGGCGATCTCGAAGGCGTAGAGGATCTCCTTCACGCCCATGCGGAAGGGCGTGAACCAGCTCACCACCGCGGCGGCGGCCATGGCCAGCGTGCCGGCGCGGATCACCGAGTAGCCCATGAAGAGGGCGCCGATCAGGGTGAAGATGGGAATGAACAGGAAGGCCTGGCGGGCGAGCTTGCCGAACTCGGGCAGGTCTTCGCGCGGGAGGCCGCGCATGCCCTTCTTCAGCGCTTCCTTGTCGACCATGAAATAGATCGACAGGAAATACAGAGCGGCCGGGATGATGGCGGCGATCACGATGTCCGAGTACGCGATGCCCGTGATCTCGGCCATGATGAAGGCGCCGGCGCCCATGATCGGCGGCAGGATCTGGCCGCCGGAGGAGGCGGCTGCCTCGACCGAGGCCGCCGTCTGCGGTGTGTAGCCGACGCGCTTCATCAGCGGGATGGTGAGCGAGCCGGTGGACACGACGTTGCCGGCCGAGGTGCCGTTGATGGTGCCCATCAGTGCCGACGAGAACACCGCGACCTTGGCCGGCCCGCCGCGCGCACCGCCTGCGGCAGCGAAGGCGAAGTTCACGAAGTACTCGCCCACGCGGCTGGCCTGCAGAAAGGCTGCGAAGGTGATGAACAGAATGATGTAGGTGGACGAGATCGCCGTGGTCGGGCCCAGGATGCCGTTGTCGGTGTAGATGAAGGCGAAGAAGCGCGCCGGGGCATAGCCCTTGTGCTCGAGCACGCCGGGGAGCCAGGGGCCGACGAAGCCGTAGAGGATGAATACGGAGACGATCGCGACCAGGGCGAGGCCGGCGAGGCGGCGGGTCATCTCCAGAATGAGCAGAATGCCGGCGATCGAGGCAAACATGTCATTGAAGTGGGGGAAGACCTGGGCGCGGATACGCAGGAACTCGGCGTGCGAGATGATGTA
>DDUQ01000018.1 GCA_002344885.1 Comamonadaceae bacterium UBA2334
CAACGCCTGGCGGATGGACTGGCGGCACTGAAGATCAAGAAACCCCATCACGAAGCCCAATTGAGCTTGTTGTAGTGCCAGACGGCGACGTCGGCCCTATACAAATCAACCACTTAACGCGACTCGTGTCGAACTCGGGTGGCCAGCTGCTGCTTGGGGGTGATGCCGCCCAAGGCCATGTTTGGGCGCTCGTTGTTGTACATCCACATCCAGTTCGTGGCGTACAGCCGAACCTCTTCAAGGTCGCTCCAATGGTATTGCGACAGCCATTCGTAGCGCACCGTGCGGTTGAATCGCTCCACATAGGCATTCTGCTGTGCCTTGCCCGGTTGGATGTATTCGAACCGGATGCCCCATTCCTTGGCCCATTGCCGCACGGTTTCGCTGATGTTCTCTGGACCGTTATCGCATCTGATCACTTCTGGTTTGCCCCGCCAGCCAATGATCTGTTTCAATGCCCGGATCATGCGCTGAGATGGCAGTGAGAAGTCCACCTCGATGCCCAGTGCTTCCCGGTTGAAATCATCGATGACGTTGAACAGCCGAAAGCTGCGTCCGTCCTCCAACTGATCGTGCATGAAGTCCATGGACCAGACCTGGTTGCTTCGCTGCGGCACGGCCAATGACTCTGGCTTCTCCCTGACCAAGCGCTTGCGCGGCTTGATGCGCAGGTTCAACTCCAGCTCCCGGTATATCCGGTAGACACGCTTGTGGTTCCAGCCAAACCGCTTGACGTTACGCAGGTACAAAAAGCACAACCCGAAACCCCAGTTGCGGTGGTTGTCCGTCAGCTTGAGCAGCCAGATGGCAATCTCTTCGTTCTCTGCGTTGGTCTTGGCCTCGTATCGGTAGCAGGACTGACTGACCCGGAAAGCTTGGCAGGCCACACGGATGGACAGTCTGCCTTCTTCAACCGCGCGTTTGGCCATCTCACGTCTTCGAGATGGCCTCACCACTTTTTTGCGAGGGCCTCGGCCACGATGTCGGCTTTGATCTTCTCTTCGATGTACATCTTCTTGAGACGTCTGTTCTCTTCCTCAAGCTCTTTCATGCGGGCCATGAGAGAGGTGTCCATGCCTCCGAATTTCGCCCGCCATTTATAAAACGTGGCCACGCTGACGCCCAACTCCCGGCATACATCGGGCACGCTCAAACCAGCCTCCACGCGCTTGAGCGCATCCATGATCTGGCTGTCTGAAAACCTTGACTTCTTCATGTAGAAATTCTCCTTCGAAAACTTCTACTTCTCGCCCCTCTGGTTTTTTGGGGGGATTACCGAAGGGACACCCCGAATTCCGCTGCAATGGCCGCGATTTGCCGGGAGACGTTTTGGGAATCATCAATTTTGCAGATCGCTTCCTTGCGTCTCTGGGCCAGCGTCCACTGGCTTTCTGTGGCTGAAGCAATGCCCATTTCGCCCGCAGCATGCCCATGAAGGATTTTGGGTGGCGCGCTCAGTTCTGAAGGATTGGCAGCATGCACCCTGCCGTTGGCGAGGTCACGAACCATGACTGCACCATCAGGCTCCACGCTGACGATGACCACAAGTCGGTCACCGGCAACCGCGAGCGCTTGCGCCATCACCTGAAAACGTCCCATCCTCTTTGCCCATCAGTTGCAGGTTCACATGGTGACACATTGGAGGTGTCAAATGCAAGGTTGTGCCAATTGAAGGGGCTATTTCGTGCGGGAAGTGCCAAACCTCAAATTCGTCATCTCAGCGTGGGGAATACGGCATCGCCTTTGAAATCAAACATCTTGACCATCCACTTGGTGCCAAATGAAAGTGCAAAAGTGACAGATTGAAGGTGAACCGACAGGCTGCGCAACCAGCTTTGGCCGCCAGTGTCGCTCAGGCAGGTGATGGCCCGGCGCAATGCGTCTTCGCTGATGATTTTGTCCATGCCCAGTATCTGTGCGCTGACACCATCTCCTCGCAGTCCGGTGATGTGGGCGTAGCGATTGTGGCCGGCCAGTATGGCCAGCAGCCAAGTGCCCAGTACGTCTGCGTTGCTTGGCGCGTTGGGGCTGCTGTAGGCCAGTGGGCAGCTGGTCGGCGTCCGGTTTGTTGATGCAGATTAACTTTCGGTTGTTTGCCGGCGCTTGAGCGGTGGCAACCAGTTCCAGAATAGCGGCCCAAGTCACGCCTGAACCCTGAACGGAGCCCCCCATGAGCCTTGCCGAAGCGCAGATCGACCCCCAACAATCCATTGGCCAAATCGCAGTCAGCCTGCCCGGTGCCACCGCGATTTTTCGGAAACTGAAGCTGGACTTTTGCTGCGGTGGCCAACTGCCCCTGGCGCAGGTGGTGGCGGACAAGCAGTTGGATCTGGATGTGGTGGTCAAAGCCCTTTCTGCACTGGAGCGCTCCGGTGAGCCGCCTGCGCCGACGGACCCTGCCGCGCTCATCGAGCACATCCTCACCCGTTACCACGCGGTGCATCGCGAGCAACTGCCCGAATTGATTGCCATGGCCCGCCGTGTGGAAGCCGTCCACAAGGGCCACCCGGATGTGCCTGCTGGCCTGGCAGACCTGCTGGAAGACATGGCACAGTACCTTGAGAGCCACATGGCCAAGGAGGAGCAGGTGCTGTTCCCGCTGTTGACCACCGGCGGCCACGAATTGGCGGGCATGCCCATGAAAGTGATGCGCATGGAGCACACCGACCACGGCGAATCGCTGGAGCGGCTGATGGCGCTGACCAACGATGCCACACCCCCCCTGGGCGCGTGCAACACCTGGCGCGCGCTGTATGCCGGCATTGACCAGTTCCGCGAT
>DDUQ01000138.1:0-11571 GCA_002344885.1 Comamonadaceae bacterium UBA2334
GATCAGGAATTCGAGGGGGCTTCATGGACACTGGGCGTTCCGGCCTTCAATCCATCCGAGTGATATCGTCACACATGAATCACTTGATCCATCTGATCGTCGGTCGCAAAAAAGAACTTCCTCCAAAAGGGTTCTGCCAAGTCCGGACTCTTTGCACCATGTCCAGGGGCTGACCATTCATTGACCAGACAGGCATCGTGAAACACTGCAAACAGTCCGCAGTCGACCTGATCAATGTGCTGCCTGTGACCCGGATAAAAGTGAACGGGTTGCCCGGACACCACCACCGGCTCTGTCAACCTGAACAGCCGGGTGTTCGACCGGACCCGAGCCCAATGCCTCACACCATGGTAGCCCCCCAGTCGCAACGGTACTGCGCGCGAATGGCCCGAAGCAGTTCGGCGTTGATCACCTGAGGTATCACCTTTGCGTCATTGTTATGGTCTTCATCAGACATCTCAAATCCCACGGCCACTGGCCCGACGGACATTTGAAACCGAACTCGTTTGCGATGCGCAACCCGATGGATCGTTTGCAGCGTCACCCTGTGCGGGCATCACCTGCCCCACACTCTCGGCAACGATGTGGGTCGGTGGCCTGGCCAGGCTGCCCTGGTGCTGATCGCCCTCCGGACCGACAAGCTCATCGAGGACATTGTCGGAGCACCGGAGAACGGTTGTACCCTGCTCGGCCACATGCCTGACGATGGAACATGCATCCAGGGGGAGCATTGGCGATGCTGTGGTCAGCGCGACCCGACGCTCAACGGGCACCGAGCTCTGCACTGAGTAGTCCGTTTCCACCCGCACACTGCTGTCGATACTGGCGGACTTGGCAGTTTTGCCGGACTTGGTGGACTGCGCTCTTCTGACATTCGTACCGTTCTTGAGGAGCAGCCTTCACCCGTGAGATCGAATCTCCGGACTCGAATCGGGGCAAAGCCGCGTTGACCGGCCAGGTGTGAGCGTTATCCATAAACTGATCGGTGCGCCACTGCCACAGCAAGACCTGCGCGGCGAAGCGCTCGTTCATTTGGCCGATCACCTGCACGCAGGTTCAACACATCGGCCACCCTCATCCCCAGCTCACCCCCTGACGCACCATGCCCAATCTGTTCTCTTCCCTGCAAGTCGGCGCCATCCAAGTGCCCAACCGCATCTTCATGGCGCCGCTCACGCGCACGCGGGCCGGAGAGGCGCACCTCGCCAACGCCCTGATGGCCGAGCACTATGCCCAGCGCGCCAGCGGTGGCCTGTTGATTGCGGAAGCCACCATGGCGGTTGAAGGCCACTCTGCGTTCTGGAAAGAGCCCGGCATCTTTTCTGCAGCCTGTGTCGAGGGTTGGAAGTTGGTCACCGATGCGGTGCATGCCAAAGGTGGGCGCATCTTCCTGCAGATTTGGCACGGAGGCCGGGCCTGCCATCCCGCCCTCAACGGTGGAGCCGTACCTGTCAGCGCCAGTGCGATCGCCATCGCCAACGATGAAGTGCATACGCCTCAAGGCAAGCTGCCCTACACTGTCCCGCGTGCCCTGCGTGATGACGAACTGCCCGGCATCGTTGCCGGCTTTCGCCAGGCGGCGGTGTATGCGAAGGACGCAGGGTTTGACGGGGTCGAGGTGCACGGTGCCAACGGTTACCTGCTTGACCAGTTCCTGCGGGACGGGACGAACAAGCGAGACGGCCAGTACGGCGGCAGCCGCGAGAACCGAGCCCGCCTGCTGTTCGACGTGATCCGCGCGGTGAGTGATGTGTGGGGCAGCGACCGCGTCGGCCTGCGCCTGTCGCCCCTGAACAGTTACAACGACATGCGCGACAGCGACCCGGTCGGCCTCGCCACCTGGCTGGCCGAGCGCCTGAACGACTTCAACCTGGCATACCTGCATCTGATGCGCGGTGACTTCTTCCAGCAGCAGACGGGCGACCTCATGACCCCCGTGCGCGCCGCCTACAAGGGTGTGTTGATTGGCAACATGGGCTACAGCCCGGCAGAAGCCGACGAAGCGATCAGCTCGGGCAAGCTCGATGCCGTTGCCTTCGGGACCGCCTTTCTGGCCAACCCTGACCTGCCGGCACGCATCCAGGCCAACGCACCGCTCAACGCCCCCAACCCGGCAACCTTCTACACCCCTGGCCCGGAGGGTTACACGGACTACCCCGCGCTGGCTGCCTGAACCTGAAGCCGCCCGTGCAAGACCAGGTGTCTTGCGCTGGCACGGAAACCGTGCTCAGTCGGGCTGCAAGCACCGCTGGATCAGCCGCAGTCCGGTCAGCGCACCAGTAGCCAGTCCCACATCCCTGGTGCCGGGCACCTGGCTTTCCCTCGGGTTGATGCGAATCAGACGGCCATTGCCCAGGCCATTTCCTTGAGCATTGCCTCGACCATTTTCACGGCTGGTCACCTGATGGCTGAAGGCACGGACGGACGCGATGGCCGTGCCGGCACCGATTTCAATGACCACGGGCCGACGGCAGTTCTGAAGCCACCGTGCCAGCGCGTGGTTCTGCTTGGCCTCCCGGTGGTCCAGCCAACCCCAGTCACCGAACATCAGGATGTTGGGCCGAGCCAATCCACCGCAGTGCGGGCACGTGGGGGGTTCGTTGAGCAGCAGGCAGTTCACCTCGTCGATGTCGGGCCGGAAGTCATCGGCCGGCCAGATGTCGTCACAGCACGACTCCAGGCATTGCAGGTGATGGATGGAGCCATGGCATTCATGAACGGGGCCGTCGGTGAAGCCTGCCCTCTGAAACTGACCATCGACGTTGCTGGTGAAGACCGCCCAGCCGTTTGGCTTGGACTCGCCCCATTCTTTCAGGATATCGAACCCGGCATGGGGCCGGATGTCCCGGTAGAGCTTCAGACGGTGACCGTAGAAGCCCCAGGCCAAGGCTGGATTCTGTTCGAACGCCGACGGGTTCGCGATGCGCGTGAATTCGAGACGGGCCTTGGCCAGCGCGGGGTACGCCTTCCAGAAACCTTCGTTGCCCCGAAAGTCAGGGAGACCGGAGTCCACCCCCATGCCCGCCCCTGCGGCCACGATGATGGCATCGGCACCATCGATCAGTTCAGCTGCGTGGGCAATGAGAGCGGGATCGGGCAGAGCGGCCAGGGACATGTCGGACGGTGGGGGGAAATTGGTACAGTTGGAAATGATGATTCTGCACCGGGCTGTTTTTTTGGCGTGCACCGGATGGACCATCATGAGACTTCTTCCATCCGACAATTGAGCCAGACTGACAGGTATCGCTGACAAAAGTTATCAGACACACGGGGGAGCGACATGGCCATCTGGCCCTTATTCACCAAAGCGGCAAAGGACACCGCAGCAACGCACACGGCGGCGGATGACACACCGACCGTGGTCCACACCGGTCCGGACCCGGTCACCGTACCGGCTGTGCAACGGCGACCGATGCGGTTCGATCAGCTGATCGAAGGCATGGGCAACTTTGACCATTTCGACCGACACGACCGCGCGCTGAAATTCTGGCTGCCCGAACCGGCCCGTGAGGCACTGGAAGACCTGTCCAGGCGACAGGCACAGTCGATGAGTGAACTGCTGCGTCAGTTCCTGTTCCAGCACTGCTACGGTATGTATGCACATGTGCTGCTACTGGACAAGCGTTAAGCGGCATCGCGCGCGGCGGCCGATGTGCCCATGTTTTCTCGAACGGATATTCGGTACAACCGCCGGGCATACCAGCCCAAGAAGGACCCGACCTACTGGGTGCCTGAACTGGGCAAGAACGTCACGTCACTCAAAATCTGGATGTCGACACAGATGTATGCCGACCTGGAGGCGCTGGCTCTGCACAGCAAGATCACGGTGTCGCAGTACGTGCGGGAGATCGTGATTTCGCGTCTGTTGGGTCATGGCACGTTACCCAAACGCCCGGAGATGCTGGAGTCGGCCCCCCTGCCCTCTGCCGAGCGTTGGGAACGGGGCGAAGACGTGCCGATGAAACAGGTGTCGGCATAAGAGTACGGCAAACATGCCGACGGTCGCATTGAAGAAGACTGAACTGCGATGCAAGCCCAGTTGGCCTGCCGCAGCGCCTATCCCCTAAACCCCGATCCCAGAATCAGTGTCGAGACCAAACTCAGCAATTGCTCTGGGGTACGCTGGACTGATACCCAGCCCGTGCTACAGCTGTCGCTCGACGCCAGCTTCTACGCCACACCTGCACCGACACAAGGCCAGTGACCCACGCCGCGGCAGTCCGCACGTGCAAGCAACAGCACGGTCAAGCGCCCCAGTTCACTCTTTTTTCTACTCTCTCTATACCTTATATTCTTACACTTACAAAACTAAAATATCTAGTTCAAAGAAAAATAATAAGTAAAAGATATATAAAAGAAATAGTAGATAGGGTTTTGTGACTGAGCCAAAGATCGAAAGTTGCCTGCCGCGCACGGACAGCAGCAACGCCTCCCGTCAACACGCTCCTTGCCCCGCGCGTCGTGACCGCAGCTTGCATTGAGACCATGCGAACAAGCATTGACCCTGATCACTGCCGTCATCCCCGTACCCACCAGATGCGGGTCCAAAGCGAGTCTGCACCTGGTTCACCCCCTCAGTGGTCTCACAGCCCCTACTGAGGTTGACAGTCCAGATACACCGCCAACAACCTGGCGGGTTCATCGAACGGGTTGTAGCCATGGTGATCGACGATCATGGCCTCAACGAGCGCATCACCAGCCTTGTAGACGTTGCTGGTCTTTGCGTCATCGAGATAGTCCACCTTGATCTTGCCCGACAAGATATAGGCGTAGAGGGGCGTGTCGTGCCGGTGTACCTTGCCAACCTCACCCGGTGCCATCGTGATGATCATCGACTTGATCAGAGGCTTGCAGGCCGGATAACTCAAAGGCTTGCCGAGCACGTCATTGCCAGTGGTCAACAAATTGATCGCTGCGTAACTGCCGGGTACGACTGGCGGTTGAGTTTGTGCAAGCGCCGACAAATTGACGCCCGACAATGTCAACGCCAGACATGACAGGACGGTTTTGGCACGAGAAAAATTAACTTGATGGTTCATCTTCTTCAACCGTTCATGTTCAGGTGTAGTCTTCGCACATTGTGACAGCGAGGGACCTTGCCCACTCATGACCTCATAACCTCCTCAAACACCGTCCCGCAGGTTCGCAGCCATGATGGCGTTGTCGTTGGCGGACCACTTGCTGCCATCAGGGTTGCGCAGGGCTGCCACTTCAGCTGGTGACGCAAACCGGAACGAGCCGTCGCCAGTACCGCTCACCCAACCGCCCTTCGCCTGCCCCGGCAGTGCCTTGCCGTTCGTGTCAGTGAGGCTGACCAGCCCAGACACGTTGGTCCCGGAATACGTGTTGCCGTCTTTTGTCACCTGCCCGTCGGGATTGACCTTCTGAAGTGTGGCGTTGGACATGGGGTTGCGCAAGTCAGTGGCGAGCTGAGCGCCCTGCGCGTTCTGCCCGACGAACTGTTCGCGCAGTCCGCCGTTCCGGTAGTTCCTGCCCTCGTTGGAATAAGAGGCTTGAGGGAGCTGGTCGAATGGGGTGCGGGTGGGTTGTGTTGGTATGCGATCGGCTGGTGACGTCGTATCAGCCCCGACAAGGGCACGCCCCGCTTCGATAGCTTTGTTTGTCGCGTAGTTGCCGTAGAGGCCGCCGCCGACGCCACCGAGTGCACCCAGTACGGGGACAGAGAGGCCGCCAGTAAAGGGGGCAAGCGCCGTGCCCGCCATTACCCCGGCCTTCGTACCCAAGGCTGCACCGGCCCCTACATTGGCCGAACGGGCGATGCCCTCATAGAGCTGTGTGCCCTTGTCGATGTCGGTGGATTGGTCGTTGCTGAATACCTTGCGGATGCCAGGTAGTTCGTTGTACGCCTGGGTCGCTGCCCCAAGTATCGCGCCACCGGCCTCGCTCGCAGCCGCCCGGCTGACGTTACCGGCCTCATTGACTAGAAATTGGCCGACTTTGCCAGGGGCTGCTCTCGCACTATCCAGGTAGCCACGCAGTCCTGGGCGTTTTGCTACTTCAGCAGCAGGTACAGCCCCAGCACCACCGCCAGGTTGACCAGCAGGCTGACCCACGGTCGGCCTGGGACTACCGGCATCCACTGCCGGTCCTGTGGACTGTGTGGGTCCTGCGGCTTGACTTGTTGCTCCTGCTGTTGCATTCGTTGCTCCTGTGTTGGGCGGGGCGCGGTCACAGAGGCACGTAGCCTTTCCGCCTCACGGGATCGCTCAACTTCAGCTGCATTGCTGAGCTTGAGCTGATCGACCCTCAGCTTGATGTAAATGGCCTTGGCCCGTTGTTCGTTGCCATCGGCCTGGGCAAACGCTTTTGCCCACAGCCCTGGCACCAACTCACCAGCGGCTATCTCCGAGGCCACAGCACCGTGAACCTGCTCGTCGTACAAGTTTTCTGTCAACGCGTCTTGCTTTGACTTGAACAATGACATCAATTCCTCCCTGATCTATCCAGCGACTGATCCGACTTTACAGCAGAGGATGGGGCTTAAAGATGCCGAGGACCGTCAACTGAAACGATCAAACCTCATCCGGCCAGAGGGCCAGGAACAGGCGTTTTGCATTGACTGAGGCGTGGGTATTGACCATGACTTATGACGTCTTCAGCACCCCTCCAGGGGCCTTGCCGGGGGTGTCCCGAGGTGTGATTTCGCCCCTTTCATGCACCTTGCCTGTGCGGTGCTCTGGGCTTACTGGCGAAGATGCGTGGAGAAGGCGTTTTCCAAAAAATTTCATACTGCAAAAAAATTTGAAAGCCAGGTACAAAGCCCACCCCCCACGTCCGCACAGACACTCCATCCGGGGTGTTGTATTTGACCAGGGTCGGTTCGGTTTTCGTTTCACGTAGGCAATAGGGGTCCCAAGACTCCTGCGGGTGAACCCCCTCATCTTTTGCGGTTTACCGTCTGCATGCCACCCGCCAGCGAAGCTGCCGGGTCTCCTGCATCTGATCGACAGGGTTGTCCTGTCGCCTTCACTTTCAGGAGTTCTCCCATGCTCGAAACCGGCTTTGCCATCTTCCTCGGCCTCGTCTTCATCTTCATCAAGCTGCAACGGCGCACCATGTTGCGTCTGCTGCGCTATGACATGGCCCTGGATGTGGCCGTGACTTTGCTGACCCTGGCGATCCACTGGGGCACCTTCAGTGGTGTCATGGCCGCCACCTTTGCTGGCTTGCTGTGCTCCTTGGGTACCAGTGCGGCCAAGAAAGCATTCGGCTACATCGACGGTCAGTTCTACCACCCAGGTCTCATCCGCCTGGCGGTCTGATGCCTCGCCCCTCTCGGCCCCCTCGTCGTCATCGCCACCGCAGTGAACGCTGTCCGGTGCGCGCCATGCGTCGCCGCGATCCCAGCTTCTGGAACACCTTGCTGTTTCACCTGCGCGGCATTCCCCTTCATCTGACTTACCTGAGGTTCGCCATGAACACATCTACCCTTCATTCCTCCTCTCGTCGAAACACCGTCATCCGCACCGTCGCAGCAGTCACCGGCGACATCGCCGCTGGTCTGGCCGTGGCTTCGGCCTGCATGTGGCTGATCGAGTCCGCTGCACTCGGCCTGTTCCTGACCTTCGTTGTGTGGCTGCTGGGCAGCCTGCTGGCGCTGGCACTCAGCCAATACGTGGTTCACCCTGCCGTCGGCGTGGTGCTGTCCGATCGCAAGCTCGACCTGGCTGTCGATGCTTTGTCCGGTCTGAGCAGTGTCCTGACCGCAGCGGGCGCTGAGCTAGGCCACGGCCTGCTGGGCTCGGTGCGTTCAGCCCTGCGCCGTCGCGGTCTGCAGCCCGCCTGAGTCTGAACCCCACCCGGCTCGCGCCGGGTCCTGTTCTGGTTGTTTGAGCCCGACGGGTTCATGCCGTTTTCTTCCCTGTCAATCCTGCTTCGCCTCGTGTGGACTCGTTTCACCGGGGCGTTGCTGTTTCTGGAGTTTCACCATGTCTTCCCTTTCCAACCGTCGCTCAGCTGCAAACGATGCGGCTGGCTCTGGCCCTGCTGCCAACGCTGTCTCCGACCTCTACACCCGCGTCACGGCTGCCGTCATCGCTTCACTCGAAGCTGGCGTGCCACCCTGGGTCTGCCCATGGTCTCGATCGAGTGCATCCGGTGGCTCTCAGCTGCCAGTCAATGCCACCACCGGTCGCCCGTACCGTGGCATCAACGTGCTGCTGCTCAATGCCCGACTTTGGGAATGTGGCTTCACGTCAAACCGCTGGCTCACGTTCAATCAGGCGCAAGCTGTCGGTGCACGTGTGCGCAAGGGCTCGACTGGCTCTACCGTAGTCTTCTTCAAGATGTGGGAGGCCGATGCATCAGGTGCTGGCGATGTGCCCGCCATCGACGACCGCAAGGTGATTCCGCTGTTGCGTTCGTTCACGGTGTTCAACACCGATCAGGTGGATGGCCTGCCAGCTGCCATGGCTCCTGTGGCCGATCCGGGCGTATCCGGCATTGCCTGGAATCCGCTGGCCTCTGCCGAGGCACTGGTCACCGCATCCGGTGCGTCCATCGCCCATGGCGGTGAGCGTGCGTTCTACCGTCCGTCTGACGACCACATCCAGATGCCTGTTCGCTCGGCGTTTGCGTCAGCCGAGGCGTACTACGGCACACTGTTGCATGAGCTGACCCATTGGACCGGTCATGAATCGCGTTGTGCCCGTGTGTTACAGGGCAGGCCGCACATCGAGGCGTATGCATTTGAAGAACTCGTAGCTGAGATGGGAGCCGCATTTTTGTGCGCGCACTGCGGCTTGCTGCCTGCTGCCGGGGGTGAAGCCCCTGGGCTGCAGCATGCGGCCTACATCGGCAGCTGGCTGCAGGCGTTGAAGAACGACCGACGGCTGATTTTTACAGCTTCGTCGCTGGCGCAGAAGGCGGCTGACTTCGTGTTGGCCCCTGTGTTGGCTTCGGCACAGATTTCTGCACAGGCCCCTGCATCGGAGGCCGTATGAGCACCGTCGCTGAGCTGTCTCAGTCACTGTCCCTGTCCGACACTCATGCGTTTCTGCAGTCTGTGGTGGTTGACCACCCGGTGGTCAGCAAGTCCTGGCTGGTGGAACAGGCATTGGCGCTGCTGGCGCAGGACATCGCTGTGGGTGATGTGCTGGCCGATCCGGCGGCTGTCAAGGCGTATCTGCGTCTGAAGCTCGGTGGCTTGCCACATGAGGTGTTCGGTGTCCTGTTCCTGGATGCCCAGCACCGGGTCATCGCGTTTCAGGAGATGTTCCGGGGCACGCTGACCCAGACCTCGGTGTACCCCCGTGAAGTTGTGAAAGAGGCACTGGCGCTGAACGCGGCGGCGGTCATCCTGGCGCACAACCACCCGTCGGGTCACGCTGAGCCCTCCAGTGCCGACCTGAATCTGACCCAGACGCTGAAGCAGGCGCTCGCGCTGGTGGACGTGCGGGTGTTGGACCACATGGTGGTCACCGCTGCTTCGGTCACCAGCTTTGCAGAGCGCGGGCTGATCTGAATCCAGCACTGGCAAACCGGCTGCACCCGTCCAGGGTGATTTCGTCGGTTTTGTCGGTGCACTCCCTGCCTAAACCAATTCATTCTTTCAACCGTCAACAGTTCAATCCAAGGAGTGTTTCATGTCCGACATGTCCCATCAATCCGCGTCCATCAACCCCTTCACGGCCTTGGCCGCCATCAACGTGAACGATCATGTGGAGAAGAAAGCCGGGTTCAGTTACCTGTCCTGGCCGTTTGCGGTGGCGCAGCTGAGGCAGTTCGATCCCACGGCTACTTGGGAAGTGCGCCGTTTCGACGGTCTGCCGTTCCTGGTCACGGAAGCCGGCGTGTTTGTCGAGGTGGCTGTCTGCGTGCAAGGTGTCACGCTGTCTCAGATTCATCCGGTGCTCGATGGTCGCAATCGCCCTTTGATGGCCCCGTCGGCTTTCGACATCAACACTTCGATCCAGCGGTGCCTGGTCAAGGCCATTGCCTTGCATGGACTGGGTCTGTACATCTACGCGGGGGAAGATTTGCCGCAGGTGACTGTTGTGGCCGCCAACGACTCTGAGCGTGCCGAGGTGCCAGCCGAACAAGCGCCTGCGAGGCCGACGCTGGTCAGTGACCGGCGGCCGGTGAAGCGGGCTGACGGTGGCGAGCGCATCAGCAAGGCTCAGCAGGCGCAAATCCACAAGCTGGCGCTGGAGGTTGGCATCAGCCTGGACCGGGTGCTGGCGTATTTCAACGTATCTGCCCTGTCTGAGATTGCTGCCGTCGACTTCTTGCGGGTCATGCGCAGTCTGGAGAAGCGGCGGGCGGCTTGACCGCCTGACCGCCTGAGCGGCGCTGGGCCAACGGCCCCCTCTAAAAGGGTCATATCCCACTATGAATCAATAAGTAGGAAATGACCCTTTTAAACCCACTCCCAACCCGTCCCAACAGCTCACTTTGTCGGTCGCTAACACCGGTTATGCACTGACAAAACCCCTTTTTCATCCCCACAGCCCTGTCTGGCATCCCGCCTGGCAGGGCTTTTTACGACCTCATGGAGTTCATCATGTCTCATTCACTTCCTACCCCCACCATCGTTCAACTGCCACAGGGCTCAGCGGAGTGGCTGGCTTATCGCCGGTCGCGTTTCAATGCCAGCGAGTCCGCTGCCGTACTGGGTGTCAGCCCTTGGCAGACGCCTTATCAACTCTGGCTCCAAAAGGCTGGAAGATCAGAAGGCGGCAAAGCCAGTCACGCCATGCTGCGCGGCAACGAACTTGAGCCTGCCGCCCGGGCTGCCTACGAAGAGCTGACAGGGCTGGTCATGCAGCCGCTGGTACTGGAGGCTGGGCGGTACTCAGCCAGCCTGGATGGCATGACGCTGGAGGGCGACCTGGTGCTGGAGATCAAGTGTCCGCTGCGTGGCACGCGGTCTGACCTGTGGCAGGACGTGGCTGCCGGGGCTGTGCCTGATCACTACGTCGTCCAGGTGCAACATCAGCTCATGGTCAGCGGTGCAGCCATGGCCCACCTGTGGGTCTATGACGGTCACAAGGGCCTCCTGCATGAAATTCACCGGGATGAAGTCTGCATGGCCCGTATTCAGGCTGGCTGGGAGGCGTTTGCTGTTCACCTGGACAGCGATACGCCACCGGCCCTGACTGAGGCGGATACCGTGCAACGGCTGGACGCTGAGTGGGCTCAGTCAGCCAAGGCGTTTGCGGAGGCCAAGGCTGCTGCGGATCAGGCTTCTGAGCAGCTGGAGGCTGCACGTCAGGCTCTGCTGGCGCTAGTCAGGCACCCGAAGGAATGTGGTGCTGGCGTGACGGTGAGCCGGTACTGGAAGGCTGGCAACGTGGACTACAAGCGGGTGCCTGCTTTGCAGGGGCTTGATCTCACGCCTTGGCGGGGTAAGGGGCGAGAAGAAGTCAGGGTGACTATGGCCTGACTCACACCTGGCTCAGACAGCAAACCCTCGAAAAGTGGCTACACAGTGGCTACACCGCAAACGCCAGAAACAGCAAAGCCCGGCAGAACCGGGCTTTGTTGTTGTTTTATATGGGGTGACTGATGGGGCTCGAACCCACGACAACCAGAATCACAATCTGGGACTCT
>DDUQ01000138.1:11823-12650 GCA_002344885.1 Comamonadaceae bacterium UBA2334
ACTGAGCTACAGCCACCGCAAGCCCTACATTATAGCCCGATCAAGCGCCTGTTTTTACCTCGATACCAGTTTTAACCACAGGTTTGGCCACTTTGAATTCAACTTTGAAGCGTTGCTTGAGTGCCTCGTAGTACGCCTGCCCTTCTGCCGATGACCACCAGGCTTCGTACTGACGCAGCTCCTGCGATGCCACGTTTTCAGGTGGAGATGCACGTTGAGCGACCTTGTTCACCCGGATCACGCTGAAGCCCTGCGCACCCAGATCGACGCCCACCCAGGCAGGCAATGAAGTGGTGTCCGCTCTGAGAGCTGCCAGCAGCTCTTTCTGTTGCACACCCACTGGTTTGTCGCGGGCCACTTCCACGGGCGCTGACAGTTTCGCAGTGCCGCCTGCCTTCCAATCTGCAAGTGACTTTTCGCCTTCGGCTTTGGCCAGTGCCTTGGCTTTGTCTGCCACAAGTTGTTCCCTGACTTTGGCCTTGACCTCGTCCAGAGGCAAGGTGTGAGCGGGCCGATGAGCCGTCACACGTGCCGCCACCAACTGGTTGGCACCGGTTTCCACCGCAGCCGTGTTGCGCTTCTTTTCGGTGGACTCGGACGAAAACACCGCATCGAGCAATTTGGCATTGGCCAACACAGGCGGGGTACCGGGTCCGGGCTGGCGTCCCAAGTTTTGCGCGGTTTGCACCTTGAGTTTGAGTTGATCCACAACCGGTGCAAACGTGTCCGATTGCTCGTACACCAGGTTACCGAAGGTTTCCGCCTTTTCGGCAAACAGGCGCTGGCCCTGTTGCTTCTTCAGTTCAGCCACGATTTCCGGCTTCACT
>DDUQ01000024.1 GCA_002344885.1 Comamonadaceae bacterium UBA2334
GCCAACTGGCCAAAAATCAAATTCCACGCCATGCGCGAGCATGCGGGGCTGGTGTTCCACAAGGCGGTGTGAACCTTGCCCGCTCAGGCGGGCTTGTCACATTGATGGCCCCTTGGGCCCAGCTTCAGGCACCGCGGAACGGGATAGGGACTGCCTGTGCGAACAGCCTGCACCATTTCAACCAGCAGCTCGGCCGACCGGGTGCCAAAGAAATAGTCGTACACCCTGCCATCGACCATCAGTGCCATTTGTGGCGAGCCAGAACGCCCGGCACTGGCCTCATCCAGCTGGGTTTTGTACACCCGAGCAGCGGGCGGCAATGCCTCGGCGGCGGGCACCGGTGAGCGGATGAGCTTGTCCACACCGGTGATGCGGATCGAGCGCCCTTCCGGGGTGGCCGCAAACCGCGGCAGCTCCTGTCGCTTCCAGACGGCACAGGGCGGGCAGTCATCACCCCCCATCCACACCAGTTCAATCACCTGCCCACGGGCTGGCAGGGCCAGGCCCAAGCACACCGCCACGCACCCCAGCACACGCCCCAGGCGTTGCAGTCGGGTCAGGCGCACGAAACGGTGAAACACAAACATGGCAGGATGGTCGATCGGTTGTCGCAAACAGCTACAGTATGCGGAAGCCGTTCGGGCGTTGACGATACAGCGGATGGACAATCCGGTTGCACGCCACCGCCGGGCGCGAACCGCGCCGATTCATCCCCTTGCGCACCTTGAACATCCCTACTTTGTCTCGTCCACCGTTTCAACGCCTGTTGGCCCTGGCAGGCACCTTCCTGGCCATCCTGGTCACGGGCTGCACCAGCACAAAACCCGCGCGCCCGACGCTGCAGGAGAAGTTCGGCTCGGAAGAAACGTTCTCTCGCCTGATGCCAGCCCCGCCCGCACAGAGCTGCGAAGCGGCACGGCGGGCGCTGCTCAGCCAGGGCTACATCCTGGTCAAGAGCCAGCCTGACCTGATCGACGCCAAAAAGAGCTTCCAGCCCGCACCGGAGGCCCAGCAGGAAATGATGATCCGTGTGGTGTGCCTGCCCGAAACCCCGGCTGACCAGTTGAGTCTGGTGTTTGTCACCGCCATCCAGGACACCTACACGCTCAAGAAGTCCAACACATCGGCCAGCCTCGGCGTGGGTGGCGTGGGGTCGGTGTCACTGCCGTTTGCCTCCAGCAGCGAAGCGTTGGTCAAGGTGGGCAGCGAGACGATTTCGTCCGACGCCTTCTATGACAGCTTCTTTGCCCTGGTCCGCCGCTTCCTGACGGACGAACTCGCCGGCAAGCCTGATTGAGCGCAACTGACCCGGCCAGTCAGCGTCCAGTTGGTCATCCCGCGTCGCCCGGTCGGCCCGCAGAGCCCGGTCAGTCGGTCATTCGATCACTCAAAGGCCACCACACGCTGCGTCTGCACCCCCAGGCCGTCTACGGCCAGGCACATGGTTTGCCCGGGGCGCAAAAACACCGGCGGTTTCTGCCCCATGCCCACGCCGGGTGGTGTGCCGGTGCTGATGATGTCGCCCGGCTGCAGGCTCATGAAGCGGCTGAGGTAACTGACCAGGAACGCCACGCCATACACCATGGTGGCCGTGCTGCCGTTCTGGTAACGGTGGCCGTCCACCTCCAGCCACAGCTTCAGCGCCTGCGGGTTGGGCACCTCATCTGCCGTGACCAGCCAGGGGCCAATGGGGCCAAAGGTGTCGCAGCCCTTGCCCTTGTCCCAAGTGCCGGCGCGTTCGAGCTGGTATTCGCGTTCGGACACATCGTTCACCACGCAGTAGCCCGCCACATGGGCCATGGCGTCAGCCTCGTCGATGTAGCGGCCACCCCGGCCGATGACCACGCCCAGCTCCACCTCCCAGTCGGTCTTGACCGAGCCACGCGGCAGTTGCACCGCATCGTCCGGGCCGCAAATGGCGCTGGTCCATTTGCCGAACACCACCGGTTCCGGCGGCACGGCCATGCCCGCTTCGGCCGCGTGGTCGGCGTAGTTGAGGCCGATGCAAATGAACTTGCCCACCTGCCCCACGCACGGCCCCAGCCGCAGGCCCTGCTGTGGCACACCCGGCACCAGCGGCAGGCTGAATGCATCCAAGGCCCGCAGCCTGGCCAGGTTGTCGGGCAGCAACGCTTGGCCCGCCACATCGGGCACCACGCCAGACAGGTCGCGCACGCGGCCGTCAGCATCCAGCACACCGGGTTTTTCCTGGCCCGCAGGCCCGTAACGCACAAGTTTCATGAAACTTCCTTGTAGCAATCAATGACGCCATCAAAACGATGGATGATCGAATCATTCAATGAATGCAGCGCACAAACCATAGCACACTGACGCCCCGGCAACGGTGGCTGGCGAACCCGTTCAGGCCAAGCCCGCCAACAGCCGCTCAATGGCGCGGGGGTAGATGAGGTGCTCTTGCGTCAGCACCCGTGCCGCCAGCGTGTCGGCGGTATCGTGTGGCAGCACAGGCACCACGGCCTGTTCCAGAATCTCGCCATGGTCCAGCTCGGCGGTCACCTGGTGCACAGTCGCGCCAGCAAACTTGCAGCCCATGTCCAGCGCCCGTTGGTGGGTGTGCAGGCCGGGAAACGCGGGCAACAGGCTGGGGTGGATGTTGACCAGCCGCCCGGCGTAATGCGCCACAAAACCGGGGGTCAGGATGCGCATGAACCCCGCCAGCACCACCAGCGCCGGCTGGTCGGCCTCGCTGCCAGCGCCCCCAAGGCGGTCAATCTCGGCCATCAGCGCCGCATCGAATGCTTCCCGACTGGGGAACGCCTTGTGGTCCAGCACGGCAGTGGCCAGGTGGTGCTCGCGCGCAAACTGCAGGCCCTTGGCATCGGCCTTGTTGCTGACCACGGCGCTCACCCGGGCACCAAAGCGCCGGGCCCAGCCCGCCTGTTCGGCGTGCCTGACAATGGCGGCCATGTTGGAGCCGCCGCCCGAGATCAAAATGACGATGTTCTTCAACCTGATTCCTTTAGCGGTGGCCACCCGGTGTGGTGTCACCGCATCGATGTATCACTGACAAGAAGTGTAATGACCACCCACCGCCGCCCCCTCACCCCCGTTGAAGCCCGCGTGTTGGGCACGCTGATGGAAAAGGCACGCACCGTGCCCGACAGCTACCCGATGTCGATGCAGGCGCTGCTGACAGGCTGCAACCAGAAGACCACCCGCGATCCCGTCATGAACCTGACCGAAAGCCAGGTGGCTGACGCCATCGACGAGCTGAAAGGCCTGGCGCTGGTGGTGGAACAGAGCGGCGCACGCGTGCCACGCTACAGCCACAACTTCATGCGTGGTGTGGGCGTGCCCGACCAGTCCGCCGTGCTGCTGGGGCTGCTGATGCTGCGCGGGCCGCAGACGGCGGGCGAGTTGCGCATCAACAGCGAACGCTGGCACCGGTTTGCCGACATCTCGTCGGTCGATGCCTTTCTGGAAGAGCTGCAGGACCGCAGCGACGACAAAGGCGGCCCCTTGGTGGTGAAGCTGCCCCGCGCCCCCGGTGCACGCGAGCAGCGCTGGGCGCACCTGATGTGCGGGGCGGTGGACATGAGTCTGCACGCCGCCGCCCTGAACGCATCGGGCGCGGCGGAGGACGATGTCATCGCCCTCACCCGGCGCGTGGCGGCGCTGGAAGACGAGGTGTCAGCCCTCAGGCAAACGGTGGCCAACCTGTGCGCGCAGCTGGGCGTCACCCCGACCGGCACATGAGCACCTGAGGGCTTGAGGGCCCGGCATCCGGGCAAACCCTCAGCTGTCCCATGCTGGACAAAGCGGAGCGAACGACCGTGCTAAAACCAGCACCTGGCATCCACACCACTGCAGGAGAGCACGCATGGATTTGGCTTTCACGCCCGAAGAACAACAGTTTCGCGAAGAGGTCCGCACCTGGGTCCGCGCCAACCTGCCCGCTGACATTGCGCACAAGGTCCACCACGCGTTGCGGCTGAGCCGCGACGACATGCAGCGCTGGGCTAAGATCCTGGGCAGCAAAGGCTGGCTGGGTTTCGGTTGGCCCAAGCAATTCGGCGGCCCCGGGTGGACCGCCATTGAAAAACACCTGTTCGAAGAAGAATGCGCACTGGCGGGTGCACCGCGCATCGTGCCCTTTGGCCCGGTGATGGTGGCCCCGGTCATCATGGCCTTCGGCAATGCCGAACAGCACCAACGTTTTTTGCCTGGCATCGCCAGCGGCGAGGTGTGGTGGAGCCAGGGCTACAGCGAGCCCGGTTCGGGCTCCGACCTGGCCAGCGTCAAAACCCGCGCCGAACGCGTGGGCAACACATACATCGTCAACGGACAGAAAACCTGGACCACACTTGGCCAGTACGGCGAGTGGATTTTCTGCCTGGTACGCACCAACACCGAGGTCAAGCCGCAGGCCGGCATCAGTTTCCTGCTGATCGACATGAAGAGCCCTGGCGTGACCGTGCGCCCCATCAAGCTGCTGGACGGCGAGTGCGAGGTCAACGAGGTGTGGTTCGACAACGTCGA
>DDUQ01000047.1 GCA_002344885.1 Comamonadaceae bacterium UBA2334
AAAGTTGGGGGGGGGAGGGGCAAAGCCGGGACCCAGTTCGCGCCCACGGGCCCGGGCCGATGCCGACAGCGTGATGGCCGGGAACAACGCCGCCGCTGCCGCGCCGGCCTGTGCCTGGGCGGCTGCCACCTGCCGCTCGGCGGCGGCAATGTCGGGCCTGCGCTCCAGCAACTGCGATGGCAATTGCTCTGGCACCGCAGGCAATGCAGGCAAGTCGGTGGGCAGCGGATTGGCCGCCAGTGTGAAGGCGCCAGGTGCCTGCCCCACCAGCAGGGCCAGCGCGTGCACCAGTTGTTTGCCCTGCAATTGGGCTTCGGCCAGTTGCGCCTGGGTGCTGTGCAACTGAGCCCGGGCCTGTGCCATGTCGGCCAGGGTGGCCACACCCGCCTGATGGCGGTTGTCTACCAGCTTCAACGACTGTTCGTACGACTGCACGCTGCGCGCCAGGATGGTCTGCAGGGCCTGCGAGGTACGGGCAGCGAAATAGCTTTGCACCAACACCCCTTGCAGCGACAGGCGCTGAGCGGCCAGCGTGTGGCGGCTGGCGTCCAGCCGCGCCGCTGCCGCATCAATGCCCGCCGCCACGCGGCCCCACACGTCCAACTCCCACGTGGCCAGCACGCCTTGAGCCGAAATGGACGAACTGGGTCCTGATGTGCTGCTGCCGTCTGAACGGGTGGCACCGGCTGTCAGGCCCAAGGCGGGCAGCGCCCCGGCTTGGGCTGTGCCCAATGCCGCCTTCGCCACGGCTACGGCGGCTGCAGCAGCCTGCAGGTTCTGGTTTCCTGTCAGCAGGCGGGCTTCCAAATCGTTCAAGACGGGATCGTTGAACAGCGTCCACCAGGCATCGGGCACGTCGGCGGCAGCTGGGTTGGCGGGCTGGAGCAGCCCGTTACCCAGGCTGCTTCCTGCAAAGCGCGCAGGCACGTCCATGGCGGGGCGGGTGGATTCAGGCGGCGGTGTGGCACAGCCTGCTACCGTCAGCGTAACGGCCAGCACAACGACCACGGGTGCCGGGCCTGTCAGTCGCAGGCGGTTCGAGTGGCTGGCGACAGCGTGCGCACGTGCAAGGGAGGACATGGATGGCATGGGGTGCGGGTGATCAGTTGAGGGGCGCAGCCGGGGTGGGCACAGTGGCGACGTGGGCTGCAACGGGTGCACGACCTGAAGCCTGGCCGCGCTGGCCCCGCCAGCGCAGCTTGTCCATCCACACATACACCACAGGCGTGGTGTAGAGCGTCAACAGCTGGCTCAGCACCAGGCCGCCCACCACGGCAATGCCCAATGGTTGGCGCAACTCGGCCCCGTCGCCCTGGCCAATGACCAAGGGCACGGCACCCAGAATGGCGGCGATGGTGGTCATGAGGATGGGACGCAGGCGAATCTGCGCCGCACGGTAAATGGCCTGTGCCGCACTGGCCCCGGTGCGGCGCTGGTACTCGATGGCGAAGTCAATCATCAAGATGGCGTTCTTTTTCACGATGCCGATCAGCAGGATGACGCCAATGAGCGCGATGAGCGAGAACTCGGTCTTGTAGAGCATCAGCGCCAGCAGTGCGCCCACCCCCGCCGACGGCAGCGTGGACAGGATGGTGATGGGATGGATCAGACTTTCGTACAGGATGCCGAGCAGCAGGTAAATGGTGACCAGCGCCGCCAGAATGAGCACGGGCTGGCTGCTGAGCGAGTCCTTGAAGCCTTTCGCTGTGCCCTCGAACGTGCCGCGCACTGCCACGGGCACGCCCAGGCTGGCCACTGCATTGGTGATGGCATCGGTGGCGGCTGACAGCGAACCGCCGGGTGGAAGCTCGAAGCTGATGGTGGACGCCGGTGTGCCCGACTGGTGGTTGACCGTGAGTGGCGCCACCGTGAAGCGCTGCTGCGCCACGGTCTGCAGCGGCACCACCTGGCCGTTGGTGGTCACGAAATTGAGCTGACGCAGCGCATCCGGCCCCTGCAAGTGTTCTTCCGACAGCTCCATGACCACGCGATACTGGTTCAGGGGGTTGTAAATCACACCTACCTGGCGCTGACCGAAGGCGTTGTTCAGCGTGTTGCTGGCGTTGCGCATGGTCAGGCCCAGGCTGGCCATGGTGTCGCGGTCGAACTGCAACGTGGTTTGCAAACCGGCATCGGCGCGGTCGGTGTCCACGTCGGTGATTTCTGGCAGTTTCATCAATGCCTGGCGGATGCGGGGCTCCCACTGGCGCAGTTCTTCCAGCTCGTCAGATTGCAGGGTGTACTGGTAGCTGGTGCTGGTTTGTCGCCCGCCGATGCGGATGTCCTGCTGCTGGAACATGAACAGCCTCGCGCCAGGCTCTTTGGCCAATTTCTGCCGCAGCCGCTCCACCACCTTGTCAGCCGATTCCTTGCGCTCGTTCAGGGGCTTCAAACTCATGAACATGATGGCCGTGTTGCGTTGACCGCCCCCTGTAAAGCCGGTGATGTGCTCCACCGCCGGGTCTTCGCGCACCACCTCCATGAAACGGTCCAGCCGCTGCTGCATCGCCTGAAAGGACGAGGCCTGGTCGGCGCGGATGAAGCCACCAATGCGCCCGGTGTCCTGAGTGGGGAAAAAGCCTTTTTCAATGGTCTGGTACAGGTAGATGTTCAGCGCCACCACACCTGCCAGCGACAGCAGCACCCACACGGAGTGCCGAAGGCTCCAGGCCAGGCTGTGGCGGTAGCCACGCAGCAGCGCTCCCTGCAACCAGGCCGACGCACGCGACAGCACACCCAGGCCAGTACCCCGCCCCGCTGCCTTCTGGCTGCGCCCCACCTTGGGTGGCATGTTGCGCAGCAACACGGCACTCATGGCCGGGGTGGTGGTGAGCGACACCACCATGGACACCAGAATGGCGGCCGACAGCACCACGGCAAATTCGCGGAACAGCCGGCCCACGATGCCCCCCATGAGCAAGATGGGGATGAACACCGCAATGAGCGACAGGCTGATGGACACCACGGTGAAGCCAATTTCCCGCGAGCCATCCAGCGCAGCCTGTAAAGCCGATTTGCCGCGTTCCATGTGGCGCGTGATGTTCTCCAGCACCACGATGGCATCGTCCACCACGAAGCCGGTGGCCACCGTCAGCGCCATGAGCGACAGGTTGTCCAGCGTGTAACCCAACAGGTACATGACGCAGAAAGTCCCGGCAAGCGACACCGGCACCGCCACGCTGGGAATGACCGCCGCCCGACCGTTGCGCAGGAAGAGAAACACAACCAATATCACCAGCGCCACCGACAAGACCAGCGCGTTTTGCACCTCGCGCAGCGAGGCGCGAATGGTCAGCGTGCGGTCCGCCACCACGTCCAGCGCAATCTCAGGCGGGATGCTGGCCTGCAACTGGGGCAACAGCGCCTTGACGCGGTCCACCGATTCAATGATGTTGGCCCCAGGTGCTTTGAATAGCATGAGCAAAATGGCCGGTTTGCCATTGGCCACACCGTAGTTGCGCACGTCTTGCACTGAATCAATCACCTCGGCCACATCTTGCAGCCGCACGGCGTTGCCGTTTCGGTAGCGCACGATGAGCGGGGCATAGTCGGCCGCCGAGCGGGCCTGGTCGTTGGCCACGATCTGCCAGGTGCGGCTGCCGTCGTCCAGCACGCCTTTGGGCCGGTTGACGTTGGTGGCGGTCACGGCCACACGGATGTCTTCCAGCGCCAGGCCTTGCGCGGCCAGGCGGTTGGGGTCAAGCTGGATGCGCACCGCAGGCAAGGCCCCACCACCAATGTTCACCTGCCCGATGCCGTCCACCTGCGACAGGCTTTGCGCCAGCACGGTGGACGCGGCGTCGTACATCTGCCCGCGGCTGAGCTTGTCGGACGTGAGCGCCAGAATCATCACCGGCGTATCGGCCGGGTTCACCTTGCGGTAGCTGGGGTTAGACGGCAGACCCGTGGGCAACAGCGTGCGCGACGCATTGATGGCGGCCTGCACGTCGCGGGCCGCGTGGTCGATGTTGCGGTCCAGGTCAAACTGCAGCGTCACCCGTGTGTTGCCCTGCGACGAGCTGGAGGTGATTTCCGTCACGCCGGCAATGCCGCCCAGCGCACGCTCCAGCGGGGTGGCCACGGTGGCGGCCATGGTTTCGGGGCTGGCCCCTGGCAAGCTGGCGGTGACGCTGATGGTGGGAAACTCCACCTGCGGCAGCGGTGCCACGGCCAGCAGGCGGTAGGCCAGCGCCCCCGCCAGCGCCACGCCCAGCGTGAGCAGCAGCGTGGCCACCGGCCGGTAGATGAACAAGGCAGACGGGTTCACGCCTGTGTCCCGTTGTGTGAACCGTTTTCTGAACCGTTGTGTGGCCCACCACGCCCGGCGCCCTGCCCCGCCAAGCGCGCAAACCACAGGTAGATGACCGGCGTGCTGAACAGCGTCAGCAACTGGCTGACCACCAGCCCTCCCACCAGCGTCACACCCAGCGGTTGCCGCAATTCACTGCCCACACCCTGCCCCAGCATCAGTGGCATGGCTCCGAGCAGCGCGGCCAAGGTGGTCATGAGGATGGGCCTGAAGCGCAGCAGACAGGCCTGGCGGATGGCTTCGTGGGGCGACAAGCCCTGTTCGCGCTCGGCCTCCAGCGCGAAGTCGATCATCAGGATGGCGTTCTTCTTCACGATGCCGATCAGGAGGATGATGCCGATGACGGCGATCATCCCCAGGTCCATCTGCGCAGCCAGCAGCGCCAGCAACGCGCCCACTGCCGCCGATGGCAGGGTGGACAAGATGGTGACCGGGTGGACCGTGCTTTCATACAGCACCCCCAGCACGATGTACATGGTGACCACCGCCGCCAGAATCAGCCACAGCGTGTTGGCCAGCGACGCCTCGAACGCCAGTGCCGCCCCCTGGAAACGCGTGACGATGCTGGCAGGCAGGCCCATGGCAGCCTCTTCGGCACGGATGGCGGCCACCGCATCGCCCAACGCCACACCCGGCGCGGTGTTGAACGACACCGTCACGGCCGGGAACTGCGCCACATGGTTGATGGACAACAGCGCCGGTTGCTCCACCACCCGTGCCACCGATGACAGCGGCACCGGCACCCCGCTGGTACTGGGCACCCGCACCTGCCCCAGCAGCTGCGGGCCGGTGCGCCAGGCCGGGTCCACTTCCAGCACCACGCGGTATTGGTTGGACTGGGTGTAAATGGTGGAAATGAGCCGCTGGCCGAATGCGTTGTACAGCGCGTTGTCGATGGCGGCCACCGACACCCCCTTGCGGGCCGCCGCCGCCCGGTCAATCTCCACAAACGCCTGCAGGCCCTGGTTTTGCAAATCGGTGGTCACGTCGCGCAGCTCGGGCAGGGCTTGCAGGCGCTCCACCAGCGCGTCAGACGCCTTGTGCAGCTCGGGTGCATCGGGCGAACTGAGCAGAAACTGGTACTGGGTACGCGCCACACGGTCTTCAATGCTCAGGTCCTGAACGGCCTGGAGGTACAGGTGCATGCCCGGCACCTTGCCGGCTGTCTGTTCAGTGATGCGGCGGATGACCTGCTCGATGTCGCGCGACGCGGCATCGCGCTCGGCCAGGGGCTTCAGGTTGATGAGCATGCGCCCGGTGTTCAACGTGGCGTTGGTACCGTCCACACCAATGAACGACGACAGGCTGGCCACAGCAGGGTCTTGCAACAGCAGCTCGGCCATGCGCTGCTGCTGTTCGGCCATGGCACCGAACGAGGTGGCCTGTGGCCCTTCTGTCACGGCCTGGATGACACCCGTGTCCTGCACCGGAAAGAAGCCCTTGGGCACCGTGCGGTACAGCGCCACCGTGGCCAGCAACGTGAGGGCAAACACCAGCAGGGTGAGCCCCTGGCGGCGCAGCACGCCATCCAGCAGGCGGGCGTAGCCGGCAATCAGCTCGTCAAAGAAGCGTCCCACCGCCCGGTACAACGCGCCGTGGGCCTCGTCAGGCGTGTGGCGCAGCAACCGGGCGCACAGCATGGGCGTGAGCGTGAGCGACACCACCGCCGAAATGAGGATGGACACGGCCATGGTGACCGCAAACTCGTGAAACAGCCGCCCGACCACGTCGGCCATGAACAGCAGCGGGATCAGCACCGCGATGAGCGAGATGGTGAGCGAGATGATGGTGAAGCCAATCTGCTGCGCCCCCTTCAGCGCGGCCTGCAGGGGCGGCTCGCCCTCTTCCACGTAACGGGCAATGTTCTCGATCATGACGATGGCGTCGTCCACCACGAAGCCGGTGGAAATGGTGAGCGCCATCAGCGTGAGGTTGTTGATGGAATAGCCCAGCAGGTGCATCACACCAAACGTGCCCACCAGCGACAGCGGCACGGCCAGCGCCGGGATGAGGGTAGCCGTGCCACTCCGCAAAAACACAAAAATCACGCCCACCACGAGGGCAATGGCCAGCATCAGCTCGTGCTGCACATCGCGCACCGAGGCGCGGATGGTGGTGGTGCGGTCGGTCAGGATCTGCACGTCCAGCGAGGCGGGCAAGGTGCCCTGCAGCTTGGGCAACAGCGCCTTGATGCGGTCAACGGTTTCAATGACGTTGGCCCCCGGCTGGCGTTGAATGTTCAAAATGACCCCGGCGCGTTGCTGGCCGTCATAGGCGGCCCAGGCCGACAGGCGCTCGTTCTCAGGCGCATCGACAATCCTCGCCACTTCCTCCAGCCGCACGGGACTGCCATTGCGGTAGGCCACCACCAGACGGGCGTACTCGGCGCTGCTGCGCAACTGGTCGTTGGCGTCAATGGTGGAGGCGCGGGCCGGCCCGTCAAAACTGCCCTTGGCCTGGCGGACGTTGGCGTTGTTGATGGCGGTGCGCAGGTCTTCCAGCGTCATGCCTTGCGCGGCCAGTGCCGCAGGGTTGGCCTGTATGCGCACCGCTGGGCGCTGCCCGCCTGCCACCGACACCAACCCCACGCCCGGCACCTGACTGAGCTTGGGTGCCAAGCGGTTCTCCACCAGGTCCTGTACCTTGATGACCGGCAGCGACGGCGAGGTGACCGCCAGCGTCAGCACCGGTGCATCGGCCGGATTCACTTTCTTGTACAGCGGTGGCATGGGCAAATCGCTGGGCAGCAAGTTGCTGCCCGCGTTGATGGCCGCCTGCACCTGCTGTTCGGCCACGGCCAGATCGACGTCCAGCGTGAAGCGCAAGGTGATGACCGATGCCCCGCCAGAACTGGTGGACGACATCTGGGCCAGCCCCGGCATCTGGCCGAACTGCCGCTCCAGCGGCGCCGTGATGGAAGAGGTGACCACGTCCGGGCTGGCCCCCGGGTACAGGGTACTGACCTGGATGGTGGGGTAATCCACCTCGGGCAGTGCCGAAATGGGCAGCAGACGGTAGGCCAGCAAGCCGCTGATGAGCAACGCCACCATGAGCAGCGAGGTGGCCACGGGCCGCAGGATAAACAGGCGGGAGAGGTTCATATCAAACCTTTCTTGCCCTCACCGCCTGATTGGCGTCATTGTTTGCTATTAATAAATTTGCAAAACAATCAGCCACCTTGCGCCTCCCGCTGGCGGCGGCGTTCGCGCATCTGCTCGATGAAAATTTTGCGCTCCTCGGCATTCATGGCCTTGAAACGCTCTTGCATCTCTGGGGGCAAGCGGTCAAACCAGGGCGGTAGCCCATCGGCGCGCGGCGCGTTAGCAGCCCCCTCGCCGCTGGCGGGCTTGGGCGGCGCCTCGGCAGGGCCAGGCGTTGCTGCGCCGGTCGCCCCAACGGTTGGCGCAGGAACGGGTGCAGCAGCGGCAGGCCCTTTCTCAGCTT
>DDUQ01000101.1 GCA_002344885.1 Comamonadaceae bacterium UBA2334
ATCAGGAATTCGAGGGGGCTTCACCGCCTGGATACTCGTTTCCGATGTGGTCGTTGCCTATCTGTTTGTGGATGCCGAAGCCATCAGTCGGATGAGTGTGTACAAAGGTTGGGGGTTTGTGGTGGTCACAACGTTGCTGCTGTATGGCCTGATCCGCAGGATGCAGTTGGATCACATCGAGGTGACCGAGCGTGAATTCAAATCATCCATGGAGCGCGCATCCATTGCCAGATTGCTTGACAGCATTGTCGACAGTTCAACGGATGCTATTTTTGCCAAAGATATCAGCGGCCGGTATCTGTTGTTCAACAAAGAAACAGCATCCATTTTTGGCATAACCTCCCATCAGGCTCTGGGCTACAGCGACAGCACATTGTTTCCCCAGCAAGCAGATGTGATTCGTGCAAACGATTGTGAAGTGATGAATAAAAACAAGATCATCACGTTTGAGGAAACCATCACCACGCACAAAGGCGTTCGAGTTTTTCTGGCCACCAAGGGGCCGCTTCATGATTCAGAGGGCCAAGTTGTCGGTGTCTATTGCATATCCAGAGACATCACGGACAGAAAAACCTACGAACGCAAATTGCAAGAAAGTCAGCTGCGCATGCGCGCAGTCATTCAGGCCATGCCCGATCTGGTCTGGCTGAAAGATGTCAACGGTTGTTACCTTTCGTGCAACCTGCGTTTCGAGCAGTTTTTTGGGTTCGCAGAAGAACAGATCATTGGCAAAACAGACTTCGATTTTGTCGACGAGGCGATAGCCACTGAATTCCGTCGGTTTGACCAGCTTGCAATGGACAAGGCAGGCCCAAGCACCAACGAAGAGTGGATCACGTTTGCATCTGATGGCCACCAGGAATTGCTTGAAACAACCAAAACTCCTGTGCGGGACTCAACGGGCCAGGTCATTGGCATACTGGGAGTGGGGCACGACATCACCGAACGGACGCAGTTGCTGGGAAAGCTGCAAGCGGCCTCAAACAGCCTGCTAAAGCTGAATGCCGAACTGGAGGCAACGGTTGTCCTGAGAACGGAGGAGGTGCTGAACCTGTACGACGAGGCTCCGTGCGGGTACCACTCTCTCTCGCCCGACGGCGTGGTGCTGCGGGCCAACAAAACCGAGTTGCTGCTGTTGGGCTACACCCCAGAGGAGTTCATTGGGCACCACATTACCGAATTCTTGACGCCTGAAAGCGTTCGGACATTCCGCAGTGAGTTCTCGCAATTTCTGGTGTCCGGGCGAAGCCGAAATGTCGAACTTGACATCGTATGCAAAGACGGCACAACGCGGTCATTTTTAGTCGATGCCAACCTGGAGCGTGGGCCCAACGGTGAGCCACTGTTTACCCGCAGCAACTTGATTGACAACACCGAGAGAAAGTCACAGGCGAGCAAGATCGATACGCTGCACAAATTGCTCCAGGAAGTGGTGGAATCATTGCCCTACGGTGTGGTGGTGCTAGACGACACCCGGCATGTCAAGCTTAAGAACGAAAGAGTAACCCGGCTCCTGGCGTACCCTGACGGCTTTTTTGACAACACTCCAATTGGCTTCAGCGATATGGTCCGCCTGCATTGGGAAAGGGGGGACTATGGGCCCAGGCCAATGGACGAGGTGCTTGCTCATTTTGTCGAAGCGATGGTCATGCGGCGCACCTTGAAAATGGAACGGCAGCAAAGCAATGGTGTTTATCTGGAGGTGTGTGGCGAGCCCCTGTCGGGCGGGTGGACGTTGTTGACTTACACCGACATCACTGCGCACAAACTGGCTGAGCAAACTCTGGATAAAGCCATGCATGCAGCCGAGGCAGCCACTGCGGCCAAAAGTGCGTTCATCGCCAATGTCAGCCATGAATTGCGCACGCCAATGAACGCCATTTTGGGTCTGTCACATGTGTTGTCCAAAACCCAATTGCCTGGAGATTCGAGTGAGCTTGTCAGCAAAATTCGAAAAGCAGGAAATTCGCTGCTGGCGATATTGAATGACGTGCTTGATTTTTCAAAAATTGAATCGGGTAAATTGACATTGCAGTCAATTCCATTCAATTTGAATGACATGCTTGACAATCTCGCAAGCATCATGTCGATCAATGCAAGGGAAAAATCTCTGGAGTTGATCATCGTTCCCCCGTCGATTGACAGTGGCGAATGTGTGGGCGACATGATGCGATTGGAGCAAGTGCTGATCAATCTCACCGGCAATGCCATCAAGTTCACGTCCACCGGGCACGTTGCCCTGGGCATTTACAAGGTGGACGAAGATGAAAATAGCCAGACGCTGAAATTCTCAGTCAGCGATTCAGGCATTGGTATTGCTGCTGAAAAGGTGCAGGCCATTTTTTCTGAGTTCTCCCAGGTTGATGAGTCGTCTAGCCGGCAATTTGGTGGCACCGGACTGGGCCTGACCATCAGTCGGCGACTGGTGGAGGCCATGGGCGGTGAATTGACTGTTGACACACGTTTAGGTGTGGGCAGTGAATTCGCTTTCACACTCAGGTTGGCAAAGCATTCGGCCGCTGCCCGCCCCGTGTCTGACGGGGCCGACCTGGCAGTTGTCATTGCCGACGACAACACCTTTGCCCGCGACACCATACGGTCCATTGTCGATGGCTTGGGCTGGCGCGCGCGTGCTCACAGCTCTGGCTTCGAGTTGCTGGAGGATTTGAAAGCGACGCCCAGTTTGGACGGTGCCACCCCGGTACTGTTGCTCGATTTCACCATGCCCGCCATGGACGGGTTGTTCACTGCGCGCGCGGTGCGTCAAGCCTATCCTGACGTGGCCGTCCCGATCGTTCTCCTGACAACTGCCCAGAACCATGATGAGGTGGCCAACCATCCGTATGCCAAGCTGGCCGATGCCCTGCTGATCAAGCCCGTGACGCCTACGACACTGAAACAGGCGGTCGAGAAGGCCCTTCGGGTTCGCAAGGGTGCCAATGAGGGCGCACCTGAGGCGCAACAACCGGTGCGCATGGCGGGTTTGCGCATGCTGGTGGTCGATGACAACGACGTGAACAGAGAGGTTGCGCAGCGCATTTTTGTTCGTGAAGGCGCCCAAGTGTTCACTGCCGAGGGCGGACAAGCGGCGCTTGACTGGTTGAGTGTTCACTGCGATGCCGTGGACATTGTCCTGATGGACATCCAGATGCCCCTGATGAACGGATACGAAGCCACTGCCCATATCCGCAGCATTGAAGCCCTCAGGCACTTGCCCGTGGTGGCCTTGACGGCGGGAGCCATGGTTCAGCATCAGGAGCTGGCACGCGAGGCGGGAATGAACGGATTCATTGCCAAACCGTTCGATGTCGATGTGGCCGTGGCCTTGTTGTTGGGGCTGGTTGGGCGGGCTTACCCGTCAGGTGAGGATACGGTGGCTGCGGTGCCGGCCCCTGCGACAGCTCAACCTGCGGGGTTCCCTGGCATAGAGGTGGCCAGTGCATTGGCTATCTGGCGTGACGAGACCCAGTACAGGAAGTTTTTGCGCCGGTTTGTCGACCATTACGCCAACATTGTTCAGGTCCTGACGGAGGCAGACCGGGCAGATGCCCAGGCGCTTGCGCACAAGTTCCGTGGCGGGGCGGCCAATTTGGGCCTGAACGACGTTGCAGCCGCTTCACTTGCGTTGGAGCATGCATACGACGAGTCGGGCGTCGTGACCGACGCACTGGCTGGGCTGCAAACAGCGATGGAGGTGACATTGGCTTCCATTGATCGATACGCACCTGCCATCGATACCGCACCCTTGGCGCTGCCCGCAGCGGCAGACACACCATTCAAGGCCAATGCCCTGGAGCCTTTGTTGGTGGCTTGGGAGAGTGACAGCGCCGAGAACGTGGAGGCTGCCCTTCAGGCGGTTGGACGGCTGTTGCCCACACATGTGCTGGCACTTCAGCAAGCCCTGTTGGATAGTTACGATTTTCGGGCTGGCGTGGTTGCGACGCGTAACCTGTTGAACCCGGCACATCGCCAACAGCAGGAGCCCTGAATGCCCAAAGGACCTATCTTGGTTGTGGACGACGAGCCCGTCAATCTGGCGACGATCGATGGGGCTTTTCGTGGAAAGCACAAGCTTGTTTTTGCCCTGAACGGCTCGGACGCATTGGTTGCCGCATTCAAACACCGACCTGCATTGATCTTGTTGGATGTGCAGATGCCGGGCCTGGATGGCTATGCGGTTTGCCGACGTTTGAAGGCCGATCCGCGCACGGTGTCGATACCTGTCATGTTCATCACCAGCAGACGCGACGTGACCGACGAGGCCGAAGGCTTTTCGGCCGGCGGTGTGGACTACATCACAAAGCCTTTTTCCATTGAAATCCTGAGCGCGCGCGTGCAAACCCACCTGTCGCTGGTGCGAGCAACCGAGTTGGAGCGCAGCTACCACGATGCCATACACATGCTCGGGCATGCGGGGCACTTCAACGACAACGACACTGGCGTGCATATCTGGCGCATGGCGAAATACGCCCGCGAACTGGCCCAGGCCATTGGCTTGCCTGAAGATGTGTGCGCACTGATCGAACTGGCGGCACCGATGCACGACACGGGCAAGATCGGCATCAGTCACGCGATCCTGAAAAAGCCTGGCAAGTTGGATGCAGAAGAGTGGGTTGAAATGAAGACGCACTCGCGCATCGGGTACGAAATTCTGTCTGCAAGCAAAGCCCCCGTTTTCACGCTTGCTGCAGAGATCGCTTTGTATCATCATGAGCGGTGGGACGGGTCCGGCTATCCAACGGGTTTGTCTGGCGAGAACATCCCGATATCGGCGCGCGTCGTGGCGGTAGCCGATGTGTTTGATGCGTTGACCATGACCCGACCGTACAAATCTCCCTGGCCTATGGACCGGGTGCTGGAAACCATCCGCGCGGGCGAAGGTTCGCATTTCGATCCGGCGTTGATTGACGCGTTTGAGTCGACCTTGCCTGCATTGCTGACCATCAAAAGCGATTGGGAATCGCGCGAGAAAGACATGCTGCCATCATGACCACAGTATTGCTGATAGAAGATGAAGAGACATCGAGAGAGCTGACAGTCATCGCACTGCAGCGGCTGGGCATTACCGATATCGTGCTTGCTGAAGATGGCAAAAAAGCCATCAAGGTTCTCGATGGCTTGGCAACGAAACCAGATGTAGTGATTTCAGACATCATGATGCCGAACAAAGACGGCGTCGAGATTGTCTCCGCTTTGGTTGCGCGCAAATTCCAGGGTGGTCTGATTCTGCTGTCCGGAGCCGATCCGAACATACTTCGTATGACAACCACCATGGCAGCTCATGGTGGTGTGAACGTGCTGGCGACCTTGATAAAACCGTTGGACGAAAAGGCGTTGAAATATGCTTTCGACCGTTTGAACTGAGTTTGCCGGCACGCGGCAATTCGCAGTTGCCTGACAAACCGCAAGGGCTTGTGTGGCACCGGAGCTGGGCCAATTAAATATTTATCAACCAGACTGTTTCGAGTTGATTCAACAGGGCTGAACTCAAATCCGCACGTCTGTGAAACGGGTTAGGGCAATAAAAACCCGGTGACCTATGAAAATCAACGGGTTATGAGGCATTTTGCGGTGGCCTGATACGGCCATTTGGAGCGGGTGATGGGAATCGAACCCACGTTATTTGCTTGGGAAGCAAGAGTCCTACCATTGAACGACACCCGCTGAGGTGTGCGCGATTCTAGCCGACACTGCCCGGAAGCTTCGGGATCGGTGCTGCCGCGCCCCGCACGGACCCGAGGGGTGCCATGAAGGGCCTCGCGACCGCCATGTGCAGATCAGTGCAGCACCAAGACGGGCAGTTTGCTTTTGGCAATGATTTTTTTGGTGTGTGAGCCGAAAATGAATTCGCCAATCGGGTTGCGGCCGTGGGTCACCATCACGATCATGTCGCAGCCGGATTTTTCAGCTTCTTCCATGATGGCGTGGTCGACCGCATAGGCCGTGATGTGGTGCGGTGTGAATTCAACCCCAGCTGCCTCGGCACGCTTGGCAAACTGCCCCAGCAGTGCGTTGGCGTGTGCTTCGTTTTTGGCTTCGTGCTCTTCGATGCGGTGCATCAGGCCATCGGTGCGGGAGGTGGCGGCGGTCAGTGGTACGTCGGGTTCGACCACAAAACCGGTGATGCGAGCGCCCAGCTGTTTGGCCAGTTCAATGCTGCCATCCATGGCGCGGTGAGACAGTTCGGAGCCATCAACAGGAACGAATAGATGCTTGTACATGGTGGTTTCAGTTCTTCAACGGGTGAGCAGGACGGGAACGGTTGCCTCGTGCAGGACGCGGGTGGTGACCGAGCCCATGATCAGGCCCATGACTGAGCTTTGCCCCCTGGTGCCCATGACGATCAGTGAACAACCCTGTGAGGAGGCAAAACTGACGATGCTGTGGGCCACTTCACCGACGAGGATATGCGTCTGGTAAGTCAGCGCCGTTTCTTTGAGCAGGGCGACTGCGCTCTCCAATACCTTGTCACCCGCCTCCCTGTGGAATCCATCGATGACCTTGGAGTCGATGAAGCGGCTCATGTCGGCCGAGATCGGCAACTGCACGTTCAGCACCTGCAGGGTCGGGGCAACGGCGCGCTGCTGTGCGTCGTGAATGGCCAGCTTCAGCGCGTTTTGGGCGTGCTCAGAGCCGTCAAATGGCACGAGCCATTGCGTGGTTGAGTGGGATGTTTGTGTCATGGTTCAGCCCGTTCGTGTCAGATTTCGCGCGGAGGGGTGGCTGCCAACTGCCGGTTGGCCAGGAATTTGCCAATGGCCACCACCAGCAGGGCGCCTGCTGCTGCAAACACGTAGTTGGCATAGGGAATGGACTTGGCCACTGATGCAGGGAAGACGGGGTCGGTCAGCATCATGCCGCCGGCAATCCAGCCCAACAGGGCTGCGCCGAGTGTGATGACGATGGGGAATTTGTCCATCAGGGCCAACACGATCTTGCTGCCCCACACCACGATGGGAATCGACACCAGAATGCCAAATGTGACCAGGAACATCGAGCCGTGAGACGCGCCCGCAACAGCAATCACGTTGTCAAGGCTCATGACTGCATCGGCCACGATGATGGTCTTGATGGCGGCAAACAGCGTGGTGCCGCCCTCGATGCCGTCGTGCTCATCCTCTTCGGGGATCAGGAGCTTCACGCCGATCCACAGCAGCAGGAGGCCACCGATGATTTTCAGGTAGGGCAGTGCCAGCAACTGGAGTGCAAAGAAAATCAGCACCACTCGCAAACCAATGGCGCCGATTACGCCCCAGAAAATGCCTTTCTTGCGCTGATCCTCGGGCAGTTTTCGGCAGGCCAACGCAATGACGACAGCGTTGTCGCCGCCCAGCATGATGTCGATGGCAATGATCTGGAGGACTGAAATCCAGAACAGTGATGAGGTGAAGTCGGGTAAGTCCATGTGTCGCTCTCGCTTGGCTGCCGGTGCCGAGTCCACCAGCGGACCGTCATATTGGGATGAAAGACTTGATGATAGGTATCAAACCCGACGCCAAGCGTAAGTAGTTCCACTGCCCACGCGGAGGCTGCTTGCGCCGGGCGTGTCCGGGCATTCTGGGCGGAAGCAGGCTCCGGTCCGGGGTCACTTCAGGATATCACCGAGGCACAGGTACTTGACCTCCACATAGTCATCCATGCCGAAGTGCGAGCCCTCGCGGCCCAGGCCCGACTGCTTCACACCACCAAACGGCACATGCTCGGTCGCCAGGATGCCCACATTGATGCCCACCATCCCGTACTCCAGCGCCTCGGCCACACGGTAGATGCGACCGATGTCACGGCTGTAGAAATAGCTCGCCAGGCCAAATTCCGTGTGGTTGGCCGCATCGATGGCTTCCTGCTCCGTTTCGAACCTGAACACCGGTGCAAATGGACCGAAGGTCTCTTCCCTTGCACACAGCATGTCAGCCGTGGCATCGGCCACCACCGTCGGCTCGAAGAACTGACCCGAACCCTGACCACTCAGGCGCTTGCCTCCTGCAAGCAAACGGGCCCCCTTCGCCACAGCATCCGCCACATGTCGCTCTACTTTTTGCAAAGCAGCCTCTTCGATCAGCGGGCCCTGGTTCACCCCGTCCTCAAAGCCATTGCCCACCTTGGCCGTTTTGACCTTGGCGGCGAACTTGGTCACAAACTCGTCGTACACGCCACTTTGCACATACAGGCGGTTGCTGCACACACAGGTCTGGCCGGCATTGCGGTACTTGCTGGCAAACGCACCTTCCACGGCGCTGTCGATGTCGGCGTCGTTGAACACGATGAACGGTGCGTTGCCGCCCAATTCCAGGCTCATTTTCTTGACGGTGGGGGCGCTCTGGGCCATCAGGATGCGGCCCACTTCGGTGGAGCCGGTGAAGCTGATGTGGCGCACCACGTCGCTGGCACACAGCACCTTGCCCACGGCAATGCTGTTGTCCGAGTCTGCTGTGACCATGTTCAGCACCCCGGCCGGAATGCCCGCACGGATGGCCAGCTCGGCGGCGGCCAGTGCGGTCAGCGGGGTGAGTTCTGCCGGTTTGATGACCACGGTGCAACCGGCGGCCAGGGCAGGGGCCACCTTGCGGGTGATCATGGCCAGCGGGAAGTTCCAGGGTGTGATGGCAGCGCACACGCCGATGGGTTGCTTCAACACCATCAGGCGGCGGTTGTTGTCGAACTGGGGAAGGGTTTCGCCGTTGACGCGTTTGGCCTCTTCGGCAAACCACTCCACAAAGCTGGCACCGTAGGCCACTTCGCCTTTGGCTTCAGGCAGGGGCTTGCCCTGCTCGGCGGTCATGATGCGACCGAGGTCGTCCTGGTGGGCCATGAGCAGGTCGTACCACTTGCGCAGGATGTTGCTGCGCTCCTTGGCGGTCTTGGTGCGCCAAGGGCCCCAGGCAGCGTTGGCCGCTGCAATGGCGGCTTCAGCATCAGCCGGTCCCAGGTTGGCCACGTCGGCCAGGTGGGCACCGGTGGCGGGGTCGGTCACGGCAAAGCGGCTGGTACCAGTCACCCACTGCCCGTTGATCAGGGCATCGGTCTTGAGCAGGCTGGGGTCTTTGAGTGGGGTCAGGGGGGATGAGGTCATGAGCGTGTTTCAGTTGTTGATGACTCGGCGGGCAAACTTTTCAAGGTAGTCCATCAGTTGGTCGGCACCCAGCATAGCGGCCGCTTCGTTGGCCGTGGCGATGCCTTTAGCAAGGGCGAGGTGGTGACGTGCGCCTTCGGTGATTTCGCCTTCGTGCTGGTAGGCATACCAGAACCTTCTGCATTTGACGATCAGCGGCAGCACACACTGAACGGCCGACGCGTTCTGACTGGCTTTGTGGTTGATCACATCCAAAGCGTGGTCGGCTTGCATGTAGGTGTCAAGGTTGCCCTGAGCGGCTGCCTCCATCATGGCTTCTGCCCGATGAAGGATTTCCTGGCGTTGAGCGGTGGTTGCGCGACGCGCTGAACATGCGGCGATGAGACGTTCGAGGACGCGGCGTGTCTGGATGACATCCAGGTGTTCAGCGAGGTCGATGTTCGACACCACCAAGCCGCGGCGCGGTTGCTGCTGGATCAAGCCGATGGACACCATTCTCAGCAAGGCTTCCCTGACCGGTGTCCGGCCCAGTTGGGTCAACTCAACGAGTTCTGCTTCCACAATGGGCGTACCGGGCTCCAGCCGCAGTGTGGACAGTAGTTCTTCTATGGCTTCATAGGCTTGGTCAGCGGCACGCAGTTTGGGCGGGGCGTGTTGGGCGAGCATGGCGAGTGGGCGGGGGTGGCGTGATGGGGCGGCTGCAAAGCATCAATCGTGGCACAAAAGCGAGGGGAATGTCTGATCAGCTTCCAGCTGTTGATGAGGCGGGCCCATGCCGGCACGGGATGTTTGCCAAGCTGCCGATCCTGCACGGGTGCATCAGCTGGCCAACGGGTGGTGGCTGCCAACCCCACAGGGTGGCAGCTGCAGTGCCGCATACCTTTCCCTGGCAGGGGCCCATGCCGCAGCGGGTGTGCAGCTTCGCCTCGATCCATCCTGTGCAGTCGGCCAACTCGGCAGCCGGGATGTCTTCGCACCTGCAGACAAGGGTGTCCGGCTTCATCGCTGCCGCAGTGGCGGAGTGGTCAGCTGGCCAGTTGCGTTGCATGTGCCTGGCAAATGCGTGCCAGCGCGCCCGTTCCGCACGTTTTTTTTGGGCCAGCTCCCATTGGCCCGAGGCGGCCAGTCCGGCAATCTCTCCTTCCACCCAAGCCTTTTCGGCACCACCGATGCCTGTGCATTCACCCGCGGCAAACACATGCGTCAGTTGGGTTTGCTGGAGGTCGTTGACCGCTATCCCCTGATGGGCCTGCGGGGTGAGGCCCAGTGCCTGTGCGACTTCAGTGTTGGGCACCAGACCGAAACCGCAGGCAACTCGGTCGCATGCCAGGTGATGCTCGCGCTTGCCCTGCCGAAGTCGCACCCCTTCCACTTTTTGGGTGCCGGTGGCCTCCAGAACCTGGCAGTTCGGGCGATGGACTGGCGTGAACAGCGTGACAGCCTGTTGAAGTTTGTTGGGCCAGCGCCACAGGCCAATGGCGGCACGTGCCAATGAAGCTGCTGCTGCCTGCTCGGCCACGCGGACAATCGTGGCGCCTGCTTGCTGGGCGGTTCGTGCCGATGCAAGCAGCAACGGCCCGCTGCCGGCGATCACAATCCGCTGCCCCTTGACTGATACGCCAGACTTGATGAGCGCCTGCAGTCCCCCCACACCCGTGACGCCTGGCAACGTCCAGCCGGGAAAAGGGAGCAGCAACTCGCGGGCTCCGCTGCAAATGATGAGCTGATCAAACGTCTGCAGCCAACCGCCTTGCTCTGCGTCCAGCATGACCTGATGTGATCCTGCTACCCACACACAACGGGTTCCCTGGTGGATCTGCACATGGGGTGACCGTGCAAGGGCCGATGCCAGGGGGCTGGCCTGGGACTGTCCTCCGGGCCTCATGCGCCAGATCTGACCGCCTGGGCAGCTGTTGTCATCCACCAGCGTCACGGATCGACCGCTCGTGGCCGCCGCACCGGCCGCAGCCAATCCGGCTGGTCCGGCGCCGAGGATGAGTATGTTGGTGTGGGCGCAATGGGTCATGTCACGCTCCGCCCGACAACGTGCGGACACGCATGCCGCTTTTCACCAATGTCTGGCAAGCAAGTCGGCGCAGGCCATCGACTGCCACACGGCATTCCTGGCAGATTCCCATGCCGCACAAGGCAGACCGGGGTTGCCCTGTGATGGACAGTCTCGTGCAGCCGATGCCGGTTTGGCTCAGCGCTGCCAGCACCGTGATACCGTCTTCCACTGTCTGACCGTGGCCGTCGATTTCAAGTGTGATCATGTGTGTCATGGCGGGTGTACGGCTGGGCGAATCGCTGTGCCAGATACGGGGTGGGTTCAATGTCGCACGCAGCACCGGTCATCAGGGCGGTCACGATGTGGGCGCTCGCAGGTGCGGTGGTCACGCCCAGCCCTTCGTGTCCGACCGCCAGCCACAAACCAGCGTGGCTGGGGTGCGGCCCGAGGATGGGCAGGCTGTCTGGTGTGGCGGCTCGCAAACCGGTCCAGAGTCTTGTGGCGTTGCAGTCGGTCAGACCGGGCAGATAGTCCATTGCACGCCTGAGCATCCGGGCCATGAGGTCCACGTTCACGTGGTTGCTGGTGTCATCGAATTCACGTGACGAACCGATCAACAGCTGACCAGTCGGGCGCGGTTGTACGTTGAAGGCCACAGAGGCCCCGGTGGCATGGTGGGCACTGTTCACGTAGCCCAGTTCCACCAATTGGTGGTGTACCAGGCCTGGGTATCTGTCGGTGATGGCCAACTGGCCTTTTTTCGCCCTGATGGGCAGATCCGGACACAGACGGGCAGCGTGAACACCATTGGCCAGCACCACTGCTTGCGCGTTCAGGACGGTCCCGTCTGACAGGCGAACGCTGGGCGCTTCCAGTGCTGAGACGGTGGCTTGCCGGAAGCGAATCCTGGTTGCAGGGTCGCCCGCCTCCATGAGCCAATTCACCACATTCGGCGCGTAGACGGCAGCATCGCCTGCGACTTTCAACCCTCCGGCCAGTCCCGTTCGCAACGCAGGTTCACGTGTGCGCAGGTCGGCCGCAGACAGCAACTCGCTGGGCACGCCTGCTTCGTGCAAGCGTGCCTGTTTGTCGATGGCAGTCTGTATTTCACTATCGTCGCTGGCCAGCCAGAGTGTGCCGCAACCGTGCCAGGCACAGGCCTGCGGCAGCAGGGTTTGCCATTGTTTCCACATGCGCAACGAGGTCACGCTCAAAGCCAGCTCGGCTGGGTTGTCATCCATCACCACCAGGTGCCCCATGCCCGCTGCGGTGGCGCCGCCTCTCCGGTCGTCGAGCACCAGCACAGATTGCCCAGCGGCCGCCAGTGCATGCGCACAGGCTGCGCCAACAATGCCAGCGCCCACCACGATGGTGTCTGCATCCCGTTTCAAATGCGGATACCCCATTGGTAAGGGTCAGCGTCGTCGAGCAACAGTGTCGATTCGGCGCATACCCACGCCTTTCCGCGTATCGTGGGCACGATCTGCCCGTTGGGCAAGCACTCGTATTGGGCGTCAAATTGGCTGCCGATCACGCTGGCCTGTCGCCATCGCGCACCGGGGGCCAATGTGCCATCAGCGGCCAGACAGGCCAGCTTGGCACTGGTGCCTGTGCCACAAGGAGATCGGTCATACGCGCCACCGGGGCAGAGCACAAAATTGCGGCTGTCTGCATGCGGGTCGTCGGCAAACAGTTCAATGTGGTCGATCGCAGCGCCTTGCGCACCGGTGATGCCTTGTTGGTCGATTGCCTCACGCAGCGCCAGCGTGAAACGAGTCAACTCGGCAATGTTGTCGGGTTCGATCCGTTGGCCATGCTCGCTGACCAGGAAGAACCAGTTACCACCCCAGGCCACGTCACCCTGCACGTTGCCATGTCCAGGAAGGGAAACCGCCACGCCTTTCTGGTGCCGCCAGGCGGGTACATTGCGCACGCTGACCGAGCCATCGTGGTGCAGGATGGCCTCAACGGTACCCACCGGCGTCTCGATCCGGTGTGTGCCGGCCTCGATGCGGCCCATGTGGGCGAGTGTTGCCACCAGTCCAATGGTGCCGTGGCCGCACATCCCGAGGTAGCCGGTGTTGTTGAAAAAGATCACGCCCGCACTGGCAGCAGGGTCCACAGGCGGGCACAACAAGGCCCCGACCACCACATCGCTTCCCCGGGGTTCGAGCACGGTGGCGGCACGCCAGTCGTCGTAGTGCTCGGCCAGGCGTTGGCGGCGTTCAGCCATGCTGCCGTCGCCGAGGTCAGGAAAACCATTGACCACCACACGGGTGGGTTCGCCGGCGGTGTGCGAGTCGATGACTTGGATGCGTTTCATGGTTGGTGTTTGCCTGCAGAAAAGTGGGCCAGTCAGGATGGTGCGTGGCGGTGCATCAGTAGCTGGCAAGCGGCGATGCCTTGCCATCGCGGAAGGTGTACACGGTGATGGGGGCCTGCCGCATGTTGCCCTTGTCATCGTACGCGTAGGTGCCCGCCACTCCCTTGAACTGGCCTTTGCGCATCTCGGCGGCCACGGCTGCGGGCTCGGTGGACCCAGCTTTCACCATGGATTGGGCGATGAGGTGCATCTGGTCGAAAAACGACGCAGCGTAAGCATCTGCGTCGGTACCAAAGCGTTTTTTGTATCTGGCCATGAAGTTGGCACGGTCGGCGCCTTGATCCATCATTGAGCCGCCTTGCGCGCAGTACACCGTTTCATTCACGGCATCACCGCCCAGCTTGCCCATTTCGGGGCTGCACAGCGTGTCGCCGCCCAGCATCTTTGCCTTCACGGCGAGTTGTTTCATCTGTCGTGCCATGGGGGCTGCTTGGGGTGCGTAGCCGCCGTAAAAAATCACGTCAGGCTTTTTGGCTTTGATGTTGGTCAGGATGGCGGAAAAATCGACTGCTTTGTCGTTGGTGTATTCCTGGCGGACGATGTCCAGGCCCTGAGCCTTGGCTTCCTTGGTGAATTCATCTGCGAGTCCCTGGCCGAATGCCGTGCGGTCATCCACCACAGCCGCGGTTTTGGCGCCGAGTACTTTCGCGCCGTACACTGCCATGCTGGACCCGATCTGGTTGTCGCTGGCAATGATCCGGAACACGTGCTTGTAACCACCCTCTGTGACCTTCGGGTTCGTCCCCACGGTGGACACAAGGGCACCGCCACTGTCGTACACGCGCGACGCAGGAATGGCCACCCCCGAGCAATAGGGCCCCATCACATACTTGATGCCGGCATCGACCAGCTTCTGCGCAACGGCCACGCCGGCTTTGGGGTCACACTGGTCATCTTCGGAGTGCAGATCGAACTTCAACGTCCTTCCACCAACCTGCAGTTTCTTGGCGTTCAGTTCCTCGATTGCGAGCCGGACGCCGTTCTCATTGTCTTTGCCGGCAAAGGCATTGGCACCTGTCAACGGTCCAGTCTGGCCGATGCGGATGACCTGCTCCTGGGCGTGTGCGTTGACGGCCAAGGCCAAGGCCATCACGGGAATGGCGGTGAAGGACTTCTGAGGGGTCATGTATGTCTCCTGTTGGTGGGTGTGATGGGGCGCAGGCAGCGGTCAGGTGTGGACCAACCTCAGAGGGTTGCACCGACTTTCCTCAACTCGGCAATCTGGGGGGACTTGGGAAGCCACAGGGCGTCGAATTCCCGCACCAGTGCAGCCGTGTCCAGGGTGGGCTCCGTCCTGATCGGGAATGGCACGCTTTTGAACCGTTCGATCAAGCCAAGCTCGGTGGTCACGATGTCGCGGATCTGTGCGTCAAGCGCCTGACGGACCAGACCCCGCAGCAAGTCCCGGTCTTTCGGGCTCATGCCCTGCCAGACACGGCCCGACACCAGGGGCGCAAACGGCATGAACAAGGCGTTCATTTGCAGCATGCCCTTGGCGACCTTGTCAAAGCGCTGGTTCCATGAAAACTCGATGTCTGCCTCCAGGCCATCGACCTGACCATTGGCCATGGCGTCGAATACCTGTGGGGTAGGGATCGGAGTGGGTGCCGCGCCCAGCTGTTGATAGAAGTCCCGGTACACAGGGGTGGGATTGATGCGCAGCTTCATGCCCCGGATGTCCCGAACACTCTGGATGTCGCGTGTCGAGAACACCACGCGCATGCCCGTGATGCCCCAACCCAGCCCGACCGTGCCGGTCTCGCGGGGCAGAACCTCCAGCAACTTGAGGGCGGCTTCATGTCTGGCGAGGCGGGCCACATCAGTGGTTGACCTGACGAGGTACGGCGCGTTGATGGCGGCGATGCTGGCCACCCTGGAGCCCAGCTCTGCCGCCTGGATCCAGCCCATGTCCAGGGCTCCGGTCTGCAGTTGCTGCATCATTGCCGCCTCATTCCCCAGCTGGCCGGAGTGAAAGACGGTGGCGGTCAGGCGCCCCTGGGTTTCATGTTTGAGCGAGTCGGCAAAGGCCAGTGCAGCCCGGTTCCAGGAATGTCCGGCTGGCGTGATCAGGCCGATGCGCATTTCCTTTGATTGGGCCTTGGCCTGACCCACGATGGCTGGGGCCGCGAGGGCGACGCTGGCCTGTACAAATTGACGACGAGACACGGGCATGGTTGGAAGCCTTTCAGTGGGTTTCAGGGGAGCAGACCAAGGGACAGCTGCGGAAACAGGGACAGCAGCACGAGCGCCACACAGCTGATGGCGAAAAACGGCAGGGTGACCATGAACATCTTTCCCGGCTTGGCGCCGGTGACGGCCGCTGCCACGAAGAAGCTCAGGCCCACGGGGGGCGACATGAGGCCCAGCACCAGGTTCACCACCACCACCACGCCAAAATGACGCGGATCAATCTGGTAGACCTCCGTGGCAATCGGCAGGAGGATGGGAACGGTCATGATCAGGCCCGGAATCCCGTCGATCACGGTGCCGATGGCCAAGAGGATGACGTTGGTGAGCAGGAGGAACGTCACGGGGTCGTGCGCAACCGTCTGGATCCACGCGGCGGCGGCTTGCGGCACTTTTCCGTAAATCAGCAGCCAGGAAAACACAGCCGCTGCAGCCACCAGGAACAGCACGATGGCCGAGTAAATGGCGGAACGCAGCAAGATACTGGGCAGTGCCGACAGGTGCAGTTCGCGTGTCACGAAACGTCCCACCAAGCCTGCCACCAATGCACCGATGGCAGCGGACTCTGTCGGGTTGGCCAGGCCCGACACGATCGAGCCCACGATCACCACTGGAATCAACAGGGTGGGGGACGCCAGCATGATCGTGCGGGCTCGCACTTGCAGGCTCTGTTTGGGGTTGCGTGGGTAGTTGTGAAACCATCCCATGCAGGCGATGACGACAAAAAACAAGGCGGTGAGCAACAGTCCGGGCAGGATGCCGGCCATCAGCATGTCGCCCACCGCCACTTGCGCCAACACGCTGTAGACCACGAACATCACTGAGGGCGGGATGATCGGGCCCAGCATGCCGCCGTACACCGTGATACCGGCCGCCAGCGTCTTGTCATAGCCTTGCTTTTCCATTTCAGGCACCATGATTTTGGCCATGATGGCCACCTGTGCGGTGGCTGACCCAATGATCGAAGCGAGCATCATGTTGGCCAAAATGTTCACGTAGGCCAGTCCGCCGCGGATCGATCCGACAAAGCCCATGGCCAGGTCCACCAGCCGGCGCGTGATCCCGCCGCTGCCCATGATTTCGCCGATGAGAATGAACAGCGGTATCGCGATCAGGCCGTAGCTGTCTACGCCACCGAACATTTGGGTGGGGAAGGAGTGCAGCAGCACCGGGGCGTCGGTCGCAAAAATGTAGACCAGGCCCGCCAGGCACAGGCACACGCCAATGGGCACGCCCAGCAGCATCACAAACAGGAAAAACAGACCGGTGGTCATGGTGTGTGCGTGCCTTCAGTTGACGGTTTCTTCGGCGGTTCCCAGGTGGAAACCTTCGGGGCTGATGGGTTCTGTCCAACCCAGGTCTTCGACCAGGTTGGCGGATGCATGCACGGTGAAACAAGCTGCAAAAAGTGGGATGACCAGTTGCACCAGCCACGTGGGCCAGCCAAGCGTTTGCGTGCGTTCGGTGTAGAGAAAATTGAATGTCTCTTCGGCAAACGCCCGTGCATCAAAGCCGTGGCGAAGGATGCCCGCCGGGTCCATCCACAACCAGCACATGGCCAGCATCGCCAGCCCAAACAGCCACACGCAGGCCGCTGAGGCGGCTTTGAAGCCGCGTGCCCATTGCGGGCCCACGGCATCGGTCAGCAGCGTGACGGCAAAGTCCAGGCGCAAACGCGTCATGCATGACGCCCCCACAAAGCACAGCCACACCACGGCGTACACGGCTGATTCGTCCACCCAATACAACGGCGTGCCGCTGTAGCGGGTGAGCACATTCAGCAGGATCAGCCCAGTGAGCAAGGCCATCAGGGCCATCAGAGCCAGACGCTCTGCCTGCAGAATGCCCGCAGACAGTCGTTGGATGCCACGTGCCGTCGCCTTTGCGACCGGAATTTGCGCGGGTGTCATGGTGGGGCGGCTCAGTCCACCGAACGGTACTTGGCCGGGCGTGTCGCCAAGGCTTTTTGCACCACAGCGGTCACGAATTCGCGCTCGGCTCCGACCAGTGGCATGCGCGGCAGGCGCACATGCTCGGTACCCACGCCCACCAGGGCATCGATGAGCTTGAGGTTTTGCACCAGCTTGTTGGACACATCCAGGTGCAGCAAGGGGGTCATCCACTGGTACAGGGCCAGTGCCTCCGCCCACTGGCCTGACTTCATCAGGTCATACAGCGCCACCGTTTCGCGGGGGAAGGCGCAGCCCACGCCTGCCAGCAAGCCGTCACAGCCCAGCGCCATGGCTTCGAAAGCGAGGTCGTCGACGCCGCAAAACAGCTGGTAGCGGTTGCCCACCGTGTTGCGCAGGTCGGTGATGCGCCGGATGTCTCCGGTGCTTTCCTTGATGGCCACGACCTGCTCGCAGTCGGCCAGCTCCAGCATGTGTTCGGGTTTCAGGTCCACCCGGTAGGCCACAGGGTTGTTGTAGACCATCAGCGGCTTTTGGGCCGCATGGGCCATGGCTCTGACGTTGGCCATGGCTTCGCGGGCGTCGGCCACGTAGATGACAGAAGGCATCACCATGAAGCCGGCCACACCGACATTGTTGGCACCGTCGATGTAGCGGAGCGCTTCACGCGTGCTGGTTTCCGAGACGTTGGCCAGTACCGGTACGCGGCCATTGCTGGTTTCGACAGCGATGCGTGTCACTTCGATCTTTTCCTCCAGCGTCAGTGTGCTGGCTTCACCCAGTGAGCCACACGTCACCACGCCGTGGATGCCGTTGCGAATCTGGAAGTCAATGTGACGTGCGGTGCCGGTGGCATCAATGCGCTCGTTGCTGTGGAATTTGGTGGTGACGGCAGGAAAAATGCCTTGCCAGCGGGGGTTGCTCATGGATGGAACTCCTTGTGTTTGAAATGGACCCGAATGGCCTGGGCGGCACGTCTTCCGGATGTAAATATATTAACAGGATATTAAAAATATCTTTTAAGGGTTTACCCGGTGCGTCGTGCCGGCATGGCGTGTCAGCCCGGTGCCCTGGGCCTTTACAGGGTCTTGACATGGCACACCCATAATCAGCAGCGTTTGCCACTGGCGTGCAAGGTGTTCAATGTCGTTTTTCCAATCGTTTTTCCTTCCTGTGAGGCAAGGCACAACCCGCACGGGGTTCCCGCGTTCGGTTGTTGCAACGGCATCGCTGCCAATGAAGATGGGTGGTTGTCGAGCCGCGCACCAAGCGGTGCGAGGCAGGGTCAGGCCCGGGCTGGTGGTGGGGGTGTTGTTGCTGGCCGCCGCAAGTGGCGGGGGCTGGTGGTGGTGGAAGGCGCAGCAGCCCGCGCCTGATGGCGTACCCGCCAGCGCCGCGGCACCCGCAGCGCCCAAGCGCTTTGGCGCTGGCAGCCGCATCCAGCCTGTGTCGGTGGCCACCGTGCAGCAGCGCGACATGGCCGCCACGTTGCAGGCCATCGGGAACATGACAGCTCTCAACACTGCAGTGGTCCGTACCCGGGTGGACGGTGAAATCAAGGCCCTGCACTTCAAAGAGGGCGACCGGGTGCGCGCTGGCCAGTTGCTGGCCGAGCTGGACAACCGTGCCCAGCAGGTGCAACTGGCCCAGGCGCAAGGGCAGTTGGCCCGCGACCAGGCGCTGCTGAAGAACGCCCAGCTTGACCTGGCACGTTACAAAGACCTGCTGGCCAAAGACTCGATCGCCAGCCAACAAGTGGACACCCAAGAGGCGCTGGTGAACCAGTTGAAGGGCACCGTGCAGGCCGATCAGGCGGCGGTGGACAACGCGCAATTGCAACTGTCCTACACCCGCCTCACCGCGCCCATTGCTGGTCGCCTGGGTCTGCGCCAGGCCGACATGGGTAGCCTGCTGCGAACCGGTGATGCCAACGGCCTGGTCACCATCACTCAGACACAGCCGATTGCCCTGGTGTTTGCCGTGCCGGAAACGCAAATCCGCCGGTTGCGCACCGCGCTCAACCGCCGCGAGAACCTGCCCGTCGAAGTCTGGGACCGCGACTTCCGACAGCAATTGGGCGAGGGCAAGGTGGTGACCATGGACAACGCCATTGACGCAGCCACGGGCACCATCAAGGTCAAGGCCGAGTTCCCCAATGCGGATGGCGCGCTGTTTCCCAATCAGTTCGTTAACGTGCGCATGACCCTGGCGGTCGAAAAGGATGCCCTGGCCGTGCCGCACACCGCCGTGCAGCGTGGCGCGCAGGGTGCGTTTGTGTATGTGGTGCTGGCCGATGGCAAGGTCAGCGTGCGCCGCGTGCGCATTGGTGCCACCGATGGCGACTGGGTGGCCGTGTCGCCGTTGGGCGGCGAACTGGCACTGGGTGACAAAGTGGTGACCGATGGTGCCGACCGCTTGCGCGAAGGCGCTCAGGTGGAGGTGGTCACCCCCCCTCCCGCGCGTGCTGGCATGGGCCCAGCAGGCGCAGGTGCTGCAGGCGCGGGAACACAGGCCAATGGCCCCTCGCCAGCCGGGCAAGGCAGCGCGCCGGCGGGGGGTGGCCCCACGCCGCCACCCACGCCGCCAGGCAACGCCGCGCCAGCTGAGAAAGGGCCTGCCGCTGCTGCACCCGTTCCTGCGCC
>DDUQ01000017.1:0-218 GCA_002344885.1 Comamonadaceae bacterium UBA2334
ATGCTCCTGCAGCCGGTGCAGCTGCAGGTGCGGCTACCACGGCGGCAGGAGCATCGGCTGCGGGTGCGGCGGTCTGGGCGTGCGCGCCCCACCCGCCAAGTGCCAGGCCAACGCCCAGCAAGACTGTTGCAAGTAGCTTTTTCATGGTGTTTGCTTTCTGTGTGCAGAGTTGCAGCGGATCAGAGGGCGTCGGTGCCGGTCTCGCCGGTACGGATGCG
>DDUQ01000017.1:598-9069 GCA_002344885.1 Comamonadaceae bacterium UBA2334
GCGGCCAAAGCCCTTCACCTCGGTCACGGTGATGCCCTGGACACCCATGCCCGACAAGGCTTCACGCACCTCGTCGAGCTTGAAGGGTTTGATGATGGCGGATACAAGTTTCATGAGAACACACTCCTCAGGGATGACGATGACAGGCATCAAGCACAGACCGTGCCAACTTGCNNGATCTTGCCCGTCTTGGCGGCGCGCTCGATGGTCTCCACCACCTGGCGGACCTGCTCGTCGCGGACGACGATCTCGAGCTTCGTCTTGGGGACGAAGTCCACGATGTACTCGGCCCCGCGATAGACCTCGCGCTTGCCGCCCGTGCGGCCGAAGCCCTTCACGTCACTGACCGTCATGCCTTCGATGCCGATCTCGGCGAGCGCCTCTTTCACCTCGTCGAGCTTGAAGGGTTTGATGATGGCGGATACAAGTTTCATGAGAACACACTCCTCAGGGATGACGATGACAGGCATCAAGCACAGACCGTGCCAACTTGCACCCACCCTGCCGTACCGACTGTGGGCAGGGCCAGCCTGAAAACAGCCAAAATCACGCTGTGCGCGTCCCAACATCGACCGCAACACGGGCCACCGCCCAACACCGCACCGAAAAAGTGCATACAGCCGGTGCACGGGTCTGCACCAAACCAGGGAGTGTTGTTTTGAGCCTTTCCGTGATCCAAAGCCGTGCATTGCTGGGCCTGAGCGCCCCACAAGTGTGTGTGGAGGTGCACCTGGCCAATGGCTTGCCCAGTTTCACGCTCGTCGGCCTGGCCGACACCGAAGTGAAGGAAGCGCGCGAACGTGTGCGCTCTGCCTTGCAGAACAGCGGGCTGGAATTCCCGGCCAACCAGCGCATCACCGTCAACCTCGCGCCCGCCGACCTGCCCAAGGACAGTGGCCGGTTCGACCTGCCCATTGCCCTGGGGTTGCTCGCGGCCCAGGGTGTGATCGACCCCGCCCGCCTGGCCGACCATGAATTTGCCGGCGAACTCAGCCTGGGCGGCCAACTGCGCCCGGTTCGGGGCGCGCTGGCCATGGCACTGGCCCTGCAGACCGACAGGCCGTCCGTTGGCCGGGCGATGCCCACCCTGGTGCTGCCCCCTGGCAGTGCGGAAGAAGCCGCGCTGGTGCCTGGCACCCGTGTGGTCCGCGCACGCACCTTGCTCGACGTGGTGACGCGGCTTCGGCCACCGGGCGATGCCACACACACGGCAGACCCCGACGGCTGGGCCGTGATGTCGCCGGTTCCACCCGCCCAGTCGGCACGGGTGCCTGACCTGTCCGACGTCAAAGGACAGGCTGCGGCCCGCCGCGCGCTGGAAATTGCGGCCGCCGGTGGCCACAGCCTGTTGATGAGCGGCCCACCCGGCGCAGGCAAGAGTATGCTGGCCCACCGATTCGCGGGCTTGCTGCCCCCCATGACCGATCAGCAGGCGCTGGAATCGGCCGCGATTGCCTCGCTGACCGGGCGTTTCGACATGGCGCATTGGGGGCAGCGCCCGACGGTTGCCCCGCACCACAGCGCCAGCGCGGTGGCTCTGGTGGGCGGCGGTTCACCGCCCAAACCGGGTGAAATATCGTTGGCCCACCATGGTGTTCTGTTTCTGGACGAGTTGCCCGAATTTCCACGTGCCGCGCTGGAGGCCCTGCGGGAACCGCTGGAAACGGGCAGTGTCCGCATTTCCAGGGCAGCGCACCAGACCGAGTTTCCGGCCCGCTTCCAGCTGATTGCCGCCATGAACCCCTGCCCCTGCGGCTACCTGGGCCACCCCACCATTGCCTGCAAAGACACGCCCGACCAGGTGGCCCGCTACCAGGCCAAGCTGAGCGGCCCGCTGCTTGACCGCATCGACCTGCACGTGGATGTACCCGCCCTGCCGCCCGATGAGCTGCTGGCGCCAGACAAAGCCAACGGTACTGATAGCAAAGAAACCTCACAGGATGTGCGCAAGCGGGTTATTCAGGCACAAGAAATTGCCGAGCGCCGCCAGGGCAAGCCCAACCATGCCCTGCAAGGCACCGAGCTGGAGACGCAAGTGACGCTCGACGATGCAAGTCGGCACTTCCTGAACAAGGCAGCCGCCCGGCTCGGCTGGTCGGCCCGCAGCACCCACCGCGCCATGCGGGTGGCGCGAACCATTGCCGACCTGGCCGGGTCAGACCAGGTTCTGGTCAGCCACCTGGCTGAAGCGGTGCAGTACAGACGCCAGGCCTCTCCTCCACCCGGCCGCTGAAGCCCAAGTGGTGATACCTGCATGCGAACACTGATCATTGACGACCACCCCACTTTCAGCAACGGCCTGCGCCTGTTGCTCAGCGCCTTGGGGCTTGCCCGGGACGCCGAAACCTGCACCCGCTCCGAGCAGGCATGTCAACTGCTGCAAGCTCGGCAGTTCGACCTGATCCTGATGGACTGGGTGCTGGGCAGCGAAAGCCTGAGCGGCACAGCACTGATCGCCCGACTGAAGGAACTGGCCCCCGACACACGCGTGGTCGTGGTGTCGGGGGCAGCCGATGCCACCGCTGTCCGAAACGCCATCGACGCGGGTGCTGTGGGCTTTGTACCGAAGGAAACCGACTCGACCACACTGATCGAAGCCATCCGTGTGACCTCGCAAGGTCGGATCTACTTGCCTGAAAACGCGTTGACCTCCAACCCCACCCCACCGTCAAACCCGAGCGGCGAACCGCCGCCTGCACCACAAGGGGCTCGACTGGCAGATGCCTACCCCGACCTCACACCCCGCCAGCGAGACACACTGGTGTGCGCGTTGCGGGGTGAACCGAACAAGGTGATTGCGCGGCAGTTGTACCTGTCAGAAGACACCGTCAAACAACACCTGAAAGCCGTTTACCGGGTCTTGAATGTGCGCAACCGGGCCGAGGCCATCTACCTCCTGGCCAGACAAGGGATACAGGTGTTCGAATGAACCCCCTGCACGCACCGGCTGCGAGCTGCCCGCCCGCACACAGCAGCGATACGGCTGCCGCCGTCGCCAGGCTGGTGGAAGACCAGTTCGTCGACACCTATCTGCGCAACAGCGGCAAGGCGCAAATCGGCCTCTTTCTGTCTGCGGTCGTGGCCGCGCTGATCTGGAACGGCCGTGCCCACAGCGTCTGGCCCTTGGTCTGGCTCGCGGTGTTCGGCCTGGTCACGGGTTGGCGCTACCTGAAAACCGCCGACTTCGTGCTGGCGGGCCAAGGCAACGGACGTTTCCGCCGCGTGGAGTTGACCTTGCTGGTCAACGGCATCCTGATGGCGGCGCCTTTGTCGGCGTTTGCCGCTTACACCGAACTGGAGCGCATGGCCATCTCCATCATCCTGATGGCGACAGCCACCGCATCCACGACCACCACCAGTGGCTACCGCTCGGTCTTCCTCGCTTTTGCGCTGCCCATGCTGGCCCCACTGGCACTGGCCTGGGCGCTGGCCCCCCACCCCGATGCCACCTGGCTGAGTACCTGGGGCATTTCCGTCCTGATCCTGTTCTACCTGGGGTTTCTGGTGAACGTGGCCCGGCAGGTGGCGGCCGTGTTCGTCCAGTCCTGTCAGTACCGCCTCGGTGAACAGCAGACCAACCTGCAACTCAAAGCCGCGCTGGACGTGGCGGACGAATCCAACCGGGCGAAAACCCAGTTTCTGGCAGCCGCCAGCCACGACCTGCGCCAGCCCCTGCACAGCATCAACGTGCTGGTGGCCACCCTGTCGCTGCGGCCACTCGATGCCGACACACAAGACATTGTCCGCCTGCTCGATTCGGTCAACCAAACGATGTCCAGGCAGCTCGACACGCTGCTCGACCTCTCCAAGCTGGATGCGGGCGTGGTCGTTCCCCACATGGCCAGCCACCGGTTGGACACCCTGGCCCTGGCGCACGCAAAAGCCCTGGCACCCGTCGCGACCGCCCAAGGCGTCAAACTGGTGGCGGACAACGCGCCTGCCATCGCTGTGACGACCGATGATGTGCTGCTGCGCCGCGTGCTGAGCAACCTGACCGACAACGCCCTGAAGTTCACCCCCTCTGGCGGAAGCCTCCGGCTGAGCGTGTGGCAGGCAGACGGTCAGGCCCATCTGTCGGTGGCAGACAGCGGCATCGGCATCCCGCCCGAAGCACACCATCGCGTGTTTCAGGCATTTTTTCAGCTCGGCAATGCCGAGCGCGACCGCCAGAAAGGGCTGGGGCTTGGCCTGTCCATCGTCCAACGGCTGTGCAACCTGATGGGCATCAGCTTGCGAATGGAGTCAGCCCCAGGCATGGGCACCACCATCACACTGTCCTGGCCGCTAGCGTCAACCCTACCGGCAACAGCAGGCAGCACCCCATTGCAGGCACTTGCCCCCGTCAAGCCCGGGCTGACCGTGCTGGTGCTTGACGACGATGCGACGGTGCGGCAAAGCATGCGCCTGTTCCTGCGCCAACTGGGTTGCCAGGTGCTCGAGGCCAGCGACACCGCACACGCCGTGACCCTCGCGACACAGCACCCGGTGAACGTCCTGCTGACAGACCAACGCCTCAAAGGTGACGACACAGGCATTGCGGCCATCGAGCAGGTCAGAGCAGTACGGCCGGACATGACAGCCGCCATCGTGACCGGGGACACCGCGCCCGACAGGCTACAGGCCGCCCTGAGCACGCAGGTGCCGGTGCTTCACAAACCCGTGTCGCTGGACAAACTCACCGCGCTGCTGGCAGGCGTGCCTGCAACGGCAGTTACCGTTGAACGCGATCATTTGCGCAGCGACTGACGCCGCTCGTCACGCGGCTGACTGCTGGTCACCCACTGCAGGAAAGCGTCCTCTGGCATCGGCCTGCCGAAGCCATAGCCCTGCAGCTCGTCGCACCCCAACGCGGTCAGTGCCTGGGCAGTGGGCATGTTTTCGACACCCTCGGCCACGACCTTCAGGCCCAGCGTGTGCCCGAGGCCGATCACGGCCTGGACGATCGCGGCATCGGCCGCATCGTCCAGCATGCCGAACACAAACGACTGGTCCACTTTCAGCTTGTCAATTTCGAAGCGCTTCAGGTAAGCCAGACTGGAGTAACCGGTACCGAAATCGTCAATGGCCACTTCCACGCCCAGCGCCTTGAGCGCGCTGACCTGTTGCTGGGCAAACGCCGGGTTGTCCATCAGGTGTGATTCGGTCAACTCCAACTCCAGCTGCCCCGCCGCCAGCCCGGTCTGGTCGAGCGCCTCCCTGACCTGCGCCACCAACTGCTCGTCTGCCAACTGGGCAGCCGACAGGTTGACCGACAGCTGCAACCCCGCCATGCCAGGCTGGGCAGACATGGCCACCCATTGCCGACAGGCCTGGCCCAGCACCCAGGGGCCAATGGACCGGATCAACCCCGTTTCCTCGGCCAGTTGAATGAACTCGCCGGGTGGCACCTGGCCCAGCGTCGGGTTGTGCCACCGCAGCAAGGCCTCGGCACCGTGCAACCTGCGCGAACGTGCACTGAGCCGTGGCTGGAAATGCAGGCTGAATTCTCCATTCGCCAAAGCGGTGCGCAACTGTGCCTCCATGCCCTGGCGGGCCAACACACGCTGGTCTGTCTCGACCGAGTAGGCGCGAGCCGTGTCCCGACCGGCCGACTTGGCCTCGTACATCGCGGCATCGGCACGGCGCATCAGTTCGTCTTCGTCGGTACCGTCCTCCGGGTACAGCGCCATGCCCACGCTGCACGACACCGACAGGGTATGCCCCTCCACCACCAAAGGCTGGCGTACTGACGGGATGAGGCGCTGCGTGACCAGGGCTTCCAGCTCTGCACGGCTGGCCACGTGCCGCATGACGATGACAAACTCGTCCCCACCCAACCGGCTGACGGTATCGTGCGAGCGCACGGCCTGGACGAGTCGTCTGGCCACTGTTCGCAACAATCCGTCGCCAATGTGATGGCCCATGGTGTCGTTGATAAGCTTGAACCGGTCCAGGTCAATGAACAGCACTGCGACCTGCTCATGGGCAGCGCGCGCTGCCGCCAGTGCCTCGGTCAGGCGAATCTGGCACAGAGCGCGGTTGGGCAGCTCGGTCAGCACATCGTGCTGGGCCAGGAAACGGATGCGCTCTTCCTTGGCTTTGCGGTCGGTGATGTCGATGGCAATGCCGATGTAGCTGGCATGCACGGCTCCGCCGTCCTGCCGCACCGCCGACACCATCAGCCATGCCGGGTAGGTTTCGCCAGATTGCCGCCTGAACCGCACCTCGCCCTGCCAGTTGTCTTTGTCAGTCAGGCTGTCCCATGCGGGGCCGGGGCCGTCCAGCAGGAAAGCCAACTCCTCGCCCAACACCTCGTAGTACTCATACCCCGTGCCACGACAAAACGCCGCGTTGACGCTCATCACCTGACGCTTCGCGTTCATGATGATGATGCCTTCCGACGAGGCCTCGAACACCTTGGCCCACAGCTCCAGCCGCTGCTCCATCACCTTCAGCACGTTGATGGGCGTGAACGCCGTCAGCACGGCATCCTGCCCCTGGTAGGTCAGCCGCCGGGCCGAGAGCACCGCCCAGGCAGGCTCTGTGCCACCCAGCCAACGCACCTCGAACTCGTCTACCGCCCCACGGTCGGCCAGGCGCTGGAAAAACCGCGCACGCACCCCAGGCTCCAACCCGGTACGCCACGGGTCCACCTGGCAAACGCCTATCCAGGGCCGGGCTGGGGTATTGACGTGCAGGATGTGATGGTCGGGCACTGAAGTCACGACCATGGGAATCGGAACCGCTTCTGCCAGTTCGTGCTGCGCCTCAGCCGCACGGGCGCTGGCGGCCAGTTCCTGCTGCACCTGACGGTCCTGATCCAGCTGCGCCAGCATGCTGTTGAAAGCGGTGAACAGGCGACCGATTTCATCCGTGCTGTGCCACTGTGCCCGCTGGGTGTAATCGGCGGTCAGCCGCACCTGCTCGGCCACATTAGCGAGGCCACGCAAGGGCCGGGCAATCTGGGCAGCCACCAGGTACACCACACTCAAAATGGCGGCCAGCAGCAGCAATGCGGTGCCCAGGTGAACAAACATGCGACCATAAAGGCCATCCACACGCGCCTGCAGCAACCCCGTCAGGGCCTGCAGACCTTGCGCCCATGCAACATCCAGCGCCTGCAACGCAGCCTGATGCGCTTCGGCCAGGTTTCTCAAATCAACTGCGTCAGGCGCCGTGTCTTCGGCCAGTTGGGCCAGCGCCACCTGATAGGTCTGCAAAGCGGCCAACACGCCCGACTGGCTGGTGTGCAAAGCCTGCTTCAACGGCGCGCCGCCTGCCACGATGGCTTGCAGGTAATCGGCCTCAATGCCCTGGCGCACCGCGTCCACCCGCCCGGCCAAGGTCAGCAAATGCACCTCCTTACCCTGCAGCGAGACCTGACCCGACGGGCTGAGGCCAAACGGCTGCGTCAGCGCCCGGCCTTCATGCAGCACCTGAACCAGCTCGGGAAAGCGCAGAGCCGTGATCGACATCACGTAATAGCTGTCCAGGTCAGGGTCGAGGATCAGGTTGGACTGGTTGGCCACGGTCGTCAGCAAGGTGCGTGCGGCCTCCACCAGTTGGCGCTCGGCAATCAGGGTTAGAACAGCACCGCTGCCAGCCGCGATCTCGGGACCACTGGCCCCATCTGGCAACGCCTGTGCAAACCGTGTGGCCACATCCGCCGAGCGCAACTGCGGGTCGCTGGACTGGCGCACCGCAGCCAGACGCGCCCTGGCCTCCTGCACCTGCCCTTGCAATGGCCGGGGCGCTACCAACTCGGCCATCAGGTTCTGGCGCACCGCTTCCACGTAGGCGGTGCCCACGACCTCTTTCTGCGTGAAGTCGATGCTGTCGAGCTTTTCACTGATCAGCAACCCTGACACATAGATGACCGCAGTCAGGTCAAGCAGGTAAATGAGCATGAGCTTGCGCCCCACGCCCAAACGGCCCAACCAGTGAGAAAATCTTGATGTCATGTGGCACGGCTCCGGGTGTCAACCCTTGACAGACAATTACCTGACCAGCGCACAAGCAATATCCGCACCAGACCAGTGCACCATGTCGCTTCATCCCTCCCATTCCAACACCCCACCCGCCACTTTTGTCGGCTGGTTGTCCGTGGCCCAGCTGATCAGCTGGGGCTCGGTGTTCTATGCCTTCAGCATGCTGCTGGCACCGGTCGAGGCCGAGCTGGGGGCCGATCGGGCCGAAGTGTCGCTCGCCATGTCGCTGGCTTTGCTGGCTGAGGGCCTGGCGGCCTACCCGGTGGGCCGATGGATCGAGGCCGGGCACGAGCGTGCGGTGATGACTGTCGGCTCGGTGCTGGCTGGCATGGGTCTGGTGGCGCTCAGCCTCACCCACAACCTCCTGACGTACTGCGCGGCCTGGGTGCTGCTGGGGGTGGCCATGTCGGCCACGCTGTACACACCGGCATTTGCCGTGGTCACGCGGCGCTTCCCTGAAAGCTTTCGCCGCCAGATCATCACCATCACGTTTCTGGGTGGTCT
>DDUQ01000017.1:9291-9859 GCA_002344885.1 Comamonadaceae bacterium UBA2334
CATCACGTTTCTGGGTGGTCTGGCCAGCACGGTGTTCATTCCGCTGATGGCCTGGCTCATCGCCACCATCGGCTGGCGGCACATGCTGTGGGTGATGGCAGCCTGCCAGCTTTGCCTGTGCGCGCCCATCCACGGCTGGTTGCTGCGGGGTGCGCCACGTTCGCTGCTGGAACGCAGACGGGAAGCCCGGCGGCAGGCCGCTGCACAGCCCGACCGTCACCTGCAGCCCGTGGACCCGTTTCTGGCTGACGCCACGGTGGTGTTCATGCGCAAACAGCGCACCAGCTACGCGCAGGCACTGCGCAGCCCGGCGTTTGCACTGGTGGGGGTGTTCCAGGTGCTGATGATGGGCGTGACCGTGGCCATCGCGTCCCACCTGGTGAACCTCCTGCTGGAAAGCGGCATGCACCCGGCCTGGGCCATCGCCCTGCCCGCTGCCATGGGGGCGGTGCAAGTGGTGGGTCGGTCGCTGCTGTTCCTGTTCGAGCACAAGGCCAACGTGCACCATGTGAACCGCGCCATTCCCGCCCTGATGCCCCTGGGGCTGCTGGCACTGCTGGCTGCGCTG
>DDUQ01000144.1:0-242 GCA_002344885.1 Comamonadaceae bacterium UBA2334
GTCGTGTGGTGGAGCCCATGATCACCCTGGCGAAAGAACCCACCCTGGCCAACCGTCGCCTGGCATTTGATCGCCTGCGTGACCGTGATGTCGTGGTGAAGCTGTTCAATGAACTGGGTCCTCGTTTCAAGGCCCGTCCAGGCGGCTACACGCGTATCCTGAAAATGGGCTTCCGTGTGGGTGACAACGCCCCTATGGCATTGGTGGAGCTGGTTGATCGCGCAGAGGAAAAACCTGCTGAG
>DDUQ01000144.1:533-23446 GCA_002344885.1 Comamonadaceae bacterium UBA2334
TGGGCTCATAACCCAAAGGTCGCAAGTTCAAATCTTGCCCGCGCAACCAACAGAAAAAAATGGCCCAGTTCGGGCCATTTTTTTTGCCTGTTCGGTTCGGCAGAGGTTTGGGAAAAGCAGTGGTGGTGTGCGCTGCGCTTCGCGCCCAGTGCCGATCACACCTTTTGCGGAGATAGCAGGTTGCTGCCTCCAACTCAAACACCTTGCGACATTGCGGCAAACAACCTGCCTGAGGTGCACGTCATCCTTTGCTGCAGGCGACCGGTGTTGCGCTTCGGTTCTTAGCAACAACTGCCTGCGCATGCCCGAGCGCGACCAGTTGATCTTCTACAGTCCGAGCAGTCCTTGCCGTGTGGTGGCCGCTGACACCGCATAGGCGAGCATCAGAAGGCTGATGCCATAGCCCACAGCCCGATACGGGTGATCACTTACGGCCCAATGCGCACAGAACGCATAGATGATCAGGGCGATCAGTTTGCCAGCAAGCCACCCATCGTAAATGGGGTTGTGATGCATCAGAGCCCACAGGCTCAGGCCGCTGATGACGAGTAACAGGTAGGCCAAAAACACGATCGCCAGCAGGCGATAGTCCATCCGCCACGATGCATCGAACAGGGCGGCGGCACCCCGGACCGTAAAAATACCCACGGTGATCCATGCGACCAATGCATGGGTCTGAACCATCTGAACGTAAAACCAATCCATGGCAACTGAGATGTCGACTGAATGATGAATTCATCATAGCGCAGGCTGCCGTCAGGCTGTATCGGATGTCGTTGTCTGCTGCGCTGTTGCTATCTGAGCCGGGTCGATGCCCGGTTTGCGATGGCGGGGCTAAGCCGCCTTATTGGTGTAAATACTTAGATGGAGCGCAGTCAATGTGGTTGAGTTGGTGAATACGTCATGCTACATTTAGCTGTATTAAGAGCACATTTCTTGTATCGTAAAAGTCGCCGCTTCAGCTTGCCTGAGACCTCTAACCAAACACCGAACATGTCGACAGCACTCTTCGAACGCCACAAAGCACTTCTTGACAACGCCATGAGCGCCCTGGCGTCGCGTGGATACTGGTCTGCCTTCAATGAGATGCCCAGCCCGAAGGTATATGGTGAAACAGCTCAGCCAGATGGGCGACAGTTGTGTGAGTCATATTTTGGCCGTGACTTCGATTTGGCGCAGCCCGGCGTGCAGCGCTGGTTGAGTCCGGAGGTTTCGCCCTATGGCGTGGCATTGAACGTGCGCTATCCGGTTTGTGACGCAGAAACCCTGACCCGTGCAGGGCAGGCGGCGATGGCTGCGTGGCAGGCGTTGGGTCCGGCAGGCCGCACCGGCGTGTGTCTTGAAATGCTGGTGCGCTTGAATCGCCAGAGTTTCGAAATTGCCCATGCAGTCATGTTGACCACCGGGCAGGGTTGGATGATGGCATTCCAGGCAGGTGGCCCCCATGCGCAGGACAGGGGGTTGGAGGCCGTGGCCTATGCATGGCGTGAGCAGAGTTTCGTCCCGGCCGAAGCGGTGTGGGAGAAGCCACAGGGCAAGAACCCACCCCTCGTCATGAAGAAGCAGTTCGAAGTTGTTGGCCGCGGTGTGGCGTTGGTGATCGGTTGCGCCACCTTCCCAACGTGGAACACCTATCCAGGGTTGTTCGCAGCTTTGGCAACCGGCAATGCGGTGATCGTCAAGCCTCATCCAAACGCGGTATTGCCAGCAGCCATGACGGTCAAGACCATCCGCGCTGTGCTGGCGGAACAGGGTTTGGACCCGAATCTGGTGAGTTTGTGTGTGACTGATCAGCCCGAGGTCACGCAAGGTCTGGCAACGCATCCCGCTGTCAAGTCGGTGGACTTCACAGGCGGCAATGCATTTGGACAGTGGCTCATCAACAACTGCCGGCAGGCTCAGGTGTATGCAGAGTTGGCGGGTGTCAACCACATCGTCATCGACTCGACCGACGCCTACAAAGCCATGCTGGGCAATCTGGCATTCACGCTTTCGTTGTACTCGGGGCAGATGTGTACCACCACACAGGCCATATTGGTACCGGCTGGGGGTATCGCCACAGACGAAGGCCATAAAACGTACGCCGACGTGTGTGCCGACCTGGCGGCTGCCATTGACCGCTTCCTGAGCAAGCCCGAAGTGGCCTGTGCAGTGCTGGGTGCCATCCAGTCCGACGCAACGGCCGATCGCATCACTCTGGCGAACAGCGGACAGTTGGGCCGCGTGGTTCGGCCCTCACAGGCACTCACCCATCCGGACCATCCGGGCGCGCGCGTCCAGACCCCGGTGCTGGTTGCGTGCGACATGGCCGACGAAGCTGCCTACATGGAGGAGCGTTTTGGTCCCATCAGCTTCGTCGTCAGCGTGCCGGACACAGCAACCGCCATTCGGTTGTCAGAGCGCATGGTGTCCACGCTCGGCGCGTTGACGGTGGGCGTGTACAGCACGGACGAAGCCGTGGTCGATGCCATGACGGCCGCCACGTGGCGCAGCAAGGTGGCGTTGTCCATCAACCTGACTGGCCAGGTGTTCGTCAACCAGTCGGCTGCCTACTCGGACTTCCATGGCACAGGCGGTAACCCGGCGGCCAACGCCAGCTATGCCGACTCGGCCTTTGTGGCCAACCGCTTCCGCGTGGTGCAGCGCCGCCGCCATGTGTGACGTGCCTCTGGCACCCATGCTTCAGGCATAGCAAACAAATGAATGGAGACAAGCGACATGGCATACAAAAACATTGAATTTCTGGTGACCGGTGGTGTGGCGCGTCTCACGCTGAACCGGCCAGACAAAATGAACGCCTTCACCGGCGACATGCACGCCGAGCTGCGGGATGCGCTCGATGCACTGCAGGCCGGCGCAGGCGACCTTGGCCAGGTCAGGGTGCTGGTGGTCACCGGGGCAGGGCGAGGTTTCTGCGCCGGGCAGGACCTGGCCGATCCGGACATGGTGTTCACCCCAGGTGAAACCCCGCCCGACATCGGCGACGTGGTTGAGCGCAACTTCAAACCCCTCGTCATGCGCCTGACCAACCTGCGTGTGCCCACCATTGCGCGTGTGCAGGGTGTGGCCGCTGGAGCAGGTTGCAGCCTGGCGCTGGCGTGCGACATGGTCGTGGCGGCAGAGGCTGCGTCGTTCATGCTGCCGTTTTCCAAGATCGGCCTGATTCCTGACACCGGTGCGTCCTGGGCCGTGCCTCAGCGCCTCGGGCTGGCGCGTGCCATGGGCCTGGCGCTGACGGCGCAAAAGCTGCCCGCTGCCAAGGCGGCTGAATGGGGGCTGATCTGGGAATGTGTGGCCAATGACGCGCTCGATGCAACGGTCGATGCCCTGGCCGCACAACTGGCTGTCTTGCCGACGCGCGCCATGGTGCGCACCCGTCAGGCCATGCTGGCCGCGCACACCGCATCACTAGAGCAGCACCTGTCGTACGAGGCGCTGATGATGCGGGAGCTGGGTCACAGCGCCGACTATGTGGAAGGCGTGGCAGCGTTCCTGGAAAAACGCCCGGCCCGGTTCAATCAGGCCTGATCAATCCTGAAAACTGTGTAGCTGCGTACCCAATATCTACAAGCGCTGGAGCCGAAAAATATGACAAACAGCTTGCAGGAAGTCGAGTCGGAAGACGCGGAAGCCCTTGCAGGGCGCGTGGCGCAGGCCATGTGGTCTCGCGACAGCGCCAGCCAAGGGCTGGGCATGGCCATCGTGTCGGTGTCGCCCGGTCAGGCCACGCTGGCCATGACGGTGCGGCCAGACATGGTGAATGGCCACCGCATCTGCCATGGTGGCTTCATCTTCACGCTGGCCGACAGCGCGTTTGCCTTTGCCTGCAACAGCTACAACCAGAACACGGTGGCAGCCGCGTGCCACATCGACTTCCTGGCACCCGCGAAAGAGGGTGATGTGCTGGAGGCAGAGTGTGTTGAACGCTCGCTGTCACGCCGCACAGGGGTTTACGACACGGTGGTGCGTGTCCGCGGTGGCAAAACCGTGGCCTTGTTCCGGGGAAAAAGCGCGCGCATCAGCGGTGAGGTCATCGCGGGACTGGACGCCGCCCCGACCGCTGGTTGATGCTGCCCCTCAAGAAAGCCTGATGCACCGCACACCCTGCACATAACCCGTACACAACCCGTACACAACCCGTACACAACCCGTACACAACCCGTACACAACCCGTACACAGCGGCACACGCCGACAGCCCAACACCCCCACAGGAGACAACGCCCATGCCCGTCAAGCAACCCCAGCCCGGCGACCTGGACCCCATCGAAACCGCCAGCCGCGACGAGGTGGCCGCACTGCAACTGCAACGTCTGAAGTGGAGCCTGCAGCACGCGTACGACAACGTGCCGCACTACCGCAAGAAGTTCGATGACAAAGGCGTGCATCCCAGCGACCTGAAAACGCTGGCCGATATTGCCAAGTTCCCGTTCACCACCAAGGCCGATCTGCGCGACAACTACCCCTTTGGCATGTTTGCCGTGCCGCGCACCCAGGTGGCGCGTGTGCACGCGTCGTCGGGCACCACAGGCAAACCCACGGTGGTGGGTTACACGCAGGGCGACATTGATCGATGGGCCAATCTGGTGGCCCGCTCCATCCGGGCGGCGGGCGGCCGTGCTGGCGACATCGTGCATGTCGCCTATGGGTACGGCCTGTTCACCGGTGGATTGGGGGCGCACTACGGTGCCGAGCGGGCGGGCTGCACCGTCATTCCCATGTCGGGCGGACAGACCGAAAAGCAGGTGCAACTGATTCAGGACTTCAAGCCCGACATCATCATGGTCACGCCGTCGTACTCGCTCGTCATCGCCGAGGAGTTCGCCCGACAGGGCATTGCGCCTGAAGACATTTCGCTCAAAGTCGGCATCTTCGGTGCCGAGCCCTGGGGCGAGGGCATGCGTCAGCAAATCGAGCGTGGCCTGGGGCTGGATGCCGTGGACATCTACGGCCTGTCGGAAGTGATGGGCCCCGGTGTGGCCAGCGAATGCATCGAAAGCAAAGACGGCCCCGTCATCTGGGAAGACCACTTTTACCCCGAAATCATCAACCCCGACACCGGTGAGCCCGTGGCGGACGGCGAAGAGGGCGAACTGGTGTTCACCTCGTTGTCTAAAGAGGCCATGCCCATCATCCGCTACCGCACCCGTGACCTGACGCGCTTGCTGCCGCCCACCAGCCGGGCGTTCAGGCGCATGGGCCGCATCGTGGGCCGGTCGGACGACATGCTGATCATCCGTGGCGTGAACGTGTTCCCCACGCAGATCGAAGAGCAGGTGCTGCGCGACAAGCGTTTCACGGGTGTGTACCAGATTGTGCTCACCCGTGAAGGCCACCTCGACAACGTGGAAGTGCGTTGCGAGCTGCAGCCAGATGCCAGCGCCAGCCTCTCCGGCGCCGACATCGCCCAGTTGGCCAAAGAACTGCAACACCGCATCAAAACCATCATCGGCATTTCGACCAAGGTCGATGTGATGGACTTCGGCACCCTGCCGCGTACCCAGACGGGCAAGGCACGTCGCGTCTGGGACAACCGCCCCAGCCAGGTCTGACCGGTCCGTACCGCAACCCCTCAACCCACAGGAGCCACGAAAGATGTACACCCAATCGTTCAGCGTGCCCGACGACAGCACGCCTAAACCCGTCAAATCAGTCGGCAGCACCGAGCCGCCCGAGCTGATGGCGAAGTTCGATGCGCGCATCGATGCCGACGGTCGCATCGAACCGCAGGACTGGATGCCCGAGGCCTACCGCAAGACGCTGGTGCGCCAGATCAGCCAGCACGCGCACAGCGAAATTGTGGGCATGCTGCCCGAGGGCAACTGGATCAGCCGCGCCCCCAGCCTCAAGCGCAAAGCCATCCTGATTGCCAAGGTGCAAGATGAAGGTGGCCACGGCCTCTACCTGTACAGCGCCGCCGAAACGCTGGGCACCAGCCGCGGCGAGATGCTCGACGCCCTGCACAGCGGCAAGGCCAAGTACAGCTCCATCTTCAATTACCCGACGCTCAACTGGGCCGATGTGGGCGTGATCGGCTGGCTGGTGGACGGCGCGGCCATCATGAACCAGATTCCGCTGTGCCGCTGCAGTTACGGCCCGTATGCCCGGGCCATGATCCGCGTGTGCAAGGAAGAAAGCTTCCACCAGCGTCAGGGCTACGAAGCCCTGCTGGTGATGATGAAGGGCACCCAGGCCCAGCGCGACATGGTGCAGGACGCTGTCAACCGCTACTGGTGGAAGTGCCTCGCCATGTTCGGCCCGCCCGACGCAGACAGCCCCAACAGTGCACAAGGCATGCGCTGGGGCATCAAGCGCATTTCCAACGACGACTTGCGCCAGAAGTTCATCGACGCCACGGTGCCGCAGGCCAAGGTGCTGGGCGTGACCTTGCCTGACCCCGACCTGAAATGGAACGAAGAGCGCCAGCATTACGACTACGGCCAGATTGACTGGGACGAATTTTGGGCCACCGTCAACGGCAACGGCCCGATGAACAAGGAACGCCTGGCCACCCGTGTCAAGGCGCACAACGACGGAGCCTGGGTGCGCGATGCCGCCCTGGCCCATGCACGCAAACAGCAACAACGCAACCTGAAGGAAGCAGCATGACCACCTCATCCAACGCCGCACCCGCCCTCAAGGAATGGCCCCTGTGGGAAGTGTTCGTCCGCAGCAAACAGGGCCTGGAGCACAAGCACTGCGGCAGCCTGCACGCTGCCGATGCTGCCCAGGCGCTGGTGATGGCGCGTGACGTCTACACCCGCCGCCAGGAAGGCGTGAGCATCTGGGTCGTGCCCTCGGTCGCCATCACTGCCAGCAACCCGGACGACAAGGGTGCGCTCTTCGACCCGGCGGCAGACAAGATCTACCGCCACCCCACGTTCTATGACATCCCGGAAGAAGTGGGGCACATGTAAATGAAAACCCCACTGAACTACCTGTTGCACCTGGCTGATAACGCCGTGGTGCTGGGCCAGCGCAACGCCGAATGGTGTGGCCACGGCCCCATCATCGAGGAAGACCTGGCACTGGCCAACATGAGCCTGGACCTGATCGGCCAGGCCCGCTTGCTGTACAGCGAGGCCGCCAAACTGATCGGTGGCGATGCCACCGAAGACACGCTCGCCTACTTCCGCGACGTGCCCGACTTCCGCAACTACACCTTGCTGGAACTGCCCCACCGCAGCGCGCTGGTGGGGTACGCCAAGAGCGACATGGACTACGGCACCACCATTGCGCGCAATTTTCTCTACAGCGCCCTGATGGTGCCGCTGTGGTCGCAGCTGGAGCAGTCCGCCGATGCCAACCTGGCCGCCATTGCCGCCAAGTCGCTCAAGGAAGCCAGCTACCACCTGCGCCACTCGCGCGACTGGCTGGTCAAGCTGGGTGACGGCACCGATGAGTCCCATGCCCGCGTGCAAGCGGCTTTGGAGCATTTGATGCCCTACACGCAAGAATTCTGGACACAGTCTGCTATGGAAAAAGAGGCGGCTGAGGCGGGCATCGTCATCGACTGGCCCCAGCTGGAAGCCGACTGGAACGCGCTAGTGGACGCCGCGCTGACCGATGCCACGCTCAAGCGCCCGTCATCGGTCGGCTACGTCACGCAGGGCAAGGTGGGTTCGCATTCCGAGCACCTGGGGTTCCTGCTGGCCGAGATGCAAAGCCTGGCCCGCGCCCACCCCGGCGCGCAGTGGTGACAGCGCCTGCCATGACCGCCACGCTGGACCACGTCTGGACCGTGCTCGACGCGGTGGCCGATCCGGAAATTCCGGTCGTGTCGCTGCGCGAGCTGGGCATCCTGCGCGACGTGCGCATGGGCCCGGACGGGGTGGAGGTGGTCATCACCCCCACCTACAGCGGTTGCCCCGCCATGGGCCAGATGGCCGATGACGTGGCGGCCGCCCTGGCCGCCCACGGCATTGCGGGCAAGGTGGTGACACAGCTGTCGCCTGCATGGACCACCGACTGGATCGGCCCTGCCGCCCGCGACAAGCTGCGGGCCTACGGCATTGCCCCGCCGCAGGCCGCCTGCGGCTCTGGCGCACCCCGAGCGGGTGCCACGCCGCAGGAGCGCGTGTTGCGTTTCATGCCAGGGGCCAGCCAGGTGCAGCCGGTGGTGCCGTGTCCCCAATGTGGTTCGACACATACCGTCGAGACCTCCCCCTTCGGCTCCACGGCCTGCAAGGCACTGTACAAGTGCCTGAGCTGCCAGGAGCCGTTTGACTACTTCAAGCCGTATTGAGCATTTTTTCGGAGGACCCATATGTCTGCCGTCCGTTTCCATGACCTCGCCGTCAAGCGTGTCAGCCCCGAGGCTGCCGGCTCGGTGGCCATCACCTTTGACATTCCTGCTGCGTCCCGCGAGGCCTTCCAGTTCGAGCCCGGGCAGTACCTCACCCTGCGCGCACAGGTCAATGGCCAGGACGTGCGCCGCACCTATTCCATCAGCAGCCCGCGCAGCCGCCTGGCGCGCCATGGCGAGTTGGAGGTCGGCATCCGCCCCGTCGAAGGGGGTGTGTTTTCCAACTGGGCGGCGGCCAACCTGAAGGCGGGCGACACGCTGGCCGTTTTGCCACCCAATGGCAAGTTCACGGTGAAAAAGCAGCGCGCCATCCACCGCGTGGGCTTTGCGGCGGGCTCGGGCATCACGCCCATCCTCAGCATCGCCGCCACCACGCTCGAAGAGCAGCCCGACAGCAAGTTCACCCTGGTGTACGGCAACCGCCGCATGGCCAGCGTCATGTTCAACGAGGCGCTGCAAGACCTGAAAGACCGCTACGCCAACCGTTTCACCATGGTGCACATCCTGTCGCGCCAGGCGCAAGAAGTGGACATGCTGGAAGGGCGCATCGATGCCGCCAAGGTGCAGCAACTGGTGGCCACGCTGCTGCCCGCTGCCAGCATGGACGAGGTGTTCATCTGTGGGCCCGAGGCCATGATCACCGCCACCGAGGCAGCGCTGAAGGCCGCCGGTGTGCCCGAGAGCCGGGTGTACACCGAACGCTTCACCACCAGCGCAGACATGGCGGCCAAAGTGCAAGCCGACACCGATGCCAAGGCAGCCGGCAGCGGTCTGGGCAAGCTGGTGGCCTTGCGCGTGCTGCTGGATGGCAAGTACCACGAGGTGCCGATGGGCACGTCCGACAACGTGCTCGACGCAGCCCTCAACGCCGGCCTGGACCTGCCGTTTTCGTGCAAAGGCGGCGTGTGCAGCACCTGCCGGTGCAAGGTGGTGGAGGGCAGTGTCCACATGGACAAGAACTTTGCGCTCGACGCCACTGAAACCGCGCAGGGCTATGTGCTGAGCTGCCAGGCCAAGGCGACCACCCCGGCTTTGGTGGTGAGTTTTGATGAGCGGTGACGGTTGCCCAGCGGCCGGCTGCGGCGGGTCGGTGTTGCTGTCGGTGGTGGGCGAGGGCGGGCACGGGTCACCTCTGCCGTGCAGCGTCTGCACCAGCCAGACCCGTTCGGCCGGCCTGACCTGCTGCCCCACCCGCGAGCGGCTGGACGCCTTCCGTGACCAGAGCCGCGGGCAGGCCAGCTCGCTCATCGTCACCCTGTTTGGCGATGCCGTGCTGCCCCGGGGCGGCCGCATCTGGCTGGGCAGCCTCATCACCCTGCTGGAGCCGTTGGGCCTGAACGAACGGCTGGTGCGCACCAGCGTGTTCCGCCTGGCGCAGGACGAGTGGCTGGAAACCGAGGTGCACGGCCGCCGTTCCAACTACATGCTCACGCCCACGGGCCGCCGCCGGTTTGACGAAGCGGCCCGACAGATCTACGCCGCTGCCACCACCCCGTGGGACCACCGCTGGCGGCTGATCATGCTGGTGGGTAACCTTTCTGTCCCGCAGCGCGAGCAACTCAAACGCGCCCTGTTCTGGCACGGATTTGGTGAGTTGGGCACCCACAGTTTCGTGCACCCGGGAGCCGACCTGGGCGCGGTGTTCGAGGCGCTGGAAGCAGAAGGGCTGGCCGAGTTGTTGCCCAAGCTGCTGCCCCTCATGGCCGCGAACCCCAAGTTGCTCATCTCTGGCTCCGATGCCGACGCGGTCGGTGCTGCCTGGAACCTGGAGCGGCTGGCGCAGGACTACGCGGCATTTGTGCAGGCCTACAGTCCCATCCTGGCGCAGTGGCACGACCGAAGCGGGGCGCCGTCCGCCATGGGGGACGACTGTGCCTTCCTGCTGCGCACCCTGCTCATCCACGACTACCGCCGCCTGCTGCTGCGTGACCCGCAATTGCCTGCCGAGTTGCTGCCAGCGGGTTGGGCCGGGCACGAGGCGCGGGCGCTGTGCAAGCGGCTGTACCAGCAGTTGCTGGCCCCGTCCGAGCGCCACCTGGACAGGCACCTTCAGCTCGCGTCCGGCACGGTGCCCACGGCGTCGGCCTTGCTGGGTGAGCGCTTTGGCCTGAGCGACCCGCTGCGCGTCTGGCGCTGATACGAAGAACGTGCGGCTTCAGCCCTGGTGGCTCGCCAGGCGCTGGCGGCGTTTGCGGCGCACCTGCATCACCCACAGCCGGTTGGCCACGCAGTACACCAGTGCCGAGCCGCAGATGGCAAAAATCACCAGGCCCACGGCCAGCGGTTTGCCCACGCCGGTGATGTAGCCCCAGAAAACCGACCAGGAACTCTCACCGCCCCCGGACTCTGCAACAGGGCCGGGTGGCGGGTAGCTGACCGAGGTGTCTGCTGCGCCCGGTGGCTGGACCGGTGAGGCTTTAGCCGGCGCATCCGCCGGGCCCACCAGCACCACGCCGAGCTTGTAAGCCACGTAGTACACCGGGCCGAACGTCACCGGGTTGGTGACCAGTGTGCTGGCCATGGCTGCGGGCAGGTTGGCGCGCAGCACGGTGGCCAGCACGGCTGACGCCGGAATCTGCGCCAGCGGAATCAGGAAGCCGAAGAACACGCCAATGGCCAAGCCGGTTGCCAGCGTCTTGCGCCGCGGGCGCCACAGGTTCGGGTGGAACAGGCGCGGACCCAACCACCCCAGCCAACGGTTGCCCTGCAGCGATTCCTGCGTAGGCCAGTGGGAGGCGAGCCAGGCCGACAGCTTCGACTTCATGGTCGCCCCGCCGCCGTTTGCAGCCTGTCAGGGTGTGCGGGTGCGTTCAACGGCAGGCGCAGATGGCGGGCAACGGGTGATACGACGAACATGGTGAACGTGGGGCTTTGGCCGCGAAGTATCCCATTTCTGCACAACTTGGGGCTGACGAATGGTTGGGCGGACGCAGGCCATTCAGACGTATGAATTTTTAATAGAAAAAGCCATTGCAGCATGACTGACAATGGCTTTTTGCTATGGATTCAGTGGTTGTGTCGTGCCACTCTCAGGCTGTCACGTCACCAGCTTCAGCGAAAACAGGACGATACTCGGGAAAAACACGATGGCGACGATGCGCAGCAGGTCCGACGCCAGGAAGGGCATCACGAACTTGAAGGTTTCCTTCATCGGCACGTCTTTGGCCATGCTGTTGATGATGAACACGTTCATGCCCACGGGCGGTGTGATGAGCCCGATTTCCACCACCATCAGCACCAGGATGCCAAACCAGATGGCTTTGTGCTCGGGTGACAGCCCCCAGATGTCCAGCCCCATGATGATGGGGAAGAAAATGGGGATGGTCAGCAGGATCATCGACAGGCTGTCCATGATGCAGCCCAGGACCAGGTAGATCAGGATGATGACGAACACCACCAGAATGGGCGACAGGCCCAGGCCGATCACCCATTTGGCCAGTTCGGTGTTCATCTGCGTCAGCGCCAGGAACACGTTGAGCACGTCCGCACCCAGCAGAATCAGGAAGATCATGCCCGTGGCTGCCGCCGTGCCGTACATACACTGCAAAAACCCACGGCCTTTCAGCCCGCCAGACCGCCAGGCTACAAACGCTGTGGCTACGGTGCCGATAGCCGCAGCTTCTGTCGGTGTGAAAAACCCGCCATAGATACCGCCGATGACCACCAGGAAGATCAGCAGCACGGGCCAGGTTTCCAGCAGCGCTTGCAAGCGCTGGCCCCAGGTGAACCGGTCACCTGCCGGTGCGTCCGACGGGCTGACTCGGGCAATGATGGCAATGACCACCATGTAACCGATGGCCGCGATGATGCCTGGCACGAATGCCACCAGGAACAGCTTGGCGATGTTCTGCTCGGTCAGGATGGCGTAGATCACCAGCGGCACCGACGGCGGAATCAGGATGCCCAGCGTACCCCCCGCCGCAATGGCTGCAGTGGCAAACCGGCCCGAGTAGTTGTGAGCCTTCATCTGCGGCAGAGCCACCTGGCCCATGGTGGCCGCTGTGGCCAGCGACGAACCACAGATGGCGCCGAAACCTGCGCACGCGGCTACCCCGGCCATGGCCATGCCGCCCCGCCAGTGGCCGATGAAGGCATTGCCCGCCTGGAACAGCGCACGCGACAGCCCGCCGTGCGTGGCAAACTGGCCCATCAACAGGAACAGCGGCACCACCGACAGGTCGTAGATGGAAAACCGTGCATAGGCTGCATTCTTGAAATAGCTCAGCAGCGGGTCCACACCCGCCAGGATGACGTAGCCCACCGAGCCGGTCAGCAGCATGGCCATCCCGATGTGCACCCGAACTGCCAGCAACAGCAGCAACACCCCGAACATCAGGGCGCCCCATTCAATACCGGTCATGACAACAGCTTTCTCAGGTTGGCGTGGGCAGCGTGCAGCGCGGTCAGGGCCAGCAATGCAAAGGCGGGAATGAACGGCACATACGCCCACCAGGTGGGTATGCCGAGCAGCATGGAGGCGTCGAAATTGCTTTTCAGGTCCAACATGCCCACGGTCAGGCGCCAGGCCATGACGGCAGAGAAGAATGCCATGATGATGTTGGCGACCAGATCCATCCCCGCATTGGTGCGAGGCTTGGCGTTGGCCGTGAAAAAATCGACGATGACGTGTGCGCCGATCCAGTGTGCGTAAGGCAGGCTCAGCACCACCGCCACTGCGCTGAGGAACTGCACCAGCTCATAGTCGCCGACCAGGGGCTTGTCAAAAGCGGCGCGGCCCACGATGCTCCAGACCGACATGAAGGCCAGCACCACCAGCGTCACGCCCGCGACGATTGCCATGGCTTTGCAGGCGGTGTCGAGCATGCGGCTGTAGCCGGTGTAACGTTTGTCAGATTCGCTGACGAGGATGTCTGCCAAGGCGGGTCTCCACAAGGGTTGCCGAGCGGGCCTGCGCACGTGTGCACAGGCCAGCGGGGTGAAAAAAGGCGGGGAAAACCCCGCCCGTGCGTCACCTCAGAGGGCGATGCTCACTTGCTGTACTGCTGAACCAGTGCGCGTGCATCGTCCAGCATGGCCTTGCCGTTCAGGCCACGCTTGTTCATGTCGGCCACCCACTCGTCGTCCAGGTTGTCGGTGGCTTTCTTCCAGCGGTCAATCTCGGCAGCCGAGATTTGGGTGATGGTGTAGCCTGCTGTGTCCACAAATGCCTTGCGGCCCGGCACGTCGTTACCTTCCTGGGTTGAGCCCAGGAATGCCGAGAGCTCTCGACCGGAGTTCTTGTCGATGACGGCTTTCAGGTCGGCGGGCAGCGACTCGTACTTGGCCTTGTTCATCGGCACGGCGAACACGGTGGTGTACAGCGCGGGCTGGTCTTTTGGGGTTTCAGATGCGAACTTGGTCAGTTCGTGCACCTTCAGGCCGGGCGCCACTTCGTAGGGAATCACTGCGCCGTCGATCACGCCTTTGGACAGCGCTTCAGGCACCTGTGGCACGGGCATGCCGACAGGCGTGGCACCCATGTTGGCCAGCATCTTGGTGATGGTGGCGGTAGGGCCGCGCATTTTCAGGCCCTTCAGGTCTTCCATCTTGGTGATGGGCTTGTTCTTGGTGAAAAAGACCCCGGGACCATGCACGTGGATGGCCAGCAGCTTGACGTCTTTGTATTCGTCCTGGGCGTGCTTCTGCACAAAATCCCATGCGGCGCGACTGGTTGCCGCGGCGTTGGTCATCATGAAGGGCAGTTCGAACACCTGTGAACGGGCGAAGCGACCTGCCGAGTAACCGGCTACCGTCCACACCACGTCAGCCACGCCGTCTTTCGCCTGGTCGAACAGTTGGGGCGGCGAACCGCCCAGTTGCATGGCAGGGTAAATCTGGCAGGCCAACCGGTTGTTGGAGTCTTTCGCAATGTTGTCACACCAGGTTTTCAGCATGGTGGTGTGCTGAATCGACTGTGGGCCCAGAAAGTGGTGCACTTTCAGAACGATGGGATCGGCTGCATGGGCGGCCCAGGTGGTGCACAGCAGGCCGGCGGCCACAGCGGTTTGCTTCAGGAATCGGTTCACGGGTTGTCTCCTTGGTTGGCGAGGGTCGAAAACATGCAATATGTTACCTGTTGATGGCCCTGTATTGGTCAGGGTTTACCCTGTTTTGGCAGGTGACCAGGTCGTTGGCTGAAATATTTTGCGCGGATCGGTTCAGTTGTCACAGCGGCTTTGCAGTGTGGCGGCGAACGCAGGGCGGTGCAAGTTGGCATGGCTCACTAACTGGTATGTCAGATTGCAATGGCTGGCAGGATGATGGCTCGGCATTCGCCGAAGCCGATGCGGGCGGCACCCGGTGCCTCGCACCAGCCACGCATGACGACTTCGTCGCCGTCCTGCAAAAAGGTGCGTTGGCTGCCATCGGCCAGGGTGACGGGCAGTTTGCCACCCTGGGTCAGCTCGATCAGGGCACCGGCCTGGGCTGGCTGTGGGCCGGACAGCGTGCCCGAGCCCAGCAGGTCGCCGGGCTGCAGATTGCAGCCGTTGACGGTGTGGTGCGTCACCATCTGGGCCATCGTCCAGTAGGCATGGCGGTAGCTGGTCTGGCTGACCATGTGGGCGGGCTGCCCGGCTTGCCGCATGCCTTCGGTGGCAATGCCGATGCTCAGCTGAATGTCCAGCGCGCCTTGCTGGCGGTTGGTGTCATGGCTGAGATAGGGCAGGTCGTCCCATTTGCCGTCGGGGCGCTCCATGGCCGTACGGAACGGGGCCAGGGCCTCCAGCGTCACCACCCAGGGGGACAGCGTGGTGCCGAAGTTCTTGGACAGGAATGGGCCCAGCGGCTGGTATTCCCAGGCCTGGATGTCGCGGGCCGACCAATCGTTGAGCAGGCAGATGCCGAACACATGGTCCTCGGCCCGGTCGATGGTGATGGGCTCGCCCAGCGTATTGCCGGTGCCCACCAGCACACCCAGTTCCACCTCCCAGTCCAGCCGCTTGCAAGGGCCGAAGGCGGGCGCGGTGGCACCGGGGGGCATCGTCTGGCCATTGGGGCGGCGCACGTCGCTGCCCGAGACCTGCAGGCTGGAACTGCGCCCGTGGTAGCCAATGGGCACCCAGGTGTAGTTGGGCAGCAGCGGGTTGTCGGGGCGGAACAGTTTGCCGATGTTGGTGGCGTGGTGAATGGAGGTGTAGAAGTCGGTGTAGTCGCCCACCCTGGCTGGCAGGTTGAACACCACGTCTGCCTGCGGGTGCAGGCAGGTCTGTACCTGGGCTTGCACACCGGTGGCGGCATCGTCTTTCAGCAGCGCAAACACCGCATGGCGCAGCGCGTGCCACGCGGGCTGGCCTAGGGCCATGATGGGGTTCAGTGCATCGGCCGCACCGGCTTGCGCGGCTTGCAACGCCAGGCCCTGCAGCAGCCCGGTGGTGGCCAGTGCGGGCAGATCCAGTACTTCTTTTCCGATAGCAATACCTGCCCGCCAGTCATGCGCTGGGGCAGATTTTGGCTTGAAGACTGCGAACGGCAGGTTCTGTATGGGGAAGTCGGTGCCCGCCTGGTTGGCGCTGGCCACCCAGCTGCGGGCGGTGGAGTCGTGCGTGTGGTTCAGTGTCATGTGCGGTGGGCGGGGTGGGCCATGTGGACGTCGTTCGTTGCCGTCCGGGCGATTGTGCGGCTGTGCTCGGCTTGACCGTGGCGGGTTGAGCGTGCGCCTGTCAGGCCTGCGAAACTGACGCCAGGGTATTGTGCCGTGCGAGGGCAATGGCTTCAGTCAGCACGGCACGGTCGCCCACATGATTCGCCAGGATGAGTGCCAGTTTGGCCAGCAGGGTGTCGGCCTGGTCGTCGGTCAGGTCACGCTGTGCGTGAATCAGTTCGTCGTAAAAGCTGTCTGGGTTGCAGATATTGGGTTGACGGTTCAGTGCCATCGGTGTTCTCCGGTCGGGGCCTGTGGGGTGTGTGTTGACGGTGCAGGCCCATCAGGCCAGGGCCAAGGCCCGGCTCAGGGCGGCGGTGGTCTGTTCGGCATCGAAAGCGCGCCAGCGTCCAGCCACGTGCTGGTCCGGGCGTATCAGGTACACCGTCCCGGGCTGCGCATCGTAGCGCTGCGCCAGCACGCCTTGTGCGTCTTGCAAGTCTTTGCCGACTTCCAGCACGCGTGCGGTGACGTTGCCCACACTGACCGGTCGCGCACCCGGGCCGAAGCACAGCAGCACAAAACCGTCGCCCAATTGGTTGAGCAGCCAGGCGGCCTGGCCGTTGACCGTGACGGGTGCGTCGGCGCAGTTGGTGCCGGGCGACATTTTTCCGTCGAAGGCGCTGGTGTCGGCCGTGTTCAGGCTCGAGTGGGCATAGAGTGTAGGGGTGGACAGGCGGCCGCTGTTGACCAGCGGGCGGGCAAACGGTTCGGTGCGGGCCAGCTCCAGCACGGCGTTGCGCAGGCGCAGCGAGGCGCGGCTCTTGGGTGTGATGAAGTCGGTGGAGCGCGTGCTGTTGAGCAGGTTGTCGTCTGCAGCAAAGGCACGTTCTTCGTGGTAAGTGTCCAGCAGGGCCAAGGGCGCGTCGCCTTTCAGAACCAGTGCGAGCTTCCAGCTGAGGTTGTCACAGTCCTGCACACCAGTGTTGGCACCACGGGCGCCGAAAGGTGACACCTGGTGCGCCGCGTCGCCGGTGAACAGCACCCGCCCGTGGCGGAAGTTGTCTGCCCGGCGGCATGCGAACTGATAGACCGACACCCACTCCAGCTCGAATTCTGCGTCCGGCCCCAGCATGGCCTGGATGCGGGGGATGACGTTTTCGGGTTTCTTCTCTTCGTTGGGGTCGGCGTCCCAGCCGAGCTGAAAGTCGATGCGCCACACGCTGTCGCACTGCTTGTGCAGCAGCACACTCTGGTTGCGGTGAAACGGCGGGTCGAACCAGAACCAGCGTTCAGGAACCTTCAGGAAGTCGTTCTTCATCACCACGTCGGCAATCAGGAACCTGTCCTGGAAGAAGTGGCCGGTGAAGTCGGCACCCACCATGCGCCGGGTGTCGCTGTTGGCGCCGTCGGCGGCAATCACCCAGTCGGCCTGCAGCCTGAACACACCGTCGGGCGTTTCCACGGTCAGTGTGGCCACGTCGTCACCGGTGCCCGAGGTTTGCTCCAGGCTCAGCAGTTTGTGCTTCCAGCGCAGGTCCACCAGCGGGTTAGCGTCGCAAGCCTTGACCAGTTCTTCCTCCAGGTAGTACTGCTGGAGGTTGATCATGGCCGGCATCTTGTGGTGCTCTTCAGGCAGCAGGTCGAACTGGTAGGCCAGGTCGTTGCGGAAGAACACTTTGCCGACCTTCCACTGAATGCCGCGTGCGGCATACCCTTCACCCAAGCCCAGCCTGTCCCAGATTTCCAACGGGCGTTTGGCATAGCACACCGCCCGCGAGCCAATGCTGACGGTGTTGTTGTCGTCCAGGATCACGCTGGCCACGCCGCGCGCGGCCAGGTCCAGCGCCTGGGTCATGCCGATGGGGCCCGCGCCGATGATGATCACCGGGTGGCGTTTGACTTCACCTGCCGCCTGCTCGGGGCTTTGGACGTAGGCAAATTCGGGGTAGGTGTAGGTCTGGAGCATGGGGTGCTTTCGCTGTGGGTGCCGGGCTCGGGTCAGGTTTCAGGCAGCGGTGGCGGGGTTGAACTCGCGCTCGTGCATCCAGGCGGCGTGCTGTGGGGCCTGCTTGGTCTGGCTCCACTCTTCCAGCATGGCCCACTTCACGTCGTCGAGTTGCTTGTACATCTCGGGCGTGCCCACGTCGGCCGCCAGTTCCAGGCGGTGGCCGTTGGGGTCGAAGAAGTAGATGCTCTTGAAGATGGTGTGGTCGGTGGGGCCGATGACTTCGATGCCTTCTGCCTGCAGCCGGGCCTTGGTGTCTTCCAGCGTTTGCACGCTGTCGACCTTGAAGGCAATGTGTTGCACCCACTCGGGTGTGTTGGTGTCGCGACCCATGGCGGGGGAGTTGGGCAGCTCGAAGAAGGCCAGGATGTTGCCCTGGCCCGCATCGAGGAACAGGTGCATGTAGGGGTCGGGTGCCTTGGTGGAGGGCACCTGGTTTTCGGCAATGGCCAGCACGAAATCCATGTTCAGGTGTTTGACGTACCAGTTGACGGTTTCTTTGGCGTCCTTGCAGCGGTAGGCCACGTGGTGGATGCGTTCGAGTTTCATGGGTGTCTCCTTTTGAAAAATGAGAGCAAAAAATGACGTGCCTGATGCGCAAAAGGCGCAAATGGCTTGAGTTTTAGGCGCGGGTCTGAGGTGTCGGTGGCAGAGCGCCGCCTGGGCGGGCGCGTGCCGGACGCACACGCCCGATGTCGTTCAGCCTTCCAGCGCCTGCCACATGGCCACGTCGCGCTCGGCCGTCCAGATGCGCGGGTCGGGGTACTGCGTGGCTTCGTCGTAAGCGCGGGTCACGTCAAACGGCATGCAGTGGTTGAAGATGACCCAGTTGCCGTATTTGGGTTGCATGGCCGCAAACGTGCGCTCGTACACCTTGCGCAGGTCTTCGCCCGCCTCGGCCCCGGCTTTGACGTTGGTGTACAGGTCGCTGATAAAAGCGCGTGTACCGGCCAGGCCAGCTTGCACCTGCTCGGGCGTTTGCAGCGCGGCACCACGGCCGGGTACCAGTTTTTCGGGCTGGAGGGCGGCGATGTTGTCCAGCGTTTGGGGCCAGTCTTTGAAGTAGGCGTCGCCTGCGTAAGGGGTGGCGTCGAATTCCACCAGGTCGCCGCTGAACAGGATTTTTTCCTGCGGCAGCCAGGCCACGGTGTCGCCCTTGGTGTGGCCACGGCCCAGTTGCAGGATCTGTACTTCCAGCTTGCCCAGCCACAGGGTCATCTTGCCGGTGAAGGTGAGGGTAGGCCAGGTCAGGCCGGGGGGCACGCTCTCCACGTTCTGGAACAGGCGGGGGAAACGGCCAATTTCGCTGGCCTTGTCGAACTCGCCTCGCTCGACGATCAGGTCATAGGTGTCCTGGCTGGCAATGATGTGGTCGGCGTTGTAGGCGCTGGCACCCAGCACGCGCACGGCGTGGTAGTGGCTCATCAGCACGTATTTGATGGGTTTGTCCGTCACCTCGCGGATGCGGCGAATCACGTCCTGCGCCATGACCGGTGTGGCCTGGGTGTCGATGACCATCACCGCGTCGTCCCCAATGATGATGCCGGTGTTGGGGTCGCCCTCGGCGGTGTAGGCATAGGCGTGGTCCGACAGCTTGTCGAAGCTGACTTTTTTCACTTCCAGGTCGGCGGCAGAGGCGAAGGTCTTGGGTGTGTTCATGGGTCGCGTATCTCGTTGGTGAATTTGCTATTGGCAAATGCATTTGATCAATGTCAAGCGATTGTGTGCTGTAAATTCGTTTTAGTCAAATGCATTTGCACGGGGTAAACCCTGATAAAGTTGTTTACACAGTGGTCTGTCTTGCCTTTCGGATTTTTGTGCCGCATGATTGCATGCGTGCATTGATCAACTTGAGGACACGCCATGCTGAAAGAAGTAGGTGCCAGTGGCCAAATTTCGCTGGGCAAAAAGTATGCAGGCCAACTGTTCGAGGTCTGCACTGAACCCGATAACACCATTGTGTTGCGCCCGGTCAAGGTGGTGCCCGTCTCTGCCGTGGTTCAGCCGACACCTCCATCCGTCAACTGGGCAGAGGACAACGCGGCAGACATTGCCCGCTACAACGCCTGGGCAGAGCAGCGCGAGCCGTACTCGCAACGCGTGCGCCGCTGGCGCGAAACCGGCAACTGAAGCGACCCATGGCCCGGTTTGACATTCACCTCAATCCCATTGAGCCCGATCGCGAAGACTTCCCGTTTGTGCTGCAAATCCAGAGCGATTTGCTCTATCGGTTTGCCGAGCGCGTGTGTGTGCCACTGGCCCGGCCGCATGCGTTTCCCGGTATGACCCAGCGCTTCAACCCTGAGGTGAAGGTCTTGGGGGAAACATTGCGCCTGCATCCGCTGGGCATTGCTGTGTTCTTCACCCGCGAGTTGAGCACGGCAGTGGCCAACGCCAAGCCAGAGGCCATCGAGATCGAAACTGCGCTCGACATGATGCTGCGCGGTTACTGACACTGCGAGCATAGACACATGGCAGCAGCCTAAAATTGCACCACTTTTTGTACAACCGAGGCAAGCGATCATGAACGTGGTGACCTACTCCGAAGCCCGCAGTTCGCTCAAAACCGTGCTCGACACCGTCAACAACGATGCCGATGTGACCATCATCAGCCGTCGCAGCGGGGGCGATGCCGTGGTGATGTCGCTCGATCATTACCAAAGCTTGATGGAGACCTTGCATCTGGTGTCCACCCCAGCCAATGCCCATGCGCTGGCGCGAGCCATCGCGCAAGACAAGTCTGGCGAAGCGGTGAGGCGCACCCTGCAAAAGGACTGAGCTTGCCTCGCGACATCCGGTTCGTCCCCGACGCTTGGGACGCCTATGTGTGGTGGCAAAGTCAGGATCGCAAAACCCTCAAACGCATCAACACCCTGATCGAGGCCGCAGCCCGAGAGCCCTTTGCCGGGCTGGGCAAACCGGAGTCCCTGGTGGGTAACCTGGCAGGTTACTGGTCGCGCCGCATCGACGGTGCGCACCGCTTGGTGTACCGCGCCACCGAGGTTGAACTGGTGGTCATTGCCTGCCGGTTTCATTACGACGATTGACCAAGTGACTGGTCAGTGAGGTCGGCATGGCCCCTCGCCGCCCCGTTTGCGGCAGTTGCAACTGAGCTGGGCATGGGCCGCCAGCGCGGGCTGAGCTGGCGTGTTTGCGCCAGTGCAGTACCTGTCGCCTGTTGGCGTTGTTATGCGCCGCCCGTTTGCTTTGATTGGGTTGACCGTGAAAACCCTGATGCAGTCCTGTCCATGAGTGGCTTCACATCAACTTGTTGATCTAGCGCAAAGTTTTGGTTGGGCAAGGCCAGTACTGTTCATGCTTTCGACTGGCCGCACGGCGGCCCGGTTGCCGCGAGACAACTTTCACACAGGAAGGCAAGGCATGTTCCAGGTTCGAATTCACGGGCGTGGGGGGCAAGGGGTGGTCACCGGCGCTGAAATGCTGTCCATTGCTGCATTCCTGGGTGGGCGGCATGCGCAGGCATTTCCCAGCTTCGGGTCCGAGCGCACCGGCGCACCCGTGGTGGCGTTTTGCCGCATCGACGACCGCGAAATCCGCCTGCGCGAGCCCATCATGCAGCCCGACGCACTCATCATCCAGGATGCCACCCTGTTGCACCAGGTCGATGTGTTCAGCGGGCTGAAGAAAGACGGTTTCATCCTCATCAACACCACGCGCACCTTCGAACAACTGGGCCTGGGCGAGTTTGTGAAGGACTTTCATCCCGCGCACCTGCTGACCGTGCCCGCCACCGAGCTGGCCATGAAACATGTGCGCCGCCCGGTGCCGAACGTGCCGCTGCTGGGCGCGTTCGCCGCGCTGGGCGCCCTGGTGTCGCTGGAGGCGGTGCACGCCGCCATTGCGCAGAAGTTCACCGGCGCGGTGGCGCAGGGCAACCAGGCGGCAGCTGCCGAGGCCTACGCCATCGTGATGGAACAGGAAAGAAAGGCAGGGGCACTCCATGCTTGAACAATGCGAAGGCTCTCACGCCGTGGCGCGTGCCGTGGCCCTGAGCCGCCCGGAAGTGATCTGTGCCTACCCCATTTCGCCGCAGACGCACATCGTCGAGGGGCTGGGCGAGATGGTGAAGTCGGGCGAGCTGACGCGCTGCGAATTCATCAACGTGGAGTCTGAATTTGCCGCGCTCAGTGTGGCCATCGGCGCGTCGGCAGCCGGGGCGCGGGCCTACACCGCCACCGCCAGCCAGGGCCTGCTGTACATGGCCGAGGCGGTGTACAACGCTTCCGGGCTGGGTCTGCCCATTGTGATGACGGTGGCCAACCGCGCCATCGGTGCGCCCATCAACATCTGGAACGATCACACCGACAGCATGGCCATGCGCGATGCGGGGTGGATTCAGATTTTTGCCGAAACCAACCAGGAGGCGCTGGACCTGCACATCCAGGCGTTCCGCATGGCCGAAGAGCTGTCGCTGCCCGTGATGGTGTGCATGGACGGTTTCATCCTCACCCACGCCTACGAGCGCGTGGACATGCCCACGCAGGCGCAGGTGGACGCGTTCCTGCCCCCCTTCGAGCCGCGCCAGGTGCTCGACCCCCAGGAGCCCGTGTCCATCGGCGCGATGGTGGGCCCCGAGGCCTTCATGGAGGTGCGCTACCTCGCGCACGCCAAGCAGATGCAGGCCCTGGAACTGATCCCGGGCTGGGCGGAGGAATTCCGCCACGCCTTCGGCCGCGATTCCGGCGGCCTCATGCACACCTACCGCACCGAGGACGCCGAGACCGTCGTGGTGGCCCTGGGCTCGGTGCTCGGCACCATCAAGGACACGGTGGACGCGCTGCGCGAGAAGGGCGAGAAGATCGGAAGAGCNNATCCTCACCCACGCCTACGAGCGGGTAGACATGCCCGAACAGGCGCAGGTGGATGCCTACCTGCCGCCCTATGTACCGCGCCAGGTGCTGGACCCGTCGGAGCCCGTCACCATCGGTGCCATGGTGGGCCCTGAGGCATTCGCCGAAGTGCGCTACCTGGCCCATGCCAAGCAGTTGCAGGCGCTGGA
>DDUQ01000064.1 GCA_002344885.1 Comamonadaceae bacterium UBA2334
ATCGCGGAACTGGTCAATGCCGGCGTACAGCGCACGCCAGGTGTTGCACGCGCCCAGGGGAGGCGTGGCATCGTTGGTCAGCGCCATCAGCCGCTCCAGCGATTCGCCGTGGTCGGTGTGCTCCATGCGCATCACTTTCATGGGCATGCCCGCCAATTCGTGGCCGCCGGTGGTCAACAGCGGTAACAGCACCTGCTCTTCCTTGGCCATGTGGCTCTCAAGGTACTGTGCCATGTCTTCCAGCAGGTCTGCCAGGCCGGCAGGCACATCCGGGTGGCCCTTGTGGACGGCTTCCACGCGGCGGGCCATGGCAATCAGCTCGGGCAGTTGTTCGCGATGCACCGCGTGGTAACGGGTGAGGATGTGCTCGATGAGCGCTACCGGGTCCGTCGGCGCAGGCGGCTCACCGGAGCGCTCCAGTGCAGAAAGGGCTTTGACCACCACATCCAGATCCAACTGCTTGTCCGCCACCACCTGCGCCAGGGGGAGTTGGCCACCGCAGCAAAAATCCAGCTTCAGTTTCCGAAAAATCGCGGTGGCACCGGGCAGGCTGACTGCGATTTGGCCAATGGATTGTTGGGGGTCGATCTGCGCTTCCGCAAGGCTCATGGGGGGCTCCGTTCAGGGTTCAGGCTGTGTTCGCCTGATTCTGCTTCGGCTCACTCGCCCCGCCACATGCCAACTTGGCGCGAATTTGAACTGCGCCAAGAAAAGGCGATTTACCTGGAAGACGTGGCTTCCACCTCTGCCTTGACCGCCTGATAGCCCTGCCCAACTTTGCGCAGAGCAAACGTTTCTACCGAGTTGGACTGGTAAAACTGCCCCGCTGCACGCCCGCTTTCCTGCACCTCGCTGGCCACGTTCAAATCTGAACAGTCATTGCGCCCTGACGGCTGGGTCACGCGGATCGAACGGCGCAACTGGCTGAACTCTTCCAGGTCTTTGACGGACTGCACGACCGAGTCCACAAACTCTTCCCGACTGATGGCATAGGACTTGGGCGTACCACCAGCCTGCGATGCCTGCACCTTGATAGCGACTTTGGCATCCGACGCAAACAGTTCCAGCACCTTCTTCGAATCGCGCTCCACCACCGCACCGTCCAGCGCACCCAGCCACTTTCGGGCCAACACATCGGCATCGCAGTGGTTCGAAAGCACACCATCCAGCTCCTGTGGCGCAACCGCCAGTTCATGGTCAAACGCGCCCTGACGGTAAAACTCGGGTACATAACGCAAGATCACCGGGCGCAACAACGTGGCCAAAGCACGGGTGCGCTGGTCATCACTGGTATCGGATGCATCGCGTGCAAAGCCAACCTGGCCGGGCTGCAAGTCCGTCATGCCTTTGTCCGACTCGATGAACGTAGCCCCCTGGTTTACCTTGTCGTAAGTGCCGGCAGGGTTGCGGCCAATCTTGGTGCCGCTGGGCAACACATATGGCTCATGATCTGTGCCTCTGATACCGATGGTGGCCACAGGCGTGCGCACCTTGTAAGCATCTGGTGACCGCTTGCCCACCAAGCCGGAAACAATGCGCAACCCACCACGCAGCAACGACAATGCGAACGCACCACCCGATGCATCGGGCCGCTTCACGTTGTCAATCTTGAACTGGGTGTTGGGCCGCAGCGCCAGCATGGCACCGTCTGCCATTTTCAAAACAGCTTCCGAGTCTGCACCGGACGATACCGCCTCGCCGTTTGCCACGTCATCGCCCAGCCGCAGCGTTCTTTCTGCGCCCGTTGGCCCCTGAACCCGGACTTGGCCTTTCACCATCCAGACCGAGCCCGCCTTCTGCTCGGCTGCAGCCGCCCACCCTGGCACCAGCAAGGCTACAGCCAGGACGGATACAACCCAAACACCCTGGGGCCGAAAACGTTTTTGCGTGCATTTGTCTGAAGATGTCATGGCATTCCTCTCAGTGTCAGGTTCATGTTCACAGGTAAACGAAGTTGCTCAAACCACATGGCCTTGAGCATGCGCTGCTGCTCTGCATCCAGGTCAGGTTGCGCCAGGCTGGCATGGTTGTCATCCATTGCCAGCATCTGGGCCTCGGGCAACACACGCCAGTGCCACTGCACGGGCATCACGCCGCCCGTCCATTCCAGCACAACATCTTGCCCCGGCTTCAGCAATGCACGGTCCAACACATACCGTCCGGGCTCCACCGCTTGCACAGGCGTCATCTCGCCGCCGGCCTTGGCACCCACGCGCAACTGCCAGGTAACCGCTGTGCCAGGCCAAACTTCCAACCCCTGCAGCGGAACGTAAACCGTGGCGGGCCGCTCGTCGCCCACAGCCATGTTGCGCATCACGGCAGCGCGGGGCACCTCACGCCGGGTGGTGATCTCGGCCCACACCACTTTGGCAGAACGCTCCTCATTTCCCGCTGCCGGGTAACGAGCAACGCCGTCTAACCCAATGGCAGCCATTTGCGGCTTGCCGTCGCGGCTGACCCAAGACACCATGGCCCTGCCCGATTTGAGTTTCAAACGCTCGCAGGCCTGCGTGAGAAACGCCGGCGACTTTTCCCCCTCGTCGCTGTACACCACCGCAGCCTTGTCGCCCAACACCATGCACGAGCCTGCCCAGGCAAAGCTTGCAGCCAGCCCCCAAAAAGGCGCGCTCCACACCGCAATCCATTTGAATGACATCACCCTCTCCCTTCCCACTTAAAGCGGCCGCATGAATGCCGCTACCACCGCAACCAATGGAGCCACCGTTTGTACCAGCAAACTGGCGGTTGCCAGCAAAAACTCCAGCCAGCGACGGTAAGGCGGCTCTGCCTGCAACCATTTGGCAGCCAAGTCGGGGCGCAGGCATTGGGCCATGCTGTTCAGGTCATCGCGCATGGGCTTGAAAAACAGCACCATCCACGCATGGTGTCCACCCTCATACGGTCTGACCGCCTCGCGCCCCCAAACCCAAACAATCAGCATGTAAACCAGCACCCCCGATGCAATGGTGGCCGATGGCACCCAAACGCCAGTCAGCGCCCGTACCCAGGCCAGGCATTCGCACAGCACCAGCAAACTCGCCACCACGGCCACCACAAAAGCCAGCGGCAACACTGCCCGGCCAAAAAAGCGGTGCCCGCTCATGCTGTCGTGGCTGGGCCGCATCCAGGCTTGTACCTTTGGCATCCAATGCGTTGCCAACGCGGTCATCAACGCCAAAAAGAACCAGGCCACCAGCAACTGAGCCCAAAACGGCACCATGCGCTGCTGTTCCAGCCGACCGGCCATGGACGCGGCGTGCACCTGCACACCATACCGGTCACCGAACGGCGTGGCAAAAATGTCCGTGCTGCCCCAGGCGGCACCCACCCAAACCCACTCCGGATCAACCGTGCGCAGCATGTCTGCCAGGTCCGCCAAATCGCCCGAAAAAGGCACCACCACGCCCGCCTTCAAAAAACCGGGTGACAACGGCCGGGGTGACAACGTCGGGCTCTGAGTACCTTCCCCGCAAACCGGCGCATCTGCCAGCGCGGCGTCGGTCAAATTGCCGTTGTATTGGTGCGTCAATCTCGGGTAACCAAACTCGTTGGGCACCAACGGGTGCCCAAACCGCACGCCTGCTTTACACAAAGTTTGTTGCCAGGCACTGGTTTCCGATGCTGTTGCAGCCACTGAGTTGGGTGATACGGGCAAAGTCCACAAACCAGGGCGTTGGCTCAAAAACCGGTCCAACGGCTCCTGCCATGGGTCGGCCACCGGCCCTGGAGACAAGTCGACGTCCATCACCACTCTTTTGGCCGATGGTGTGTTTTGCTGAATGACCTCCAGCAAATGCCGCACACGCCCCCGGTTCAGGGGCGACTTGCCACCAAAGAAAGTGTTGTACCCATCATCGTCAATGGCAATCACCACCACCCTGGGTTGTTGAACGGCTGGCGCGTGTGCCACGGCCCGCTGTGCATCGTGCGCATGCATGCTGCTGGCAAAGTACTGCCACATGCCCATGCTGGACATCAACATCACCACCCCGCCAGTGAGCATGGAACTGCGCAATGTGTGGACCAGTAACGAGTCCACCCATGCCGCCCAAAAACCACGCCACAACGAAGGCTTCATTTCAATTTGCTTCTGCGTTCAAACAAGAACTCGCCACCACTTTGGTGCCCAGCGCTCAGCGCCGCGCCATATCGCGGCGTCTGCGGCAAGTCACTCTCCACTGCCTGCTTCACCTGCGCAAACACATTGCCACCGGCCGTCCACTTGTCCAGCTTCTTGATTTCTTGCATCAGGTTCCACGCAAACACCGAGTGACCCGACTTGCCCGTGTCTGCTACGGGTTCATCCGAGCCCGATGTGAGCACCGTGACCGAGCGTTTGTTCAGCACCAATGCAGGGTCCAGCCCGGTGGCTTTGCCGTCTTCCAGCGACAGCTCTGCGGCAAAGGTGCCCGAGTAACAACTGTCTGACACCACGGCCACCTGTTTGGCCTGTATGTTGGCTATCCAGCGTGACACATCGGCGTTGGATATCCAGCCCGTGGGGTCGCTGGCGTTGGCGTCTGAGGGTATCCAGTAGCCCAGCTGGGTTTTGTCCACCATCTCGCCGTGGCCGGCAAAGTAGACCACCAGGCTGTCGTTGGGGCCCAGCTGCTGTGCGATGCGGTTAAAGGCCTGCACCACCTGGGCTTTGCTGGGGTTTTCCAGACGGGTGACGTCGTAGCCCATGTCGGCGTTGAACACGTCGCCCAGCGCCCGCGCATCGGGCACAGCGCTGATGAGTTGCGGGATGCGCTTGTCGTCGTACTGGTTCAGCCCGATGACCAGTGCACGTTTGCGCTGAATTTGCGGCAGGTGGCCACTGAAGATCTGGCCGCTGCTGGGTGCCGAGATGAGCTGGCGGGCCAGTATTTCTTGCAGTTGCGCTGCCGTGAGTGCGCATTTGCCCGATTCGGCATCCTGGGCCGAGGCGCACGAGGGCACGTCGGCCAGTTCGGGGTTGATTTCGAGCAACCTGATGGCTTCGCCAAACAGTTCGAGCTTGTAGGCGCGCCGGGCGCTGAGCAATCCGTCGGTGTTCAGGCGGTCGAGTTGGTCAAGCGGCAGGTTGCGGAAGTAGGTGTTTTGCACGTCGGTCATCAGGAAGCGTGAGGCATCGACTTGCATCACTTTGCTGTCTGACAGGCGGCCCATGCCGGGCACGGGGTCTGGCGACCCTTGGCGTGTGCTGGCCTGAGTCAGGTCGAGGATGTTGCTGCTGAGTTTGAGTGGCGACTCCACGCTGGCTGACGCAGCCGGTGTGGCAACGGGTGCATCGGTGCGCGTCACAACGGCAGCCACCGCAGGGCTTGAATCCACCAGCCAGGTGCTGCCCACGCTGTCTTTGACCAACCCGGTTTCTGTTTGGGTGGGTGCGGTTGCAGGAGCAGGGGCTGGGGCTGGTGAAGGTGCAGGCGAGGGAGCAGGAGCGGGAGCGGGAGCGGGAGCGGGAGCGGGAGCGGGAGCAGGAGCGGGAGCGGGAGCGGGAGCGGGAGCAGGAGCAGGAGCAGGAGCAGGAGCAGGAGCAGGAGCAGGAGCAGGAGCAGGTGCTGGTGCTGGTGCTGGTGCTGGTGCTGGTGCTGGTGCTGGTGCTGGTGCAGGTGCGGGTGCAGGTGCAGGTGCAGGTGCAGGTGCTGGTGCCGGTGCCGGTGCGGGTGCGGGTGCGGGTGCG
>DDUQ01000035.1 GCA_002344885.1 Comamonadaceae bacterium UBA2334
GCACTTCACTTTTGAATCCGCCCACCCGCGCTGAAGTGGGTGAATATGACAGCAACTTCGGTGATCCCACACTGGCAGACAAATACAACTCGCAGTATTCACGATTTGTGGTAGGAATTAAGTTGGAACGTACTTTGGCAGATGCGGGGTATGCTTTTAAATTAATATTTCCTGTTTTTGTGGCCATGCTGATTGCGATTCTCCACTTCTTTATCCCGATTGAGTCAGTCTCTAGATTCAATTTGGCGGTGGGCTCTATATTTGCTTCTGTTGGTGCGAGCTACACCATAACCAATAGTTTGCCACAATCCAGTTACATGAGTTTGGCAGAGCTAATCAATCTAACAACAATTGTGTTTATTCTGATCTGCCTATGTGGATCAGTTTATTCTTTTTATCTGTTCAAGCAAGAAGGTGGTGCGTTCAAATACAAGGTATTCGACAAGTGGTTTGCCTCGTCCATTTTTGGGCTGTATTCAATTTTGATGATTGCGATTATTGGACTCCGATCTTGAGTCCTGGCAACACTTCAAGATGCTTGCCACCCCCAGTCGGCGCTGCAAACACCGGACGGCGCTGCCCGGCGTGGTGAGCACAGGCAGGCCCGTCGCCTCCACGACCACACCAGCAGCACGGGCCATGCTGAACTGCGCCAGGGCAATCACAGCACAGCCTTCATCCTGGAGGCGTCGGGCTGCCTGCACCACGCAGGTATCGTGCGCGGCAAAGTCCCCCCTGTTCAGGGCCTGCATGGCTTCCTCGGTGAGTTCACAACGCAGATCCACAGATGACGGAAACTCTCCCGGCATCGTTGCCAAGGTAGGGCCGAAAGAGGCCACCAGGCCCACGCGGCCACCCATGGCGGCTGCTTCATCAATCATGGCCTCGTTCGGCTTGAGCACGGGCATGTGAGGGCGGCGCGCTGCGACCGCCTCGATGCACGGGCCAAATGCCGAGCAAGTGAACAGGATGCCGTGCGCGCCCTGAGCTTCGGCATAGGCCGCCAGAGTTTCAAAGCGTGCGTGCATGTCGGCGTCCAATCCGGTGCCGCGACGCGCCAGGTCGGCAGACAGGCTGTCGTCCAGCAGGTTCATGCAAATGGCCTCGGGCCAAGCCGATGCCATTTCCACGTTGATCGGCCCGACCGAGTGCGCCAGTGCATGAATGAGTGCAATGCGCACCGGCCGCGCCACGCTCACGCCCCTGCCAGCGACGGCTTGACAGCGCGGCGGCGCTGCAACCCAACCACCACCGCCAGCAGCAACAGCGCTGGCACAAACCACCACTCTTTGGCAGGCCGATCAGCAGGCACCTCAACCGATGTGATGCGGAAGCTCTGCTCAATGCCCAATTTCTCGGCCACGGTACCAAACTTGACCCCCACCACCATCAGCGCGTCACCATCTGGCATGACCGTCAGGCCAGCACTGGCCAAGCGGGTTTTGGCGTCACCTGCCTCACCCAGCGGAATCAACACACCTTTGCGGACTTCTTTGCCATCCATGTTCAAACCTTCGATCCAGACCCGCTTACCCGTCTGGGGCGGGGCCGCCTCGATCGCCTGCACCATGGCCGCCCCCTTCAGGTCGTCAAAGGGTGGGTGCACCATGTCCATCCAGAAACCGGGGCGGAACAAGGTGAAGCACACCAGCAGCAGGGCCGCGGTTTCATACCAACGGTTGCGTGCAAAGAAGTAGCCGGACGTGGCTGCGGCAAACACCAGCATGGCCACCAGTGCCGATGCCATGGTCAGCGCCACATGCAACGGCCCGTCCAGCCCAATCAGCAGCAACTGGGTGTTGAAGATGAACAGGAACGGCAAAATGGCCGTGCGCATGCTGTAGTAGAACGCCGTGATGCCGGTCTGGATGGGGTCGTGCTTGGCAATGGCTGCCGCCGCAAACGAAGCCAGGCCCACGGGCGGTGTCACGTCGGCCATCAGACCAAAGTAAAACACGAACAGGTGCACGGCAATCAGCGGCACGATCAGTCCGCTTTGCGCCCCCAACTCCACAATGACAGGTGCCATCAGCGTGGAAACCACGATGTAGTTGGCGGTAGTGGGCAAGCCCATGCCCAGGATCAGGCTGATGACCGCCACCAACACCAGCATGAGCATGAGGTTGCCACCAGACAGCAACTCCACCACCTCGGTCATGACCAGACCCACGCCGGTGAGCGACACGGTACCGACGATGATGCCCGCAGCGGCAGTGGCCACGCCAATACCGATCATGTTGCGCGCACCGATGACCAGACCATCGATCAGGTCCTGCCAACCTGCCTTCAGGTGCTCGATCGGACGGTGGTCATTGCGGAACAGGCCAATGATGGGCTTTTGCGTCAGCATGACAAACACCATGAACATGGTGGCCCAGAAGGCAGACAGCGCAGGTGAGAGCCGCTCCACCATGAGGCACCACACCAGCACCACCACCGAAAGCAGGTAGTGCAGGCCAGACTTGACCGTGGGCCCCGTCTCGGGCAGCTCGAACACCGGCGCGTTGGGGTCGTCCAGTTCCAGCACCGGCTGGCGTGAACCGACCCAGAGCAAGCCCACATACGCGGCCACCACACCGATACCGATGACCGGCAGTGCCGCATCGCCCAGCAGGGTTTTGAGGAAATCGATGACATAGTAGGTCACACCGGCCAGGACGATGAAGCCGCTCAGCGTCATCAGGAATGACACCAGTCGTTGCGTACCCGTGCTGTTGCCACGGCGGGGCAGACCTTGCATGTTGGCCTTCAGCGCCTCCAGGTGCACGATGTAGAACAACGCGATGTAGGAAATGATGGCTGGCAGGAAGGCATGCTTCATCACATCCACATACGGGATGCCCACGTACTCGACCATCAGGAACGCGGCAGCGCCCATCACCGGCGGCATGATCTGTCCGTTGACCGAAGACGACACTTCCACCGCACCGGCCTGGTCACCCCGGTAACCCACGCGCTTCATCAGTGGGATGGTGAAGGTGCCGGTGGTGACCACGTTGGCAATCGACGAACCTGAAATGATGCCGGTGGCCGCAGATGACACCACGGCGGCCTTGGCCGGGCCACCGCGCATGTGACCCAGCAGGGCAAATGCAGATTTGATGAAGTAGTTGCCCGCACCCGCCTTGTCCAGCAACGAGCCGAACAGCACAAACAGGAAGATGAAACCGCTGGAGACACCCAGCGCCACACCGTACACACCCTCGGTGGTGAGCCACTGGTGCGTCATTGCACGGTCAAGTGACGCGCCCTTGTGCGCCATCATGTCCGGCATGTAAGGGCCGGCAAACGTGTAAACCAGGAACACCACGGCCACCACCACCATGGCCAGGCCCAGCACGCGGCGGGTGGCTTCGAGCAACAGCACGATGCCAAGTACCGCCGTCCACACATCCATTGGTGTGGGCTGACCCGGCCGCGCTGCCAGTTCACGGTAGAAAATGAAAATGTAGGCAGCAGAGAACGCCCCCAGCAAGGCAAACACCCAATCCAACGCAGGCACATGCTTGCGCGGTGAGCGCTTGGTGGCGGGGTAGGCCAAGAACGCCAGAAACACGGCAAACGCCAGATGAATGGCACGGGTCTGCGTGTCATTCAGCACGGGTATCAGATTGGACACCATGTACGGCAGCGGCGAGGCGATCCACAACTGGAACAGTGACCACGCCAGGGCTACCCCTGTGATCAATTTGGCAACCGTCGGGCCGGGCTGACGGCCGCCGGTGTCGTTGTCTTCAACCAGCTGGTTGACATCAATATCGGCGACATTGGTTTTGGCGTTCATGCTGAACTCCCGGGAAAAACGTGAAGCTGCAATGGGGCGGTCATGCCAACAGCCCAAGCAAACACAAGCATCAAAAAAGCCCCATGCTGGCAACGCAACATGGGGCGGCTGATCAGGCAGGCAGGATTACTTCATCCAGCCTTTTTCCTTGTAGTACTTCACGGCACCGGGGTGCAACGGGGCCGACAGGCCGGCCTTGATCATTTTTTCAGGCTGCAGACCTGCAAAGGCTGGGTGCAGTTTCTTGAAGTCTTCGATGTTGTCGAACACCGCCTTGGTGAACAGGTAGACCTCGTCGTCAGACTTCTTGGCCGACGTCACGATCGTGGCCAATACACCGTAAGTGTCCAGCTCTGCAGCCTGCGACGGGTAGGTTTTGGCAGGGATGCGAGCATCGGAGTAGTAGCTGTTGGCTGCCACCAGTTTGTCCACGGCAGCGCCGGTGATGTTCACCAACTGCGCACCGCAAGTGGTCAATGGGTCCTGGATGTTGGCGCTGGGGTGCCCCACCACATAGAAGAATGCGTCAATCTTGTTGTCGCACAGGGCGGCACCGTGCTCGTCGGGCTTCAGCTCGGACACGGCTGCAAAGTCGCTGGCCTTCATGCCGGTGGCGCCCATCAGTTCATCGACCGACGAACGGGTGCCCGAACCGGGGTTGCCAATGGCCACACGCTTGCCCTTGAGGTCAGCCAGACCTTTGATGTTGGCTTCTTTGCGGGCCACCAGCGTGAGGGGCTCCGGGTGCAGCGACAGCACGGAGCGCAGGTCAGGCACTGCCTTGCCGTCAAACGCTTTCAGGCCCTTGGTGGCGTTGAACTGCGCGTCGGACTGGGCCACGCCAAAGTCGAGGTCGCCACCGTTGATGGTGTTGATGTTGGCCACAGAGCCGCCGGTGGATTCCACCGTGCAGCGGTAACCATGCTTGGAGCGGTCTTTGTTGACCAGGCGACACACAGCACCACCTGCCGCGTAATAAACGCCTGTGACACCGCCTGTGCCAATCGTCATGAACTTCTGCTGGGCCATCACCGGGGTAGCGGGTGCCATCAGGGTCACGGCAGCCGCCACGGCGCCGAGGTAAGCAGTCAACTTCTTCATGGGTACATCTCCTATGGGTTTTACAGAGTTGGTTAACGGGGCTCAGCCTCGTGGGCTGTGTTCATCGCTGGCAAACCGGCATCTTAATGAAAGCTTTGTGAAAGACTGCATGCAACGGGGCGGGATAAACCCTAGAAGCCATGCAAAATTTTCATGTCGTCAGGCATTTGTCAAGTAATGCCCCGTCCAGCGCACGAGCCAGGCGTGCCACAACGGTGTCCAGTTCGTCTTCGCTGACAATGAACGGCGGTGCCAGCAGCACGTGGTCGCCACAGCGGCCGTCTACCGTGCCGCCCATCGGGTACACCAGCAAGCCCTCTGCCATGGCAGCGGCTTTCAGCCTGGCGTGGAGTTTGAAAGACGGGTCAAACCACTGACGGCTCTCCCGGTCTTGCACCAACTCGAGCCCCCAGAAGAGACCCCTGCCCCTGATGTCGCCCACGTTGGGGTGGGCACCCAACACGTCCGACAAGCGCTGCTGAAAAAAGCGGCCCCGTTCTCGGACCTGGGCCAGCAAACCGTCACGCTCGATCACCTGCTGCACCGCCAGCGCGGCTGCACATGCCACCGCATGCCCGAGGTAGGTGTGCCCGTGCTGAAACAGCCCGCTGCCGCAGCGTAGCGCGTCAACCAGGCGCTGTTGCACCAGCACCGCCCCGATAGGCTGGTAGCCTCCGCCCAAGCCTTTGGCAACGGTCAGCAGGTCGGGTACCACACCCTCCTGCTCGCAGGCGTGCAAGGTGCCGGTGCGGCCCATGCCACACATCACCTCGTCGAGGATCAGCAAAATGCCGTGGCGGTCGCACAGGTCGCGGATGCCCTTCAGGTAGCCTGGCACCGGTGTGAGCACGCCTGCGGTGGCGCCACCGACCGTCTCGGCCACGAACGCAATGATGGTGTCCCCACCCAGCCGGTCGACTTCTTCACTCAGCTCGGAAACCAAGCGCTGGCCATACTGCTCTGGCGTCTCACCTGCCAACTGGTCGCGATACGGGTAGCACGGCGACACGTGCGTGACGTCAATGAGCAGCGGCTTGAACTGCTCCCGCCGCCAGGCGTTGCCGCCGACCGCCAACGCCCCCAAAGTGTTGCCGTGGTAGCTCTGACGGCGGGCCAGAAAATGTCGACGCTGGGGTTGGCCCACCTCGACGAAGTATTGCCGCGCCAACTTGAGGGCGGCCTCCACCGCTTCTGAACCACCACTCACAAAGTAAGCATGGCTCATCCCAGCCGGGGCACGACTGATGAGTTTTTCAGCCAGTTCCTCTGCCACCTCGGTGGTGAAGAAACTGGTGTGCGCATAGGCCAGCCGGTCAATCTGTGCGTGCATGGCTGCCAGCACAGCTGGGTGGGCATGCCCCAAGCAAGAGACCGCCGCACCACCCGACGCGTCGATGTAAGACCGCCCGTCGGCATCGAACAGGTACACGCCTTGGCCGCCCGAGGCGACCGGCGGGCAGGATTGGAGTTGGCGGTGGAGGACGTGAGTATGCAGAGACATGGTGTCAGCAAGGCGTAGCAAGATGTGGCGGAAAAAGGTGCTGCAAAGTCTAGGCGGCATCCACGCAGGAGCGGAAATGCTTTTTGGCGCCGACCCATGACTTTTGGTTATGGGTGACAGCCCGATCGGCATTTCCGCAGCGGCCGTCCACTGGTTAGAGTGCGGGCCATGCACACCACCCACACGTCCCCTCGGCACGCCGTCGTCATCGGTGCGGGCATCATCGGTTTGAGCACGGCCTGGTGCCTCCAGCGCGACGGCTGGCGGGTGACCGTCATCGACCGCGACGCGCCCGGCCAAGGAGCCAGTGGTGGCAACGGTGCGCAGCTGAGCTATTCCTACGTGGCACCGCTGGCCGAGCCTTCCATCTGGCGGCAACTGCCCAAACTGCTGCTGAAAGCCGATTCACCGCTGAAATTTCGTCTGCAGGCCGATGCCCGGCAATGGGCGTGGGGCCTTCGCTTTCTGGCGGCCTGCCGGGCAGACGTGGCCGAAGCCACCACCGCGCAACTGCTGGCGCTGGCCGCTGAGAGCCGTGCGGCGTTCGAACAACTGCTGCGCACCGAGTCGCTCGACTGCGATCACTCGACCACCGGCAAACTGGTGCTGTACCCCGATAGCGACTCGTTTGCGGCAGCCCAGCGCCAGCTGGACCTGCAACGCCGCCTGGGTTGCCAGCCACAGTTTGCGCTGACACCCCAGCAATGCACCGACATCGAACCCACACTGGCAGACTTTGCACACCGCGTTGCCGGTGGCATCCACACACCCAGCGAAGGCGCGGCTGACTGCCTGAAAGTGTGCGAGGGCTTGCACTCCCGTCTGGCTGAACGCGGTGTGCGGTTTGTGCTGGGTAGCCGGGTGAAAGGCTGGGCCAGGGAAGGTAACCGCATCGCTGCCATCGACACCGATGTGGGCCAACTGGTGGCTGATGCCTTTGTGCTGGCAGCCGGCACGGACTCTGCCCGCCTGGGCAGCTTGCTTGGCCTGGATGTGCCGGTGTACCCACTCAAGGGCTACAGCATCACCCTGCCACTGGAATCACCTGCTGCTGCGTCGGCAGCGCCCAAGCTGAGCGTGACCGACCTGGGCCGCAAAGTGGTGTTTGCCCGCCTGGGCGACCGCCTGCGCGTCGCGGGGATGGCCGAGTTGGTGGGCGAGAACCTGAGCATTCCACCCTCGCGGATCGACTCCCTGCGCGCCACCACCGCCGATGTGTTCCCCCATCTTCCGATCATGGGCGATACGGCGGGTTGGGCGGGGCTGCGTCCGGCCACACCCACGGGCCGGCCGCTGGTGGGCTCGGTGCCCGGCGCACCGGCCAATCTCATGCTGAACACCGGGCACGGTGCACTGGGCTTCACGCTGGCCATGGGCAGTGCCGAGCGTGTGACCAACGCACTGCGGGAAAGCATCAGCCTGGCGTGACACCCACGTCTTGCAGCGCCTGTTGCATGCACCGCGTGAACTGGCGCACAACTTGTGAATTCGGCCGCGCCTTGGGCCGCAAGGCCTGAAGCGGCACGTCAATGGCGGGCTGCAGGGGCACCACGTCCACCCGCGTCCTGTCGGCCGATGCGGCCGTGCAACTGTCCACCAGCGTCAACCCGACCCCATGCTGCGCCAGGGCCAAGGCCACGTGGTAGGTCTGCACGGTCATCACAACGTCCAGGCCGTGCGCCGCGTCCTGCATCACATGGGTCAGCAGGCGGCCCAAAGGGTCCTGTGCATCCAGCGCCACAGTGGGCAAACCCGCCAGTTGACCCAGTGTCACGCCACGCCCGGCCACTGCAGCGGCAGGCAGCATGTTTTTCGGTGCCACGCAGACCACCTGGCGGTGGCCGAGCGGCTCCGCCACCAGCGCCGGGTGCGGCGGGGCACTGAAAACGAAGCCCACATCGGCCTCCTGCAGCACCAGAGACGACACGATCTGGGGGGAATGCAGCGCCTGGTGGTGCACCACCAGGGCGGCATGCTTCTGCCGGAACAGATGCATGGCGCGGGGCAGCACCTCGTGGCTCATGGCCAGCACAGTCAGTACACGCAACTCGCCATGGCTACGCCCCTGTCGCAGATTGGCCGACAGACGCCTGACTTCATCCAACTGCGCAAACAGGCGCTCGACATGCGGGTACAGCGTCTGCGCCTCCTGCGTGGGCACCAGGCGCCCACCGGCACGCTGAAACAGCGGAAACCCGAGTTGCAACTCCGCATGCTGCAACGTCCGGCTGACCGCCGGTTGGGTGACGTTGATGGTGCGTGCCGCCGCGCTCACACTGCCGGTGAGCATGACGGCATTGAACACTTCGATGTGACGCAGGCGCATGTTGCCTGGTGCCGCCAGCGGCGGCACTCAACGCTGGCGTTGCGGTGCCTTGGGACGCAGGTTGCCGCAATCGGACGACACCCACCGGCCGGATTGGGTCATGTCCATGGACGCAGGCTTGCCCTCAGCCAGCATGCGAACCTTGAAGTCACCGCTGTAAAAAGTATTCCCGTTGAAAGTGAAGCTGCCTTCACCTTCTGCTTTGCTCTCGTCCTTGCAGACAAACCGCACCTTCATGCTGTTGGCCGTCCGCTGGGTAATGGTGTGCGTGCAATCGTCGTCATGGCTGGGAATGTCGGCCTTGGCAGCCTCTTCGGGCGTCAGGCAGTAGCGCATCCGGGTGGTGTGACCGTCGGCAGACATGCTGGCCCCCTGCTGGGCCATCATCTGTTCCATCATTTTTCGCTCGGCAGGCGGCATGGCTGCCAACTGCTTGCGCATTTCGTCCATGGCCTTGGCCATCTCACCACTGGCGCTTTTCAGCACCGTGGTGTGTTCCCACAAGCCGGGTTTTTGCGATTGGGCGTGGGCCGACGTAGCAGCCAGAAAGCCTGCTGCCAACAGGGCGCAAGCGGGATGGAAACGGATGGACATGTGAAGCTCCCCATCAATGAAACACGTCAACGACCTGACAGACAACCCGTGCACTGTACACCGTGGTTTTTGCAGGCGGCAATCCAGTCACTGCACCATACTTTCACACACCGCACCCCCAGTGCCCCGCACCTTCAGCGTCACAGGCTTGCCTTCTGCCAGGGCAGCCCAGCGGGTGGCATCGACCGCGCACACCCATTGTTTGCCTTTGGCTGACTGCAAGGTGACCTGATAGGCCTCGCGGCGGCTGCCCAGTCGCTCGGCCCCCAACACAGCCACACCGCCACTCCACCCCAGACCACCGCCAGGCGCTGCCGCCAGCAGCGGTTGCGGCCAGGCTGGTGCCAGGCTGGCATGACCGGCCAGTTTATCGGTGCGCAGCACCTGCCAGCGGTTGACGCGGTAGTGGCAGCGGGTGTCGTAAACCGGTTCATCCCGGTAGCGCGGGGTGCATTCCTGGCGTCGGCTGAAACTGCCATCCCCCATGTCCACCCTGACCGTTTGGCAGTCCTGTCCGTCCGGCACCTGACGCGTGCCCCGTTGCTCGCGCGAGCGGGTGACCTGGTAGGCATCGGAAGGCAGGGCATCGCACCAGGCAGACGTGGTCAATGCGGTGAAACGCTCCACGTCGACCTCGCGCGTCCAGGCTTTGTCAACCAGTTGCGCCGTTTCGTCATGCTTGCTGACAAACAGGTAACCAACGATGGTCAACACTGCCACGATCACTGCGGCCACCACAGCCAGCCACCGCAAGCTGCTTGATGGTTGTTTGGGCCCGCGTGTTGACGGGGCAGCCAGAGGCGGACGTGGCACCTCGGTGGGCGCGGGCTGCGCCGGCACTTCCGTCACGCGCTTGACTTCTGCCGCGCCCTCTTTGGGGCCACCGCAGTTCACGCAGAATTTTGCTGCCGCCGAATTGGGTGATTCGCACCAGGTGCACGCCCAGTCCACGCCCACATAGCGGTGGTGCCGGGCCTCGACCTCCTGACCAGGTGGCGGGAAATAGCGTTTGTCCGGATCCTGTGCGGCACCACACTGCGGGCAATGCCGGTGGGCCACACCCAGCAGACCCTTCGCCCCGCACTGGGCGCAGTCCCACAGCATTTCATACAAAGGATCTGTCATCCGAGTATCCGGGCGGGCAGTGCCCGCCGTTCAGGCCAGACCAGCCAACTTGCCTGGCAGCCAAGCGGCTGGCTCAATCCTCTGCCGCACGACCCATGCGCGCAGCCGCTTCCCTGCGCAGGGACACCGCGTCTTCCTCGCAAAGTGTCTTGTCTTTGCTGGTGAGTTTGAACACGCGGATGGTGTTGTGCACCGTGGACACCAGTCCGTCCTGCACGTCGGACACCGAGGCCAACTCTTCCGCCATCGCCGCGTTCTGTTGCGTGATGGTGTCCAGTTGGGCCACCGCCTGGTTGATCTGGCTCACCCCCAGATCCTGTTCCTTGCTGGCATGCTCTATCTGGCTGAGGATGTCCGCCGTCTTGGCCACAGCTTCCATGGAGCCGCGCATGCGCTCCAGCGCACGCTCGGTGCGTTCGTTGCCTTTGGCCACACGCTCGCTGGACTCGTCAATGAGGCTGCGCACATCTTTGGCGGCTGACGTGGTGCGCTGCGCCAGCGCACGCACCTCGGATGCCACCACGGCAAAACCACGGCCCTGCTCACCGGCACGGGCGGCCTCGACAGCGGCATTCAGCGCCAGGATGTTGGTCTGGAAGGCCACGCCCTCGATGAGTTTCAGGATCTCGCCAATTTTTTTGGACGATGCCTCGATCTCGCCCATGGTCTCGCTGGCCGACTGCACCGCACCCAGGCTGCGGTTGGAGAGTTCGGTTGCCTCGCTGGCCAGTGTGGCCCCCTCCTGCGCCAACTGTGCCGTGTTGCGCAATTGTCCTGTGATCTGCTCCAGCGCAGCAGCGGTTTGCTCCAGGCTGCTGGCCTGGGCTTCGGCCCGGGCTGACATCTCGCGGCTGCCCGACGACAGTTCGCGCGAACCGGTGCGCAGGTCGGCCACTTCATGCCGGGCATCGCGCACCACGGTGCGAACACCCAGTACCAGCTGCTGGATGGCAGCCAGCATGCGACGAGTCTCGCCCACGCCGAGCACCGGCGGCAATGTGTTCATATCTCCAGCTGCTGCCTGCTCGATGGCTGCCCTGACATCCTTGACTGGCTTCACGAACTTCTGCCAGATGACCCACAAGGCCAAACCGGCGGCAACCCAACCAACAGGCTCACTCACCAAATCTGGCGCATCGAAAACATTCTCCAACACATGCGCAATCTGCGTCGCAAACAGCACCATGATGATCGACCATCCCCATGGACTGGGTTTGAGCTTGCGCATCAGCTTGCCGACGGTTGTGGTGGACACCACGTCGCCCGCCTCCAACCCGATGGTCACCCGGCCATTGCGTGCCTGCTCGTTCATCTTGGCGTACAGCGCAGCCGCGCCGTCAATTTCCTGTTGGGAAGGCCGAAAACGAACAGACAGGTAACCCAAGATGCGTTCACCATCGCGCACCGGCGTGGCATTGGCGCGCACCCAGTAGTGGTCACCTGTTTTGCGGCGGTTCTTGACAATGCCAGACCAGGGCCTGCCGGATTCGATCGTGGCCCACATGTCCCGGAAGGCCTCTTCTGGCATGTCCGGGTGGCGCACCAGGTTGTGAGGTTGCCCCAACAATTCGTCTTCGGTGTAGCCACTGACCGCCACAAAGTTCTTGTTGCAATAAGTGATGCGGCCTTTCAGATCAGTGACCGAAATCAGCGTCTGGTCGGCTGGGAAAGTGAACTCGCGTCCGGAAACCGGTTGATTGTTGCGCATCTCGACTCACTCCTGGAACGGTGGGTAAACAGCCTGTGCTGTGAATCCTTTGGTCTGCCTACGTGGCAGCCTGTGCCCGCACAGCCAAGCGGACACATTCTGCACGAAAAAGGTGCTGGTTTTCCCTTGATTTTTCAGCCTGCCTCAGCGTTCAGCGGGCTGGGCAGTGCGCAAGGTACGGCTGAGCATCACCACCGGAATCAGCCCGACGGCCACCAGCGCCAGCGCTGGCAACGCAGCTTCGCCCAGCCGTTCGTCACGCGCCAGCTGGTAGGCCATCACGGCCAGGGTGTCGGTGTTGAATGGTCGCAGCACCAGTGTGGCGGGCAGCTCCTTCCTCACATCCACGAACACCAGCAGCGCGGCTGTGGCCAACGGGAGGCGCCGCCACGAGCAGAGGACCCCCCCGGCGCGCCCCCGCCCGCCTCA
>DDUQ01000029.1:0-46122 GCA_002344885.1 Comamonadaceae bacterium UBA2334
GTTGAAACTGGCTCCCAGTCTAGCTTTGCGGCGGTTTTGTGGGAGCTAACTGCCGGAAATAGGTTTATTTGAGAGGGTAGTCTCCGGGCCCTTTTTCTTGCGTGAAATCTTTACGTGGCGCTCCCGTGGCGTGGGGTTCCAGCCACCCGTGCTAAAGGTAGCAGAGCGCATTACCTCCGACGGACAGTGTGTTCATTTCTGGCCAACACTTTTTGCGTTCAAAGGGTTTGTTCCGAATCTTCAATCGGCGTATCCATAAAAAAAGGCTGCCGCATGCTCTTGCAGCAGCCCTTGATCGGCTCGCGAGGGAATCAGGCCGGGAACGAAGCGAAGTGGATGCCTGCTATCTGTTGCGCCAAGCGGACCACCTGGCAGCTGTAGCCAAATTCGTTGTCGTACCACACGTAAAGCACGATGTTGCGGCCGTTGGCGATGGTGGCAGGTGCGTCCACCACACCGGCGTGACGCGAGCCTACCAAGTCACTGGAAACGATTTCGGTAGATGAGCTGTAGTCAATCTGTTCCTGCAACGCTGGGCTCAGCGCGCAGTCGCGCAAGTAGGCGTTGAGCGCCTCCTTGGTGGTTTCTGCGGCCAGCGTGAGGTTCAGGATGGCCATGCTCACGTTCGGTGTGGGCACGCGGATGGCGTTGCCCGTGAGTTTGCCAGCCAGTTCGGGCAGTGCTTTGGCCACGGCCTTGGCTGCACCGGTTTCTGTGATCACCATGTTGAGCGGCGCAGCGCGTCCACGGCGTTCGGCCTTGTGGTAGTTGTCGATCAGGTTCTGGTCGTTGGTGAAGGAATGCACCGTTTCCACGTGACCGTGCTCGATGCCGAACTTGTCGTTGATGGCCTTGAGCACCGGCACGATGGCATTGGTGGTACAGCTCGCGGCGGTGACGATTTTGTCGTCGTCTGTCAGGTCGCCGCTGTTGATGCCGTACACGATGTTTTTGAGCGAGCCCTTGCCGGGTGCGGTCAGCAGCACGCGCGACACGCCAGGGCTTTGCAGGTGCAGTGACAGGCCTGCCTCGTCGCGCCAGGAGCCGGTGTTGTCGATCACGATGGCGTTGTGGATGCCGTGGGCCGTGTAATCGATCTTGTCCGGGCCTTCACCGTTGATGACTTTGATGAACACGCCGTTGGCGATGATGCCGCTGTTCTCGTTGTCCACCACGATGGAGCCGTTGAACGGGCCATGCACCGAGTCACGGCGCAGCAGCGCTGCACGTTTTTCGAGGTCGTTGCCCTTGCCTTTGCGCACCACAATGGCCCGCAGGCGCATTTTGTTGCCCTTGCCGGTGCGTTCGATCAGCAGGCGCGCCAGCAGACGACCGATGCGGCCAAAGCCGTACAGGACGATGTCGCGGGGCTCCATGGTCTGGGGCTCGGCGCTGTTCAGGATGGGTGCCAGTTCCTTGCGCAGGAAATCGGCTGCAGACAGTCCTGCGCCTTCGGCAATCCATTTGTTGGTGAGGCGGCCCAGATCAATTTTGGCCGGGGCCAGTTGCAGGCCTTCCATGGCCACAACCAGTTGGAAGCTGTGCTGGATGGACAGCTCTTCACCCGTGTACTGGCGCGCAAAGCGGTGTGTCTTGAGGATGTCAACGGTGGTGACGTTATTGATGGCACGCCCGTAGATGCGCATCAGCATGCCATTGTTTCGATACAACCTGCCGATGATCGGCAGCATCTGTTCGGCCAGCTCCAGGCGTTGGATATAGCCTTGTAGCAGTTGATCGTCTTTTTCGATGCTCATGTATTCCTCGTACTCGTAGATGGTCAGGCAAAAATCAAAACCGCGTATTTTCGCTCGAAGGACTTACGGTGGCCTTGCCTATTGAAAAGGTCTGGGTCGATGGCTGGTGTGAACGCGGTTTTCGCTCTCCTGTCAGGGCTGCGGTGCCTTTGCCCTCAACCGATGTCCGTTCCCTCGGGTGGGGCGATGAGTTGGTGGCCTTGTCTGGCCGTCATTGCACGCGCATCAACTCCAGCAACGCCCGCGCCACCACCTTCGTCGCCCGGCGCAGGTCGGCCAGTTCCAGGTGTTCGTCCGCCCGCTTGGCGTTGGATTCGCGCACGGTGCGGGGCCCCGCGCCGTAAATCACGCCGGGAATGCCGTGTTCGCCGTACAGGCGCACGTCGGTGTACAGGGGGGTGCCCACTGCCGGGATGGGTTCGCCGAACACCTGCTGGCCGTGCGTTTGCAGGGCGGCTACCAGCGGGGTGTTGCCGGGCAGGGGCTTCAGGGCGTGGGCCAGCAGCATGCGGCGCACGTCCACCTGCAGGGCTTTGCCGCCACGCGGCGGGTTGAAGCTGGCGGCAGCGGCGGCTATTGTTTCGCGCAGGCTGGCTTCCACCTGGGCGGGGTCTTCCTCGGGAATCATCCGGCGGTCGAGCTTGAGCACCACTTTGCCGGGGATGACGTTGGTGTTGGTGCCGCCATTGATCAGGCCGATGTTCAGGTAGGGGTGGGTGATGCCTTCCACGCCCGAGGTGACCTGCAAATAGTCGCGGTTGAGCGCATACAGCGCGTTCATGATGTGGGTGGCACCCTGCAAGGCGTCGGTGCCGCTGTCGGGAATGGCGGCGTGCGACATGTCGCCCTGCACCGTCACTTCCAGTTGCAGGCAGCCGTTGTGGGCCACCACCACCTGGTAGCTGAAGCCCGCGGCAATCATCAGGTCGGGCTTGGTGTGGCCGTGTTTCAGCAGCCAGCCGGGGCCGACTTCACCGCCGAATTCTTCGTCGTAGGTGAAGTGCAGTTCCACGCTGCCTTTCAGGGGCACGTTGTGCGTCCCGGCCAGGCTTTCCAGCGCACGCACAGCGAAGGTGAAGGTGGAGAAGTCGCACTTGCTCACGGCGGCGGCACGGCCGTAGATGCGGCCCGTCTGGTTGCCGCCCACCACTTCGCCACCGTAGGGGGCGTGCGTCCAGCCGTCGCCGGGTGGCACCACGTCGCCGTGGGCGTTCAGTGCAATGGTTTTCCCTCCTGTGCCGTAGTGGCGGCGCACGATGAGGTTGGTGATGGTTTCCAGCCCGGCTGCCTTCACCTCGTCTGCGGGCACGGCGAATTGTTCTGCCGTCATGCCGAAGGTTTGCAGCAGCTCTGCCGTGCGTTCGGCATGGGGCGCGTTGTTGCCGGGCGGGGTGTCGGTGGGCACCTTGATGAGCTGCTGCAAAAAGCCCACCTGTTCGTCAAAGTGGGCATCCACCCACGCATCGAGTTGTTGAAAGGCGTTGTGGTCAGGGGTGGTCATGGCGGGGTTTCGTGTGCGGGGTAGGGGTGAGAGGGGTGAAAAGAGAGCAAACAATGTCCACCCATCAAGCGGTAAAGGTAAAAAAGATTAACTATTTTGGTCAGCCAGTTGGTGCAGCAGGTGGGTGAAGGCGTCCACGGTCAGTTGCATGTCGTCGGCGGTGGTGCTTTCCAGCGGGTTGTGGCTGATGCCGCTGTTTTCGCCGCGCACAAACAGCATGGCCTGGGGCATCACGTCGTGCAGCTTCATGGCGTCGTGCCCCGCGCCGCTGGGCATGGTGAACACGGGCAGGCCGGTGGCTTGCACGGCGGCTGCCCATCGCGCTTGCAGAGCGGGTGCACTGGGGGCGGCGCTGGCGCGCATGGTTTCTTCCAGCGTGTAGCTCAGGCCCCGGCGGGTGCAGATGTCTTGCAGTTTGTGTAGCACATCTCGCTCCACGGCGTTGCGCTGGGCATCGATGGGGGCACGAATGTCCAGGCTGAAGCGGCAGGTGCCCGGCACCACGTTGATGCTGCCGTTGGGCACGTTCAACTGGCCCATGGTGGCCACGCTGTCAGCGTCCTGGCCCGCACGCGCTTCCAGGTACAGGGCGAGTTCGGCCACGGCGCAGGCCGCATCCTTGCGGCGGTCCATGGGCGTGGTGCCGGCGTGGCTGGCCTGGCCGGTTACTTCGCCCAGAAAGCGCACGCTGCCGTTGATGCTGGTGACCACGCCCAGTGGCAGGTTCAGCTCATTCAACACCGGGCCCTGTTCGATGTGGACTTCCACAAAGCCCAGGTAGTGGGCCGGGTCGCGCTGGCAGGTGGCGATGGCCTCGGCAGTGGCGGGCAAACCAGCGTGCTGCATGGCCTGGCGCATGGAGATGCCGTCTGCATCGGTCTGGTCCAGCCAGGCCGGGTTGAAGCTGCCGGTGAGTGCGCCCGAGCCCAGAAAGGTGGCCTTGTAGCGCTGGCCTTCTTCCTCGGCAAACGCCACCACCTCGATGCCAAACGGCAGGCGCTTGCTTGTCGCGTGAAGCTCGCGCACGCAGGCCATGGGCACGAAGATGCCCAGGCGCCCGTCGTACTTGCCGCCATTGCGGACGGTGTCGTAGTGGCTGCCGGTGAGCAGTGTTCGGGCGGCAGGGTCGCTTCCCTTGTAGAGCCCCACCACGTTGCCCACGGCATCGGTGGTGACGCTGTCGAACCCGCAGTCGCGCATCCACCCGGCAATGTCTGCCGCACAGGCGCGGTGCGCGTCGGTCAGGTAGGTCACGGTCATCTGGCCCAGTTCGGCGTAACCGGGGTCGGTGTGGCGGGCCAGTTGCTCCTGCCAGTCCCACACGTCCTGCCCCAGGGTGGGCTCGAAACCAAACTTGTCGTTCAGCCGGATTTCTGCAATGCGGTGGATGTTGCGGATGCATTCGGCCAATTCGAAGTCCGGGTGGCCGTTCAGTCGGCGCTGAAAGGCCTCGATGATCTGGCGCTTGTTCAGCCCCAGGCCTCTGGGGCCGCGCACCGCGAGGATGAACGGCCAGCCAAACTTGGCGTTGTAGTCGGCATTCAGTTTCTGAATGAGAGCAAATTCTTCAGGTGTGCATTGCGTCAGGCCTGCTTTTTGCTGCTCATTGGTGGATTCTGCCGTCAGCGTGTTGCTGACCATGGCTTTGCCGGCCAATTCGGGGTGGGCGCGGATGAGGTCTTTTTTGGCCTCGTCGCCTGCTGCATCCAGCACCTGGGTCATGACGTGCTTCAGGTGGGCCAGCGACAGGAAAGGCCGTTGGGCCATGGCCTGCCCCGCAATCCAGGGCGTGTGCTCGTACAGGCCGTCCAGCATCTTGGCGGCCACATCGGGTGGGGCCGCATTCAGGCGGTCGAGGGTCAGGGGTGCGGACATGCGTTCAGCCTTGGTAAGGGTGGGTGGTGGCCCAGTGGCGGGCAATGTCGATGCGGCGGGCCACCCACGCGCCGTCGTGGCGCTGGATGTGGTCCAGGAAGCGTTGCAGCGCGGTGATGCGGCCCGGGCGGCCCAGCAGGCGGCAGTGCATGCCGATGCTCATCATCTTGGGGGCGTTGTCCCCCCCATTGGCCGTGTCTGGGTTGCCTTCGGCATACAGCGCGTCAAAGCTGTCTTTCAGGTACTGGAAGAACGGGTCGGCATGGCTGTAGCCCTGGGGCAGCGAGAAGCGCATGTCGTTGCAGTCCAGCGTGTAGGGCACGATGAGCTGGGGCACCACGCTGCCGTCGGTTTTCTGCACCTTCATCCAGAAGGGCAGGTCGTCGCCGTAGTAGTCGCTGTCGTAGGTGAATCCGCCAAAGTCGGCCACCAGGCGGCGGGTGTTGGGGCTGTCGCGCCCCGTGTACCAGCCCGCGCCGTGCAGCTGGCGGTTGTGGTCGCCAGTCAGCGTGGCAATGGCGTCCATGGCCATCGCCATGTGCTCGCGTTCAATCTCTTCGCTCAGGTTCTGGTAATGAATCCATTTCCAGCCGTGGCAGGCAATTTCGTGGCCGGCTGCGGCGAAGGCAGCCGTCAGCTCGGGGTGGCGTTGTAACGCGGTGGCCACGCCGAACACAGTGAGGGGCAGGCCACGCTTTTCAAATTCCCGCAGGATGCGCCACACCCCGGCGCGCGAGCCATATTCGTAAATGCCTTCCATGCTGATGTGCCGTGCGGGAAAGGCCGCAGGGTTGAACATTTCAGACAGAAAGGTTTCGCTGGCCGCATCACCATGCAGCACGCAGTTTTCGCCGCCTTCTTCGTAGTTCAGCACGAACTGCACCGCAATGCGCGCACCATTGGGCCACTGGGCGTGCGGCACGTGGCGGCCGTAGCCGATCAGGTCGCGGGGGTAGGGTGCCGTGGAGTCATAGGCCCCCACACTTGCCGCTGGTGCGGCTGCGTTGCCCCCAGAACCGGCAACAAGTGTTGGGGCTGTTTCGCCTTCGTGCTGCCGGGCGTCGAAACTGTTGTTCATGACAAAGCCATTGAGATGTCGTTGCTGGGCAGCTTGCGGTCAAACTGCAGGCCGTGCTCCACGTGTTGCAAGTGTTGTTCCATCAACTCCACCGCCTTGGCTTCGTCGCGCCGGGCAATGGCTTCGATGATGGCGGCGTGTTCGTCGCTGGAATGCTCGGCAGCCAACGTGCTCTGGTACATCAGTGTGATGAGTGCGCAGCGCGAAATGAGGTCGTCCAGCATCTGGGCCAGCACCTCGTTGCCCATCAATTCCGCCATGCACACGTGGAAGTCGCCCAGCAGTTCGGTTCGCCCTGTCACGTCCTGGCTGGCCACCGCCAGCTTCTCCTGCGCCACATGGGCCTGCAGGGCTGCGATTTGTTGCGGCGTGACCTGGCGCACGAAGGCACGGGTCATTTCGGCTTCCAGCATGCGCCGCACCGCGAACACCTGCCGGGCCTCGGTGGCAGAGGGTGTGGACACGAACGCGCCACGTGCCGGTTCCATGCGGATGAGGTGGTTGCGCGCCATCTGGAACAGCGCCTGGCGCACCAGCGTGCGCGAGACGCCAAAGTGGTCCGCCAGCTTCTGCTCGGCCAGTTTGGTGCCGGGGTGCAGCCGGTGCTCGACGATGGCGCGCGTCAGCGATTCGACGATGCGGGCCGTGGCCGATGCGGTGGATTCGTCTCGTTCGGGGGTGTCATCGGGCGTGGGCATGGTGCGTTCAGGGCCGTCACGTTGGTTTGTCAGCAAAAAGTGTATACACTTTCTGTCGGCCATGCACGTATTTTTCGTTGGGCTCACACCGCAGCGCAACGGTTCACCGATGACTTTGGAGCACAGATGGGACTGAGCACACACGTACTGGACACCATGCACGGCACCCCTGCCAGCGGCATGGCGGTGCAGTTTTTCACAGTCAGCAACGGGGTGGCCACGCTCGTGCGCAGCTTCAACCTCAATGCCGATGGCCGCAACCCCGATGGGCCTTTGCTGGACAACGCCAGCCTGAAAGTCGGGCAATACCGCCTCACGTTCGATGTGAAGGGCTACTTTGCCGCACGCGGCGTGGCGCTGCCAGAACCCAGTTTTCTGGATCAGGTGAGCCTGGACTTCGGTGTCGCCCACGCCGACCAGCATTACCACGTGCCCCTGCTGGTCAGCCCCTGGAGTTATTCGACCTACAGAGGGTCGTGATGGTCATCGTCATATGAAATTTCATATGACGTCCATACGGTTGGGCCAATAAAATTGGGGTTGCCTCCAACCCCACAGCCCCACCATGACCCAAGTCACCAACTCCGTGCGCTTCGTGCTCGATGGCCGCATCGTCGAAGCCCAAGGCAAGCGCCGCACCACCACCGTTCTGGACTACCTGCGTGAAGAACTTCACCGCACCGGCACCAAAGAAGGGTGTGCCGAAGGGGACTGCGGGGCCTGCGTGGTGCTGGTGGGTGAGCTGAACGCGGCCGGCGATGGCGTGGACTATGTGCCGGTGAACGCCTGCATCCAGCTGCTGCCCAGCCTGGATGGCAAATCGGTCAAAACCATCGAAAGCCTGAAGAAGCCCGACGGCACGTTGCACCCCGTGCAGGACGCCATGGTCAAGTGCCACGGCAGCCAGTGCGGCTTCTGCACGCCGGGCATCGTGATGAGCCTGGCCCATGTGGTGCAGGTGGTGCCTGGCCGTGGCACGGCACTCAGCCGCACCGAAATCAAAGACGCACTCAGCGGCAACCTGTGCCGTTGCACGGGCTACCGCCCCATTGTGGATGCTGCTGAACAGGCCTGCACCACAGCCTTGGCGACCGACCCCGCCAGCCTGAAGATCGACAGCCGCGCCGATGTGCCGCTGCTGAAAGAAATCAGGCGCGCCACGCACCCCACCTACAGCCTGGACGGCGACATCATCGTGCAGCCGGTGGTGCGCACCAAAAAAGGCAGCGAATTTGTCAGCCCCGCCACGCTGGCTGAAGTGGCCGACTACCTGGCGAAAAACCCTGGTACCACGCTGCTGGCGGGCAGTTCCGAAATTGGCCTGCAGGTGAACAAACAGTTCGCCCGCCCGGGGCACATTTGCTACCTGGGCAACGTGGCCGAGATGAAGGCCGTGACGGAAACGCCGAAGGCTTGGCGCATCGGGGCCATGGTGTCGTTGGAAGCGGTGTTGGTGCTGGTGAAAGACACCTTGCCCGACTTTGCCGAGGTGCTGCGCCGCTTCGGCTCGCCGCCCATCCGGGCCACCGCCACGCTGGCGGGCAACATTGCCAACGGCTCGCCCATTGGCGACAGCATGCCCTGCCTGATGGCGCTGGGGGCCACCCTGGTGCTGCGCAAAGGCGACAAGCAGCGCACCGTGGCGCTGGACAAGTTCTACACCGGCCAGAAGCAGGCCGTGCTGCAGCCGGGTGAGTTCATCGAGGCCATTGAACTGCCCAAACCGGCTGCAGGCCAGACCTTCCGCGCCCACAAAGTCAGCAAGCGGTTCGAGCAGGACATTTCCGCCACCTGCTGTGCGCTGTCGTTCAGCCTGGTGGGGGGCAAACTGAAGAACGTGAAGCTGGCCTACAACGGCCTGGCCCCGTCACCCTGCCGCGCGCCCAAGCTGGAGGCTGTGCTGGAAGGCAAAGCCCCCGCCGATGTGACCGCCGACGCGCTGGACGCGGCACTGGCCGCCAGTTTCATTGCCCGGGACGGCTTGCGCGCCACGTGGGCCTACCGCTCGCTGGTGGCACGCAACCTGGTGTTGCAGTTTGTTGAAGATGCCGCTGAATCTGCTGTTGCAGCCTGACCCACCCGGAGTACGCACCATGAACGCACCCACACCCCTCCACGTGTTGGCTCAGACCCTGCAGCAAGGCCAGGACATTGTTCACGAATCGGCCACGCTGCACGTGACGGGCGAGGCCACCTACATCGACGACATGCCCGAGATGCGCGGCACGCTGTACGCGGCGCTCATCACCTCACCCGTGGCCCACGGTGAGCTGCTGGGCGATGGCATTGACCGCGACGCCATCCTGCGTGAGCACGGTGTGGTGGCGGTCTACACCGCCAAAGACATTCCAGGCGAGAACAACTGCGGCCCCATCGTCCACGACGACCCCTTCCTGGCCGTGGGCAAGGTCGAATTCCTGGGCCAGGCCGTGGCTGTGGTGGTGGCGCGCGAAATGCTGTACGCACGCGAAGCCGCGCACAAGGCCAAGGTGCTGGTGCGCGAGTTGCCGCCCATCCTCACCATTGAGGAGGCGATGGCTGCCAACAGCTTTGTCATGCCCGCCAAAGGCATCGTCCGGGGCGATGCGGCCTCGGCCATTGCCGCCGCGCCGCACAAGCTGAAAGGCACCACCCGCACGGGCCAGCAGGAGCAGTTCTACCTGGAAGGGCAAATCACCTACGCCGTGCCGCGTGAAGGTGGGCAGCTCACGCTGTACGTGTCCACCCAGCACCCCGATGGCAACCAGCGCGAAGCGGCTTCGGCACTGAACCTCACCACCAACGACGTGGAGGTGATCTGCCGCCGCATGGGCGGTGGCTTTGGCGGCAAAGAAGGCAACTCCAGCATCTTCAGCCAGAGTGCCGCGCTGGCCGCGTTCAAACTGCAAAAGCCGGTCAAGCTGCGCGTGAACCGCGACGACGACATGCGCATCACCGGCAAGCGGCACGATTTCCGCATCGACTACGAAGTGGGTTTTGACGACAGCGGTCGCATTTTGGGTGCCGACATCACCCTGGCTTCGCGCTGCGGCTACAGCACCGACTATTCCGGTCCGGTGAACGACCGTGCGTGCTTGCACATCGACAACTGCTACCACATCCCTGCGCTCAAGCTGGTGAGCCACCGCTGCAAAACCAATACCCAGAGCGCCACCGCGTTCCGGGGCTTCGGTGGCCCGCAGGGCATGTTTGGCATTGAAACCGTCATCGAGGAGATTGCCGCCAAGCTGGGCAAAGACCCGCTGGAGGTCCGCCGCCTCAACCTGTACAAAGACCCTGCCGTGTCGGGTGACCCGGCCACCATGACGACCCAGTACAACCAGCTGATTGAAGACTGGGTGGGCGACAAGGTGATGGAACAGGTGGCCACCAGTGCCCGTTATGACCAGCGCCGTACGGAAGTGGCCGCCTTCAACGCCGCCAACAAACGCCGCAAGCGCGGCCTGTCGCTGGTGCCGCTGAAGTTCGGCATCAGCTTCACCGCCACCATGCTGAACCAGGGCGGGGCGCTGCTCAACATCTACATGGATGGTTCGGTCAGCGTCAACCACGGCGGCACCGAAATGGGCCAGGGCCTGAACACCAAAATGGCCCAGGTGTGCGCCGATGGACTGGGCATCCCGGTGAGCCGCGTGCGCGTGACCGGCACCGATACGCAAAAGGTGCCCAACGCCTCGGCCACGTCAGCCTCCAGCGGGGCCGACATCAACGGCGCGGCCATCATGAACGCCTGTGCGCAGATGCGCGAGCGCCTGGCTCCCGTGGCCGCCCGGATGCTGGGTTGCGACGCCAGTGATGTGGAATTTGTAGCTGACTTTGCGCGACAGAAAAGCGCTGGCGGCACAAATGATGCCAAAAAGGTAGCCTGGCCCGCCTTGGCCAAGCAAGCCTGGCTGGACCGCGTGGGCCTGTCGGTCACGGGCTTTTACATGACGCCTGAAATCAAGTACGACTTCGCCACCCTCAACGGCAAGGCGTTCTACTACTACTGCTACGGCGCGTCGGTGAGTGAGGTGGAAATCGACACCCGCACGGGCGAATACTGGGTCAAGGCGGTGGACATCGTCCACGACGTGGGCCAAAGCATCAACCCCGCCATCGACAAGGGCCAGATCGAAGGGGCCTACATCCAGGGCATGGGCTGGCTGACGATGGAAGAGTGCATCTGGAACCAGAAGGGCAAGCTGCTCACGCATGGCCCCAGCACCTACAAAATTCCGGTGGCGGGTGACGTGCCCGAGCACTTCAACGTGGCGCTGTTCGAGAACCAGAACACCCGCCCCACACCGTTTCGCAGCAAAGCCACGGGCGAGCCGCCGCTGATGCTGGCGCTGTCCACCTTCTTCGCGCTGCGCGATGCGGTGGGTGCCAGCGCCAACCACACGAAGCGTGTGCACCTGGATGCACCGGCCACGCCCGAGCGCATCCTGCTGGCCTGCGAGGCACTCAAAACTGCAGCCGCTTGAACCGGGGCGTGACAGCGCCGCACAGCTCTGACAAACAAACAGGCCCCAAGGCATTCACCTTGGGGCCTGTTTCAGTTCGGGTCAGTGGCTGAGGCGCTTGCCCAGCAACAGCTGCCCGCTCGCCTCAGCACTTTGTGGTGGCGGGACAGTTCGTTTTGGCTACCGAAGTGGGCTTGCCAGGCTTGGTGGGTTTGGCAGCGGCTTTCACAGCTGCCTTGTTGTCTTTTTCGCTGCGCGGCTGGGTGGCAACGACTCCGTCCTGGCCTTCAGTCAGGGTGTCGAGCTGGAAGTTGCCGCTTTTGTGCCACAGCCAGGTGTCGGTGTAGGTCACATGCCCGAGGTTCACCGCCACCGGGTACGGGGCTGCTGCACGCACCGTGCGTTCAATTTCTGCAATCACTTCCGGTGCGTGTGTGGGGGCTCTCATCCAGTGGAGCTTTTGCACCATGCCGCGTGGGTCCAGATCGACTTGCAACACGCCCACCGCGTACAAAAGGGGCGGCATGCGCCCTTTGAAAATACGCTTTTCGTTGAAAGCGTACAGATGTGATGCAGCATCCTTTCGGTAGTCACGCGCGGTTTTGGCATAGGACAGCGAGCCGGGGTCGTCAGGGATCACCACAGGGGCGACCTTGACCGGCGCAGGGTTGACCACCGTTACCTCGGGTTTGGGGGGGGGCGCCGGCGGCAGGGGGGCGGCGCAGCCGGCGATGAGCGCGGCAGCGACCGACCCGATGGCCAACCACAGCCGATGGGCGGAGCGCGGGGTCGAGGTGATGGTGTGTTCCATTTGCATACGTTGGTGTCCTTCACGCGGTAGCACGAAAGTGTCTACCATCAAGCGATGGGGGTGTATTTGCTTGTTGATGCCACACTGTGCACAACACGCCTCGGAATTGTCTCACCTCCCGGCTGTCAAAACAATCGACGAGCTATTTTTGAAACAGATATGGAAACTGATTTGACCCGTTTGCTGCAGCAACTGCAGCACGAGCCTGGTGTGCTGGTGAGAGTAGCCCGGGTGGAAGGCTCTGGCCCCCGTGAGGCTGGTGCCTGGATAGCCGTATTCGCTGACAAGCAGACCGGCACCATCGGTGGAGGGCAGTTGGAGTGGCAGTTGACCGCGCATGCCCGTGCGGCGCTGCGGGGCGAGGCGTTGGTCAGCCCTCAGCGGCACGCGCTTGGCCCCAGTTTGGGTCAGTGTTGTGGCGGTGTGGTGCATGTGGCGCTGGAGAAGGTCACGTTTGCCGATGCAGGCCGCCTGCAACGTGAGTTGTCTGCTTCGCAGTCGCCAGTGGCCTTGTTCGGCGGTGGCCATGTGGGCACAGCGCTGGTGCAGGCGCTGGCGCCGTTGCCCTTTGCGCTGACCTGGATCGACAGCCGAGACGGCATCTTCCCGGCTGAGGTTCCACCACAGGTGAGCTGCGAACACTCCGACCCCGTGCACCTGGCGGTGAACGACCTGGTGGCGGGCAGCGCGGTGCTGATCATGAGCTTCAGCCATGCGGAAGACCTGGACGTGGTGGCGCAATGCCTGCTGCGCCAGCGGGACAACAATGATCTGCCCTGGATCGGCCTGATCGGCAGCAAAACCAAGTGGGCGAGTTTTCGGCACCGGCTGGAAGCGCGCGGCTTCAGCGCAGAGGAGCTTGACCGGGTGACCTGCCCCATCGGCCTGCCTGGCATCCAGGGCAAACAGCCGGCGGTCATTGCTGCGTCGGTCACGGCACAGTTGTTGCAAGTGTTCGGGCGATGACACCGGGAGTTGCCATTGGACGCAAAAACTGTATACACTTTTGACACCGGTCGCAGCGGTGCAGCAGGCGAGGGCACGTGCCCGCCAGGTGCGCGACCCGATGTGTGCTCACAGCGCCCGCAGTGGTGAGCCCGCCGGAGTGCCTTCATGGAAACCTATTTGCTCGACTGGGCCAACCTGCTGCTGCGCTGGTTGCACGTCATCACCGCCATCGCCTGGATCGGCTCGTCGTTCTACTTTGTCTTTCTTGACAACAACCTCATCAAACCCACGTCGCCTGACTTGCTGGAGAAGGGCGTAGACGGTGCCATCTGGGCGGTGCATGGCGGCGGGTTCTACAACCCGCAGAAATACATGGTGGCGCCCAAGAAAATCCACACCCACCTGCACTGGTTCTACTGGGAGAGTTACTCCACCTGGCTCAGCGGGTTTGCCCTGTTCACGGTCTTGTACCTCTTCAATGCCGGTACCTACCTGGTGGACAAATCGGTGTTTGACTGGTCGCCGGCGGCGGCCATTGCCACTGCGCTGGGGTTTCTGGTGGCGTTCTGGTTCATCTACGACGCGGTGTGCCGGTTGTTTGGTTTTCGCGAGCGCGGCGAGTTGATCGTGGCTGGCCTGATGCTGGTGGTGGTGGCGGTTGCCTGCTGGTTGTCCACGCAGTTGTTTGCCGGTCGCGCGGCGTTTCTGCTGGTGGGCGCGATGATTGCCACTGCCATGAGTGCCAACGTGTTCGTCTGGATCATTCCGGGCCAGCGCAAGGTGGTGGCTGCCATGACATCGGGCGAACAGGTGCCTCCGGGCTCACTGGCCATTCACGGCAAGCGCGGCAAGCAGCGCAGCGTGCACAACACCTACTTCACGCTGCCGGTGTTGTTTGCCATGCTCAGCAACCACTACAGCTTCCTGTACACACACGAGCACAACTGGCTGGTACTGCTGGTGATGATGCTGGCCGGTGCACTCATCAGGCAGTTTTTTGTGATGCGTCACGGCTACAAGCTGGGGCGCAACCGCAACCCTGCACCGTATGCGGTGGCGGGTGGGGCGCTGATTCTGGCCACCATCGTGGCCATGGCACCTGCTCCCAGGCCTGCGGCCCCCACGGCAGCCCAGGGCACGGCCCCCGCTGCAGCCGGGTACGCGCAGCTGCAACCTGTGCTGGTGCAGCGTTGCCTGGTGTGCCACGGTGAACAGGTGCAGATGAAAAACATCCGGCTGGACACACCGGACGCCTTGAAGCTCCATGCGCAGGCCGTGTACCAGCAGGTGGTGGTGACCCGGCAAATGCCCATGAACAACTCCACGGGCATCACCGAAGACGAGCGCCAACTGTTCAAGCGCTGGTTTGAAGGTGGGGCACCGGTGCAGTAGCCGGGCGGCTGCGGGGTGTCGCCCCCGTGTTGAAGGTGTGGATGGCCCACGGCATACTGTGGGCTGACGCATTCAACGCATCGGGGAGAAAATGTCTGACGCCGACACCAGACTGGTTCGTGCCATCACGCTGCGCTATGTGCTGGCGTTGTCGCTGGTGGCGCTGTTCAGCACGGGCGCGTGGGTGAGCCTGAAGCTGGTGATCGATGCGCAGGAGAGCACGGCTGCGCTGGTCAACATCAGTGGGCGCCAGCGCATGCTCAGCCAGCGCTTGGCCATGTTGGCGCATGAAATGCTTCGCAGCCCTACCACAACTGAGTCTGACTTCAAAGCGGCGCTGGCCCTGATGGAGCGATCACACCATGGCTTGACGCACGGGGACGAGGCACTGAAGCTGCCACCCACCATGTCGGCCACGGTGCGGGCGCTTTACCACGGCCCCACGGGTTCGTTGGACGCCCAGGTCAGCCATTACCTTCAGCAGGCCAAGGACTGGCTGGCGGTACCTGACGCCCAACGCACCAGCGACCACCCGGCCTTGCTGGCCATGGTGGACACCGCGCGCGGCTCTTTGCTGCCCAATCTGGATCGCATGGTGGGCCAGTACCAGCAAGAGGGAGAGGCTGCGGTGGCGCAGGTGAGGTTGCTCGAAACCAGCATCTGGCTGGCGACCATGCTGCTGCTGGTGTTGGAGGCACTGCTGATTTTTCACCCCATCGTCAACCATGTGAAACGGGTGTTGGCCAAACTGCAGGCCAGCAAGGCCGAATTGCTGGCGCACCAGGCGACCCTTTCGAACACCGTTGCCGAGCGCACGGCCGATCTGGCCGAGCAGAACCGCCAGTTGCTGGCAACGGAGCAGCAGCTGGCGGCGCAACTCAATAGCCTGAAGCAGCGTGAAGACGCCTTGGACTGCATTGAACAAGGCATCCTGATTGCAGGTGCCGACAGGAAGCTGACGTTCGTCAATAAAGGCTTCGAACGTTTAACGGGGTACACCGCTTCAGAGGTGATCGGGCGCAGCTGCAGTTTCCTGCAAGGGCCCGACACACCGCCAGAAGTGGTGATCAGCCTGCGTGACGCGGTGTCCAAGGGTCACTCGTTCAGGGGCGAAGTGTTGAACTACCGCCGCAACGGTGAACGGTTCTGGAACGACCTGTCCATCAATCCGGTGCACGATGACGATTTGCGGCTGATTGGTTTTGTGGGCGTGCAGCACGATGTCACGGCACTCAAGCACCGCGAACAGGCGTACTGGACGGTGGCCAACCACGATCACCTCACCGGTTTGCCCAACCGCCAGCTGTTGCGCGACCGCTGGACGCAGGCCCTGGCGCGTGCCCAGCGCACCGAGCGGCTGGGTGCGGTCATGTTCATTGACCTGAACCGCTTCAAAGCCCTGAATGACAGCCACGGCCACGAATATGGCGACCAGTTGCTCATCCAGACCGCCCGGCGCATCGTCCAGGGCCTGCGCGAGTCAGACACGGTGGCGCGTGTGGGCGGTGATGAGTTTGTGGTGCTGTTGTCCGACCTCGATGCCAACAGCGACGTGGCGGCGGTGCAGGTGGCGGCCATGGCCGAGAAGCTCAGGGCCAGCATGGCACAGCCGTTTGAACTGGTGTTGCCATCAGGTGTGGGCGAGGCGCTGCACTGGGCCGAATCCAGTGCCAGCGTGGGGTGGGCGCTGTTCCATGGTGGCGATGAAGACCTGGACCGCGTGTTGCACCGGGCAGATCAGGCGATGTACCAGTTCAAGCGTGCGGAACGGACGTTGCAGACCCATACCGCCTGATGGCGGGCTTGCGTCAGCGTTGGGTGGCTTGCAGCGCACGCAGCTTGTCTTTTTTGCTGGGGCGCTTGCCTTTGATGCCGCCATTGGGGTCCAGTCCGCGTGGTGCGTTGGGCCGTGGGACCGTCCCATGGCTGGCAGCGCTCAGGGCTGCCGCTGAGGTGGGGGATGGCCCACCGGGTTCAGCAGGCCCGACGCCTGCTGCGGGCTCGCTGGTTTCCGGTTCAAAGCCCTGCACGGTTTCGCGTGTCAGTGTCAGGCCATGGCGCTTTTCGATCAGGCGCAAATGGGGCTCTGTGTCGGCGTTCACAAAACTGATGGCCAGGCCGGTGGCGCCAGCCCGGCCCGTGCGACCGATGCGGTGGGTGTGGTCGTCCGCGCTGCGCGGCAAGTCGAAGTTGACGACCACCGGCAAGTCGGCAATGTCCAGGCCGCGTGCGGCCACGTCCGTGGCCACCACCACCTTCACCCGGCTGAGTTTGAAGTCGGCCAGCACCTGGCTGCGTTTGCCCTGGCTCAGGCCGCCATGGAACGGTTCGGCGCTGATGCGTGCCTTGCGCAGCTTTTCGGCCACGGTGTCGGCGGCATGCTGGCTGGCCACAAACACCAGCACGCGGCCCCAGCGTTCGGTGCCCAGCAGGTGGCGCAGCAGCTGCGTGCGACGGGGTGCATCGACCACGATGGCCCGTTGGGTGATGTCTGCCGGCACGTCGGGTGGGGGCTGCACGCTGATGCGCAGGGGGTCATGCAGCAGGTGTTGGGCCATCGACTCCACCGCACGGTTGAATGTGGCCGAGAACAGCAGGTTCTGGCGTTGCGCGGGCAGCAGGGCCGATATGGCAGCCCACTCCTCGCCAAAGGCCTGGTCCAGCATGCGGTCGGCCTCGTCCAGCACCAGTGTGCGGATGCCAGCCAACTGCACGGCGTTGCGGTCGGCCAGGTCCAGCAGCCGGCCAGGGGTGGCGACCACCACATCGGTGCCGCCACGCAGGCCCATCATTTGCGGGTTGATGGACACGCCACCGAACACCACCGTGACCTTCACCGGCTGTGGCAACCGGTTGGCCACGTCGCGCAGCGTGGCCCCGACCTGGATGGCCAGTTCGCGGGTGGGCACCAGCACCAGTGCACGGGGCAGGCGGTTGCCGGTTGCCGGGCGGTGCCGGGTGGGTGCGTGTTCAGCCTGTGCGGCCTGCCTGTGATCCGTTCGGTGGTCGCCGGGGCCCAACAGCGTGTCCAGCAACGGCAGGGCAAAGGCGGCGGTCTTGCCGGAGCCGGTCGGCGCGCTGGCCAGGACATCGCGGCCTTGCAGGATGGCCGGAATTGCCTGCACCTGCACCGCAGTGGGTTGCACGTAGCCCTTGCCGGCCATGGCGGTCAGCAGTTCGGGGCGCAGGCCGGTGGAGGCGAATGGCATGGGTGGGGCTTTCGGTGCGGGCTGGAGGGGGCGGTGGAGGGAGCTGCGGAGGGGAGCGCGGCAGTCGCCGAGGTGGTCGAGTGTAAGGACTCCACCATAATCGGCCCCCATCATCGGCCCCCCATTGATCGAGTCTGTCGGAGTCTGACATGAGAAAAACCTACCCCCTGCGCCCCGAGGGCAAACACCCCGACCGCGTGTTGGACGCTGTCAAACACGACATCCGCCGTTACCTCAAGCGCCAGCGGCGCGTGCCGCTGCCTGACGGCGTGGACTTCTGGGACTTCGACTGCCGCTTGGGGGCCACGCAAGCCTCGGCAGAGGTGGTGCACCTGGGCGCCCTGATCACCCAACTCGATGCATTGGCCCAGTCTGGCGGCACCACGGCCTATGTCGAACTGTTGGCCAAGTACGGGGTGCGACAGCGCAAGGCAGTTGCAGCTCAGGTCGATGTGTTGGAAGAAAATGTCCCCGGCGCTTGACTGGTATGGATTTCAAGCTATCAATGGTGCGTTAACTCCAGTTCAGTGCGGTCCGGTGCGCTCACTGCCGCAGCCCGTCACGCCACTCGTGGATGTGGCTGAACACCTGTCGGCATTGCACGCATTGGTACAGGCCTGACGGGCGCATCACGCCATCGTCGCTTCGGGCCATCAGTTTTTTGTAGGCGGTGGCACCGCATCGGTGGCAGGAATTGCGCACACGCCCCGTGCCCTGGCGCTGGTTGATGGCTTCCACGGCGAATCGGTTCAACACCCCTGGCCAGGCGCCCGGCGCGGCGGGGTGAAGCGGCAGATGGACTGAATGGTCGTGTCGGGTGTTCATGTGCGGGCCTCCAGTGTCGTGACGTTGGATGAGGGGTCGCGCATCACGGTTCCCCAGCCGGGGGCGCACCATTTGCGCAGTGCCTTGGCCACAGTGTGTGGGCTTTGCGTATCAAAAATCGATACGCGGCGGGATCGGGGTACCATTTGTGCTTGTTGTCAGGCCCTGACGCTTGCTTGTTTTCAGTTTTTCGCTATTGTTTTTATGAATCCTTCTGCATTGGAAACGCTGGAGTTGGTCACTGGCACTGACCCGTCTGCCCAACCTGTTGCCACCATTGTGGTGCTGCATGGCCTGGGGGCGGATGGCACCGATTTCATACCCATTGCGCAGGAATTGGATTTGTCTGCCATCGGGCCGGTGCGGTTTGTGTTCCCCAATGCGCCGGTGCGCCCGGTGACGCTCAATGGGGGTTACGCCATGCGGGCCTGGTATGACCTGTACCCGCCCAGTGCGTCTCCAGATGTGCCACGCCGTGAAGACGAGCCGGGCTTGCGTGCCGCCTGCCAGCAGGTGCAGGCGCTGCTGGACCGGGAAGTGGCGCGTGGCGTGCCGGCTGAGCGCACGGTGCTCATGGGTTTTTCGCAAGGTTGCGCCATGACGCTGATGGCCGGGCTGCGTGCGCCGCAACGCCTGGCAGGGCTGGTGGCCTGGTCGGGCTACCTGCCACTGGCAGCCACCACGGCGGCCGAGCGCAGCGCCGCCAACCAGGATGTGCCCATTTTCATGGCCCATGGCCGTTACGACAGCGTGGTGGTGCCTGAGCGCGGCGCCGCCGCACGCGACACCCTGCTGGCGCTTGGCTATGCCGTCGATTGGGCCGACTACCCCATGGAGCACTCGGTGTGCGCCGAGCAGGTGGCTGACCTGAACGAGTGGCTGGTGAACCTGTTGTCGCTCACTCGCTGACCGGGCGCGGCCCCGCTATTCAGCTTGTCGTTCCGGGCAGCCAGGTGCCCAGCACCGCTTTCAGGGCGGGCACGGCAATCGGCTTGGTCAGAAAGTCGTTCATGCCCGCTTCGGCGCAGCGCTGCCGGTTGTCCTCGAAGGCATTGGCTGTCAGGGCGATGACGGGCGTGGCGTTCACCTGCTGAGCGGCTTCCCATTGCCGGATGAGTCGGGTGGCTTCGTACCCGTCCATGACAGGCATGCTCACATCCATGAACACCAGATCGGGCCGGCATTCGGGTGGGCCTTGCGTGATGGCGTCCACCGCTTCTTGTCCGTTGTGCACCACATTCACCCGTAAGCCCAGTTTGGTCAGCAACGCCTGGATGACTTTGCAATTGGTCAGGTTGTCGTCCACCACCAGCACGCGCCCCGTCAGTGCCGGTGCAGGGGCCAGGGTTTGCGGTGTGTCCGTCGGTTGGGCGTGCAACGCGGGGGACGCATGGGTGTCTGCCTGGGGTGCGTTGTCCACGGCCACTTCGGCCCGGATGCGGAACCAGAAGCGCGAGCCTTGGCCAATTGTGCTGTCCACGCCTGCTTCGCCGCCCATCGCCTGGGCGAGTGTGCTGACAATGGACAACCCGAGGCCCGATCCGCCGAAATGCCGTGTGGTGGACTCGTCCGCTTGCGAAAACGGCTTGAACAGCCGGGGCAGTTTGTCCGCAGGAATGCCTGTGCCGGTGTCGCGGACGGCAAATTCCAGCGTCGCATCGGTGCCTTCACGCGTCAGTTCGGTGGCCTCGATGTGCACGCTGCCTTGCGCAGTGAACTTGATGGCGTTGCCCACCAGGTTGGCCAGCATCTGGCGCAGCCGATGCGCATCGGCCCGGTAAGCTTGCCCGGCTGTGCCGTGCCAGGCGCAGCACAGTTCCAGCTGTTTGTTCTTGGCTGATCCGGCAAACAGCGCCTGGGTGTCGCGCAGCAGCACCTGCGCATCAAACGTTGCCGCTTCCAGTTGCAGCATGCCGGCTTCCACTTTTGACAGGTCCAGTATGTCATTCAACAGCGCCAGCAGGGTCTGCCCCGAACTGAGGATGGTGCGCACGTAGTCTTGCCGCTCCTGCTCGGTCAGGTCGGGCTCCAGCAGCATGTGCGCCATGCCCAGGATGCCGTTCATGGGCGTGCGGATTTCGTGGCTCATGTTCGACAGGAACTGGCTTTTGGCCCGGGAGGCTTCCTCTGCCTTTTTCTTGGCTTCCTCATAGGGGGTGATGTCGCTGTAGGTGCGGACCACGTCGCCCGAGGGCATGGGGTGTGTCTGGATTTCGATGTGGCGGCCGTCTGTCGTGACGCGTGTGTAGCGCACAGGCATCCGGTTCACCTGGGTGGCCAGCGAGCCCACGTAGGCACGGGCTGCATCGGTTTGGACCTGTGAAAAATCCTTGCCGAAGTCACCCCGCTGGGTTTGGTAGGCCACGACTTCGGACAACAGCGGGCGGGTGGCCAGAAACTCGCGGGGCAGGTCGAGCATCTGGCAGGCTTGGTCGTTGAACAGCCGAACCCGCTGGTCAGGCCCGATCACCATCAACCCTTGGCCCATGGCCTGGATGGTCGCTTCGAGCAGCTGACGCTCTTGCGCGAGCATGCTCGAGGGGTCAGTCTCTGCGGGTGGGGCGGGCGTGTTCACAAGGCAGCCTCGTGTGTGGGTCGTTTCTGGCGGGTTGACTGCCCATCGTAGCGGAAAGGGCTCGAAAGGTGGCGTTGACGTGTGGCCGGTGGAGCGCCCGAACCCGCATTGGGGAGGATGTGTGCCGCACCTCTATTATTCAGGCTCCCCCAACCGATTTGCCCCACGAGCCCATGTCTGAGCCATCTGCCGCTGCTTCGCCACGCTTTCTGACCGCTGCCCTCTACAGGTTTGTGGACCTGCCCGATTTTGCCAGTCTGCGCGAGCCGTTGGTGGCGCTGTGCGAGGCGCAGCAGGTGCGCGGCACCTTGCTGCTGGCCCCTGAAGGCATCAACGGCACCATTGCCGGGCCTGAAGCCGGGGTGCGTGCCGTGCTGGCCCATCTGCGGGCTGACCCGCGCCTGGCCACGCTCACGCACAAGGAGTCGTGGAGCGACAGGCACCCGTTCTACCGCATGAAGGTGAAGCTGAAAAAGGAAATCGTCACCCTGCGCGTGCCCGAACTGGACCCCAACAAAACCGTGGGCCGCTACGTGAAGCCGCAGGACTGGAATGCCTTGCTGGCCGACCCAGACGTGGTGGTCATCGACACCCGCAACGACTACGAGGTGGCGGTGGGCACGTTCAAGGGGGCCATCAACCCGAACATCAAAACCTTCACCGAGCTGCCCGCCTGGCTCGATGCCCAGCCGGGGCTGGAAGCCGCAGCGCCGGGCGAGGTCAAGACCACCAAAGTGGCCATGTTCTGCACCGGCGGCATTCGCTGCGAAAAATCCACCGCGCTCATGAAAATGCGTGGTTTCGACGAGGTGTACCACCTGGAAGGTGGCATCCTGAAGTACCTGGAAGAGGTGCCGCCGGAGCAAAGCACCTGGGAGGGGGAGTGCTTCGTGTTTGACGAACGGGTGAGCGTGGGCCACGGCCTGAAGCCCGGCCCGCTGGAGCTGTGCCGCGCCTGCCGCTGGCCGCTGACCGAGGCTGACAAAGCTTCACCCCACTACGTCAAGGGCGTGAGCTGTGCCCACTGCCACGACCTGCATACCCCCGAACAAAAGGCCAACCTGGCCGAACGCCAGCGACAGACCGAACTGGCCCAGGCGCGGGGCGAGGTGCATGTGGGTGCTCGCATGGCGCGGCGCGAGGGTGAGTTGGAGGGGTGATGCGGTTCGCCCGAAAAATATATATATAAAAAACCACTCCAGCGCCTGATGAGTATCATTTTTTGCTATAAATTTTGCAACTTGAATTCAACGCATGCTGCCACGAATGCCCGCAACTGTGTGCAAAGGCCGGGGGTGTCGCACGGCGTGGCGTTGTGATGGGACTGAACTGTCGCGGTGCTTCGGGGTCGAGTGTGGGTGCATTTTGCGGGTCATTGAGCCATCAGGAAAAGTTCCACGCAAAATGAGCAGTGGGTTGCAAAATTCATCCCGCCGACAACCATCTCAACACATAAGGAGACACACATGGGCCACATGATTCCGTTCCAACGCCCCGACGGGCAATCTGTGCAGGGCTACCTGGCTGAAGCCGCCAACCCCGTGGGGGCGCTGGTGGTCATTCAGGAGTGGTGGGGGCTGAACGACCAGATCAGGGGCGTGGCTGACCGAGCCGCCGCCGCTGGCTTCACGGCACTGGTGCCGGACCTGTACCGGGGCAAGGCGACAGTGGAAGCCGAAGAGGCCCACCACCTGATGGACGGGCTGAACTTTGGCGAGGCCGCTGGCCAGGACATTCGCGGTGCGGTGCTGCACCTCAAGGGCTTGAAGCTGGGCAGTGGCAAGGTGGGCGTGACGGGTTTTTGCATGGGTGGTGCGCTGACGCTGCTGGCATCCACCATGACGCCCGAGGCCGATGCGGCCGTGGTGTGGTACGGCATGCCCCCGCTGGAGTATGTGGATGCCACCCAAATCAAAGCACCGCTGATGGCGCACTGGGCCACACAAGACCAGTTTTTTGCCATTGGCAACGTCGACGCGCTGGACGCCAAGCTGGCCGAGGCCGGCGTGCGCTACGAGCCCCACCTTTACCTGGCCCACCACGCCTTTTGCCAACGAAACGGCGCAAGGCGCAGCGCGTTTGCCTGCCACGCAGTACGACGAGGCCTGGGCCCGGCTGGCATGGGACCGCAGCATGCGGTTTTTGGGGCAACACCTGGGCTGAGCAGTACGCGGCCCTCCCTGGTGGGCCGCGCTTGTGGCGCTGATCGCTCAGTTTCCCGGGGTTGCGCCAGCGGGGTCAACAGGAGCAGCTTGCCTGGGCGCCAATGTGTAGTCCGGATGCTGCCCAGTCAGCAGCAGGAACATGGCAAACACCGGGCCTTGCATGTTGCGTTCGTCGGTGGGGCTTTCCAGCGCCTGCCAGGTGCGCGACTGCAGGCCACCCCGGCTGCCGGTTTGCAGCGAAAAGCCCATCAGTTCGGCCGCTTGGGCCTGGTTGAGTCCGGCCGCCAGACGGGCGGCCTTGAGCTGTTCGCCGCTGGGTGACGGCATGTTCAGCTGAATGGGGGTGGGAGCAACGGCAGCGGTTGTGGTGGCAATGGAGGTGACGCGGGTGTTGGGCATCTGGGGCCTCATGGGGCTTGCAGTTTGTCTTGCGTGCGGGTGTCAAAGTCGCTGGCATCGTGCCGTTCATGCAGCTGGTGGGCCAGCGGGCCCGTGGCGCGGTTGACCATGCGGCCGCGCTGCACGGCAGGGCGTTGTGCAATCTCGTCGGCCCAGCGGATGACGTGGGTGTATTCGTGCACCGACAAAAACTCGCCCGCATCGTAAGTCAGCCCCTTGACCGTGGCACCGTACCAGGGCCAGGTGGCGATGTCGGCAATGGAATAGTCGTCACCTGCAAGGTAACGGCTCTCGGCGAGGCGGCGGTTGAGCACGTCCAGTTGCCGCTTCACCTCCATGGCAAAGCGGTTGATGGGGTACTCCATTTTGCTGGGTGCGTAGGCATAAAAGTGGCCAAACCCGCCGCCCAGGTAGGGCGCGCTGCCCATTTGCCAGAACAGCCAGTTCATGCATTCCACCCGCTGCGGCCCTGCCGGAATGAAGGCACCGAACTTCTCGGCCAGGTACAGCAGGATGGAGCCAGACTCGAACACGCGGACGGGCTCCGGGCTGCTGCGGTCCATCAGCGCGGGGATTTTGGAATTGGGGTTCACCTCCACAAAACCGCTGCCGAACTGGTCGCCCTGGTGGATGCGGATGAGCCATGCGTCGTACTCGGCCCCAGCGTGGCCGGCGGCCAGCAGCTCTTCCAGCATCACGGTCACTTTCACGCCGTTGGGCGTGGCCAGCGAATAGAGCTGCAGCGGGTGCTTGCCCACCGGCAGTGCCTTGTCGTGCGTGGGCCCGGCAATGGGGCGGTTGATGTTGGCAAACTGGCCGCCGTTGGCCTGATCCCAAGTCCAGACGCGGGGCGGGGTGTAGTCGGTGGGGTGTGTCATGGTGATGGTGTGAGGTTTAAAACCAAAATTGCCTTCAATGCTTTCTGAATATTATTCTGTAGCTACTGTTTTTACTCAGTTTGTTCCTGGGCGGTTGGATGATCCTGAGGGCGGTGAAGGCTTTGCGTTGCCCATCCACGCCACCAACGAGTACCGCATGGCGTCTTCCACCGACATGGCCATGGGATGCAGCCAACTGCGGGGTGCGAACATGGTGTACCCGCCAATCATGTAACCCATTGGCAGGTAAACGGCAACGTGGCTCTGGGTGTCCGCGCCCACTGGCAGGTCTTTGAGTGACTGGCGCGTCACCAGGCCCACGATGGACAGTTCGCCGTCTGGCGATTTCAGCAGCACCACTTGCTGGGCATCGCGTTCGTGGGGCGCGAAGTAGTCTGCAAAACTCTTCAGCGACGAATAGATGCTTTTGACGACCGGCACGTTGGTGAAGGGCAACTCCATCCACCCCAGCAGTCGGCCCATGAAGGGCTGCGAAACCAGGAAGCCCAGCAGCAGGATGGTTGCCCCGCCCAGCACGATGCCCAGCCCTGGCAGGTAAAAGCTGCCTATCAACGGGCGCAGCAGGTGCATGGCAATACCTTCCAGCCAGGACACCAGCAGCACCAGTGCATACACCGTCAGGCCGACGGGCAGAAACGTGATGAGGCCACGGAAAAAGTAGGTGGACAGGTGGTGTTTCATGCGTGCATTGTCGGCGGTTGCCAGGTTGCACGCAGATGGCAGGTTTTGTGTGCTGCCCAGCTCTGCCGTTCAGGCAACGTTGTGCAGGCCTGCGTCGACGTAAATCACATCCCCGGTCATGCCCGTTGCGCCGCCACCGACCAGGAAGGCCACCACGCGGCCCACCTCGGCAATGTCCACCAGACGGCGGCCGGGCGAGCGGCTGACGGCCATGTCGATCAGCTCGTCGAAATGGCCAATGCCGGATGCCGCCCGCGTGCGCAGCGGGCCGGGTGAGACGGCAAACACGCGGATGTCACGCTCGCCCAGTTCGTGCGCCATGTAGCGCACGCTGGATTCCAGCGCCGATTTCACCGGCCCCATCATGTTGTAGTTGCGCACCACTTTGTCCGCCCCGTAGTAGCTCATGGTGATGAGAGCACCGCCCGGGTTCATCATGGGCTCGGCCAGGTGCGCCATTTCGATGAATGAATGGCATGACACTTGCATGGCTTGCAGGAATCCCGCCTGCGAGCAATCGACAATGCGCCCGTGCAGGTCGTTCTTGGGTGCGAAAGCGATGGAGTGGATGACGAAGTCCAGCGTCCCCCAATGCGCCTTCAGGTGATCAAACACGGCTTGCATCTGGCCCGGTTGCATCACGTCCAGTGGCAACAGCACGTCGGCATCGATCTGGCGGGCCAGGGGCTCCACGTGGGGTTTGGCCTTGTCGTTCAGGTAGGTCAGGGCAATGTCGGCGCCAAATGCGCGCAGCTTGGCAGCGCAGCCGAAGGCAATGCTGTCGCCGTTGGCCACACCGACCACCAGGCCGCGCTTGCCTTTGAGCATGTCGCCTATGCGGGCGTTTTCATCCCAGACTTTCGGAAGGGGGTCGTTTTGAGAAGGGGTCGGGTTTTGATCGGACATGGGATTTTCGGAGGATGAAGGTGCAAAACGCCTATCTTGCCGTGCGAACGCGACCAATTGATGACTGTTGGTTGATTTTCAGGCTGTTTTAGGGTGGGTGGTCAGCAAATTGACATGTTGTTGCCACACACTTGGCACACACTCGGATTCATCAGCGCACAAGCGCTTCAGTTACCAAAGGGCCAGTTTCATGGCAAACATTTTCGATTTTTTTGACCCCACACGCCTTCACCACGTTCCCCGTCCCGAGGGCGATGCTGCGCACTTCATGAGCAGGCAGGTCAGGTCGGTGCAGGGCAAAGTGGACAAGTCGTCCACCATCCAGCAGATCGTTGTCGAGGCGGCGTCCACGCACGCCAACCGCATGCAGGCCGAGCATGGTACCCGCACGCGCCAGGCTGTCGAGCAGACACAGGAACTGATCGCCGGGGTGACTGCCGAAAGCGCCAAAGGCAAGCTGATGCTGGCCTGGGCCGAATATCTGCGCGATGCCCTCGAGCGTGGCGTGCTCACGCTTGACACCCTGCGCAAGCGGGGCGACATCTTCCTCTCGCACGAAGAAGCAGGTTGCCCGCCGGTGCTGAATTACGACTACGAAGTGGTCATGGACGGGCGCGAACTGCCCGTGCCGTCCAACTACATGTTGCTGCGCATCCTGCCGCCTGCAGGCGTGACGGTGGACGATGTGCGCCGCCCCTACATCGTTATCGACCCGCGTGCCGGCCATGGGCCGGGTATTGGCGGCTTCAAGGCCGACAGCCAGGTGGGTGTGGCGCTGCGCGAAGGCCACCCGGTGTACTTCGTTGCCTTCCACCGCGAGCCCGAGCCGGGGCAATACATCTCCAGCGTGACCCGCAGCGAGGCGGCGTTCGTGCGCGAGGTCATGCGCCTTCACCCCCATGCGTCCAAGCCCATCGTGGTCGGCAACTGCCAGGGCGGTTGGGCCACGCTGCTGCTGGCTGCCACCAACCCTGACCTGACCGGCCCCATCGTCATCAACGGTGCGCCCGTCGCCCCTTGGGCGGGCAAGGTGGGGCAGAACCCTATGCGCTACAACGCCGGGGTGCTGGGCGGCACCTGGATTCCCATGTTGCTGGCCGACCTGGGTGGTGGGATTTTCGACGGGGCGCACCTGGTGCAGAACTTCGAACTGCTCAACCCTGGCCGGACGCTGTACCGCAAATACACCGACCTGTTCCGTGACATCGACAAAGGCGACGAGGCGTTTCTGGACTTCGAAACCTGGTGGGGAGGCTTCTTTTTGCTCAACGAGGCCGAGATCCGCTGGATCGTCGAGCAACTGTTTGTGGGCAACCGGCTGGTCAAGAACGAGGCTCGCATCGAGCCCGGTCGCCCGGTGGACCTGAAAGCTATCCGCGCGCCCATCATTGTGTTTGCCAGCCACGGTGACAACATCACCCCGCCACAGCAGGCGCTGAACTGGATTGCCGAAACCTATGCCGATGTGGGAGAAATCCGCATCCGGGGCCAGCGCATCGTCTACATGGTGCACGACCAGGTGGGTCACCTGGGCATTTTCGTGTCCTCGCAGATTGCCAACAAAGAGCATTCCGAGATGACCTCGACGCTCAAGACCATCGAGGCGCTGGCACCGGGCCTGTACGAGATGGTCATCGAGGACATCACCGAAACCGATGGCCACAAGCATTTCACGGTGGGGTTTGTCGAGCGTACGCTGGACGACATCCGGGCGTTGGACGATGGCCACCATGACGAACGTCCGTTCGCTGCCGTGGCGCGTGCCTCAGAGATTCAGGCGCAGTTGTACGACGGCCTGGTGCGACCGGTGGTCAAGTCCATGGTCACGCCCACCACGGCCGAAATGAGCCGGGCGTTCCATCCGCAGCGCGTCAGCCGGGCACTGATGTCATCGCGCAACCCTTTGATGAAGCACATGGCGCAAACGGCAGATACCGTTCGCCAGGGCCGCAACAAGGCCGCGGCTGACAATCCGTTTCTGGCGGCCGAATCTCTCTGGGTGGACGGCACCCAGCAAGCGATCGACCTCATGCGCGACGCCCGTGACATGGCTTACGAACTTTCGTTCTATGCCATGTGGGGCACGCCTTGGGCAGCCAGTTTCGGACGCTCGCACGAGACGCGTCGCACACTCAAGAGCGTCGATGAGCTGCGCACCCTGCCTGAAGTCACCCAGGCGCTCTACGCGGTTGACCAGGGCGGTTTTGCCGAAGCGGTGGTGCGCATGCTGGTGCTGTTGGCAGACAACCGGGGGCAGGTCAGACGAGATCGGCTGGAGCGTTCCAGCCGTTTGCTGACCCAGTTCGAGCCGTTTGCCTCTCTGGGAGCAGCGCGTCGGGCGGTGCTGATTCACCAGCAGACACTGATTGCCACGTTTGACCCTGAGCAGGCCCTGGAAACCTTGCCCAAGCTGCTGCCCGAGGCCGCAGAGCGTGAACTGGCCACGCAAGTGGTGCAGTTTGTGCCTGGTGCGGTGGCAGAGATGGCACCGCACACGGTGGCGTTGCTGCAGAGCATGCGGGAGGTGCTGGGTTTGGACACAGATGTGAACGATGTGCCGGTGTGCCCGCTGGTGCCGGCGCGCGCGCACAGTGAAGCGCCCACCGAAGCCGCAGCGCCTGCGCGAAAGCGCCCAACGAGCCGCAGAAGCAAGTCTGCTGCGGTGCACAATGGTGGCTTGGAGGCTCGCTGACATGCTGTTGATCAACCGAACGTTTGCCGAACTGGAACCCGGCGACAAAGCTGAACTGCGCCGCCTGGTGACGGCGGACGACCTGTATGTGTTTGCCGCCGTGTCGGGCAACCACAACCCCATGCACCTGCGCGACAGCGACCTGGACGGCGACGGGCGCACCGAACGTGTCGCACCGGGCATGTTTGTGGCCTCGCTCATTTCTGCCGTACTGGGCACCCAGTTGCCCGGTGCAGGCACGCTGTACAAGCGGCAGGTGATCGATTTTCACGAACGTGCCCATGCGGGTGAAGAACTGGTGTGCTCGGTCGAGGTGCTGGACAAGCAGGCCGACGGCACGGTCAGGCTGGGCACCCGCATCCGACGCCTGACGGACGGCGCATGGATTCTGACGGGCGAAGCCGAGGTGCTGGCCCCGCAGGAAAAGTACGAGTTGGACAGTGTGGAACTGCCCGGCCTCATCGTGCAGCGGCACCGGCATTTCGAGGCGCTGTTGGCCCGTGCCAAACCCTTGCCGGCTTTGCCGGTCGCGGTGGTGTGCCCGGACGATGCTAATTCGCTGGGCGGCGCGTTGCTGGCCATGCGCGAAAGCATCATCACCCCCATCCTGATAGGCAAGGCGGCTGCCATCGAGGCGACCGCAGCCGAGCTGGGTGAGGACCTGTCGGGGATTGAACTGATCGACGTGTCCGATGACCAGGCAGCCGCTGCCAAGGCCTGTGCACTGGTGCACGAGGGCCGCGTGGCCGCCGTGATGAAAGGGCACTTGCACACCGATGACCTGCTCAAGCCCATGTTGGAAAAAGGCACCGGTTTGCGCGTGGGCCGCCGGTTCACACACGTGTTTGTGATGGATGTGCCCGGACAGGCCGAACCCATCATGGTGACCGATGCCGCCATCAACATCGCGCCTGATCTGGCCACCAAGGTAGACATCTGCCAGAACGCCATCGACCTGGCCCGTTCGCTGGGCATGGAGCCGCGTGTCGGCGTGCTCAGCGCGGTCGAGACCGTCAACCCCGCCATCCAGTCGTCCATCGACGCGGCGCTGCTGTCCAAAATGGCCGATCGTGGGCAAATTCGCAACGGACATGTTGAAGGCCCCCTGGCCATGGACAACGCGGTGGATCTGGGTGCAGCACGCACCAAAGGGCTCAAGGGCAAGGTGGCGGGGCGCGCCAACATTCTGGTGGTGCCGGGCCTTGATGCCGGCAACATGCTGGCCAAACAGCTCGCCTACGTCAGCCATGCGGAAGGTGCAGGGCTGGTGTTGGGTGCCAAGGTGCCGGTGATCCTCAATTCCCGCTCTGACAGCCCCATGTCGCGCTTGGCCTCGTGCGCAGTGGCCGCTTTGCACCATCTGGCCGGGGGCCAGGCATGACGCAGGCAGTTCTGACACTGAATGCCGGTTCCTCGTCGCTGAAGGTGGCGCTGTTCCCGGCGCAGGGCGACACACCGCTGGCCAGCGGACTGGTGGACAGCATCGGCCCCAACGGCACCAACCGTCTCAGGCGTAGTGATGGCACGCCACTGGCAGCGGCGGGTGGCGACCTGGGCACGCATGTGGGTGCCCTGCGCACCGTCCTGGGCAGTTTGCGTGCCGAATGGCCCGACCTCAGCTTGCTGGCCGTCGGGCACCGCGTGGTGCATGGCGGGCCCAAGTTTGCGGCGCCCACCCTGATTGACGATGCGTTGCTGGCGCAACTGGAAGGGTTTGCGCCGTTTGCCCCGTTGCACCAGCCACACAACCTCGCGGGCATCCGTTCTGCGCGCGAAGCGTTTGCGCAGGTGCCGCAGGTGGCCTGCTTTGACACCGCGTACCACCGCAACCACCCGTGGGTGAACGACGCGTTTGCCCTTCCGCGCGCGCTTTACGACGAGGGGGTGCGGCGCTATGGCTTCCACGGCCTGAGCTACGAGTACGTGTCGGGCGTGCTGCTGCGCGATGCCCCGCAACTGGCTGAAGGCAAGGTGGTGGTGGCCCATCTGGGCAATGGCGCGTCGATGTGCGCCATCCAGGCGGGTCGGTCAGTGGCCTCGACCATGGGCTTTTCCGCGCTCGATGGCCTGCCCATGGGCACGCGCTGTGGCCAGCTCGACCCCGGTGTGCTGCTGTACCTGATGGACCAGCGCCAGATGTCTGCTGCCGACATTTCAGACTTGCTTTACAAGCGCTCAGGCCTGCTGGGGCTGTCGGGCCTGTCCAACGACATGCGCACGCTGGAGGCAGCGGGCACACCCGAAGCGGCGCAGGCGATTGACTACTTTGTCTTCCGCTGCCAGCGCGAAGTGGGTGCCATGGCGGCGGCGCTGGGCGGCATCGACGCGCTGGTGTTCTGTGGTGGTATTGGCGAGAACTCTTCGCTCATCCGCGCACGCATCTGCGAGCGACTGGCCTGGATGGGCATTGAAATTGACCATGCCCGCAATGCGCAACATGCCACGGTCGTTTCGTCGGACCTGGCACGCACCACCGTGATGGTGGTGCCCACCAACGAAGAACTCGTGATTGCCCGTGCCGCCCGATCGGCGGTGGGCTTGGATCAACTCAAGGAGAACACATGAAAGGTGCATTGAAACCGGATGCCGCTGCGGCCATGGTGCCGCAAGGGGCCAGCCTGATGATCGGTGGCTTCATGGCCGTGGGGTCGCCCCACCGCATGATCGACGCGCTGGTGGAGCGCGGCGTGGGCGGCCTGACCGTTATCGCCAACGACACCGCCATGCCCGGCAAAGGCATTGGCAAGCTCATTTCTGCGGGCCTGGTCAAGCGCGTCATCGCGTCGCACATCGGCCTGAACCCCGAGACGCAGGCCAAGATGATTTCGGGTGAAATCGACGTCGAACTGGTGCCGCAGGGCACGCTGATCGAGCGCATCCGCGCCGGTGGCATGGGGCTGGGCGGGGTGTTGACACCCACCGGCCTGGGCACCGAGGTGGAAGAGGGCAAGCAGGTGGTCGAGGTTCAGGGCAAGCGTTTCCTGGTGGAGACCCCGCTGAAGGCCGACTTTGCGCTCGTGGGTGCCTGGCAGGCCGACTACGTGGGCAACCTCAGCTACACGCTGACGGCGCACAACTTCAACCCCATCATTGCATTGGCTGGCAAGACGGTGATAGCCGAGCCCGAGAGCATCGTGCCCGTGGGTGTGATCCCGCCCGATGCGGTCAAAACCCCTGGCGTGCTGGTTGATCACCTGCTGTTGCGCACCCACTGAAAAGGTCTGGTCATGGAAGCAAAAAAACTGATTGCCAAACGCGTTGCCCAGGAGATCAAACCGGGCATGCTGGTCAACCTGGGCATTGGCCTGCCCTCCATGGTGGCCACGTTTGTGTCACCCAGCCTCGGTGTGTTTTTCCAGGCTGAGAACGGGGTCATCGGCCTGGCCGCCCGTCCGCCAGAGGGCATGGAAGACCCGCACCTGACCGATGCAGGCGGCGGTTTTGTGTCCGCCGTGCCGGGTGCGGCCAGCATCGACAGCGCGATGAGCTTTGGCCTCATCAGGGGCGGGCACCTGGACATGACGGTGTTGGGCGGGTTGCAGGTTGATGAACTGGGCCACCTGGCCAACTGGAAAGTGCCCGGCAAGATGGTGCCTGGCATGGGCGGGGCCATGGACCTGGTGACCGGTGCGGCCAAAGTGGTGGTGGCCATGCAGCATGCGGCCAAGGGTGAGTCCAAAATCCTCTCGCGCTGCACTTTGCCCCTGACCTCTGCCCGCCGGGTCGATCTGATCGTCACCGATCTGGCGGTGCTCAAACCCACTGACGAGGGGCTGGTGCTGCAGGAGCGTGCGCCCGGTGTCAGCGTGGATGACGTGCTGGCGGCCACACAGGCCAAGCTGATCGTGCCGGCCGACGTACCCGAGATGCAACTGGTTTGACGGGCCGAGTGTCGCTGGCTGCGGTGCACCTAACCGACCACAGACTTGGGTGACCTGGTGGTCGGCTGCATGGATTGAGCAAGCATGGCGGTAACTATGGCCACAAACGGGGTCGCGTCGATGCTCATGTGGGCTGTTTGCATAATAAAATCAGGTTTGATCGCTTGATTTCATTGGCTTTGTAGCTATTTTTTTCGATGTATCAAGTTGGGTCGATCAATGACCGGGCCAGCCGGTTGTGCCTCTCCAGCAGGGACCCCAAGTCCACTGTGGCGAGCTGACCCTCTCGCACCACCACTTTGCCGTTGACCACCGTGTAGGCCGCCTGCGGGCTGGCGCACAGCAGCAGGCTGGCCACGGGGTCGTGCACGGCACCACCCGCAAAGCCCAGGGTGCGCAGGTCCCACAGCACCACATCGGCACACATGCCGGGCGCGACGTGGCCCACGTCATGGGCGCGGCCCAGCACCTCTGCGCCGCCCCGTGTGGCCATGTGCAGCGCGTCGCGGGTGGTCATGTCGGCGGGCCCCAGGTCGCAGCCGAAGAAGCTGCGTCGCTCGCCTGTGGCAGGGTCGGTGCGGGTTTCGGGCGGCTGCAGGGCGCGGCCCACGCGGGCCAGCAGCAGGGCCTGGCGGGCTTCGTTCACCATGTGGGCGGCATCGTTGCTGGCGCTGCCGTCCACGCCCAGGCCTACCGATACACCGGCATTGAGCATCTTGCGAACCGGGGCGATGCCGCTGGCCAGCCGCATGTTGCTGCACGGGCAATGGGCCACGCTGGTGCGTGTGGCGGCAAACAGGCTGATGCCGTCGTCGTCCAGCTTCACGCAGTGGGCGTGCCACACGTCGGTGCCCAGCCATCCCAGGTCTTGCGCATATTGGGTGGGCGTGCAGTTGAACTTTTCCCGGCTGTAGGCCAGGTCGTGGTCGTTTTCGGCCAGGTGGGTGTGCAGGCGGGTGCCGTGAGCGCGGGCCAGCTCGGCGCTCACGCGCATCAGGTCGCGGCTGACGCTGAACGGGCTGCACGGGGCCACGGCCACGTTGGTCATGCTGCCGTGTTCGGTGCGGTGGTGCTGTTCGACCAGGCGCTGCGTGTCTTTCAGGATGGCGTCTTCGTTTTCCACCACGCGGTCGGGGGGCAGGCCGCCTTGTGACTGGCCCACGCTCATGCTGCCGCGTGTGGCCACAAAGCGCATGCCGATTTCCTGCGCAGCATGGATGCTGTCGTCCAGCCGCACGCCATTGGGGTAGATGTAGAGGTGGTCGCTGCTGGTGGTGCAGCCACTCAGCAGCAACTCGGCCATGGCCACCTGTGTGCTGACATGCACCATTTCGGGCGTCAGGCCTGCCCAGATGGGGTAGAGCCCTTGCAGCCACCCGAACAGCTCGGCATCCTGCACCGTAGGGACGGCGCGGGTCAGGCTTTGGTACATGTGGTGGTGGGTGTTGACCAGACCGGGCGTGACCAAATGGCCCCGCGCGTTCAGTGTTTCACCCCGGCCATTCGCCACGTTGGTGGCGTGTTCTGCAGCCCATTGGGTGGGCAGTTCATCAGCCGGGCCTACCCACTCGATGCGGTGGTCGCGAATGAACAGGCTGGCATCGCGCCACTCCTTGCCGCTGGTGGTCTGGGTGCTGTCAAACGTGGCAATGCAGTGCGCCTGCTCGATGAGCAGGCTGCGGCTTGTGACGGGCATCATGTTGAGTGGGATGTCGGCCATCAGGCCGGGGTGTTGAACTGGCTGATCAGCGCTTTGAGCAATGCGACCAGCTCGGCGCTCAGGGCATGCAGGGGCAGCATGTTCACATGGGAGGACGGGTCGGTGCGTTCGGCATGGCGTTCGCACAGGGCTGCGGCGGTGTGGTGCAGCTTGTGGTGGACGCTGTCGATGGCATCCAGTGTGCTTTGCGGGGCACCCGACAACTGGTCGGTCTGCGCCAGCCATTGGCCAAACAGGCATTGTGTCGGGTCGAGCGGTGGTGGGGTGCTGCGCTCACCTGCAAAAAAAGCTTCCATCGCATTGACCCAAGCCCTGTGCTCGACGCAAGCGGTGAGTATGGGCAGTACGCCCTGGGGCACAGGAGCTGCGCGTTGCCACAGCGGGTCCGGACGCCAGGTCGACACCCACTGCACAAGTTTGTCTGCGGGCATGGGCCTGGCCACGCCATAACCTTGGGCATGCTCGCAGCCCAGTTGCAACAGCATTTCGCCGTGTTCAACGGTTTCCACGCCCTCGGCGATCACGCGGCGGTCGAATGCTCGGGCCAGCCCCACCACGCCGTGCAGGATGGCAAGGTCATCGGGATCGTCAAGCATGTCTCGCACAAAGCTCTGGTCGATTTTGAGCAAGCCGACGGGCAGGCGTTTGAGGTAGGTGAGTGATGAGTAGCCGGTGCCGAAGTCATCCAGCGAAAAGTGCACGCCCAGTTGTTTGCAGGCCTCGATAGTCTGTGACACGTGAGCCATGTCTTCGAGCGCACTGGTCTCCAGTAACTCCAATTCGAGATCGGCTGCCGGTACGCTGGGGTGGGTGGCAAGGTGACGCGTCAGTTTGGCCACAAACTGCGGGTCCTGCAGTTGGCGGGCACCGATATTGACGCTCACAGGCACCAGCAGGCCTTCGGTCCGCCACGCAGCCATTTGGGTCAGGGCGGTGTCGATCACCCAGTTGCCGACGTCAATGGACAGCGGATGGTCCTCGATCACGGGCAGGAACACGCCGGGTGCCAACAAGCCTCGTTCCGGATGTTGCCAGCGTATGAGCGCCTCAGCCCCCACGACCTTGCCCGTTCGCATGTTGACTTTGGGTTGGTAGTGCAGCACAAATTCCCCGTTGGACAGGGCCTGACGGATGCGGTCCAGGCTTTCGTGATGCCCGCGAACGGTTCTGTCCTGCTCACTGTCAAACACGTGGTAACGGTTTTTGCCCGCGAGCTTGGCCTGGTACATGGCCTGATCGGCCTGGCGCAGCAACTGGTCACCATCGACATCTTCGTTCTGTGGGAAAAACGTCACGCCTATGCTGGCTGACAGCTGCAAGGTCAGTTCACCCACTTGCACAGGCTGGGCGGTGGCTTCCAGCATCCGGGTCAGCATGGGCACGCTGTCGGCCACTTCGGGCAAGTCCACCAGCACCGCTGCAAACTCGTCGCCACCCGGCCTGGCGAGTGTGTCGCCTTCGCGCAGTATGGGCTTCATGCGTTGGGCCAGGGCCACCAGCAACTGGTCGCCCACATCGTGCCCGTGCTGGTCGTTGATGCGCTTGAAACCATCCAGATCGATGTAGGCCACCGCCAGCAGCACGTTGCGCCGTTGCGTCTGCGCCATGGCTTGGCGCATGCGGTCGCTCAACAGCACGCGGTTGGGCAGATTGGTCAGGGCGTCGAAGTGTGCAATGTGTTGCAGTTGGCTCTGGTGCGCCTTGACGGCCGTGATGTCTGAAAACAAGGCCACATAGTGCTCTGCACCGCCATGTGCATTGCGCACGGTGCTGATGGTCAGCATCTCGGCGTACACCTCGCCGTCTTTGCGCCGGTTCCACACCTCGCCGTGCCAATGGCCGGTCAGTGTCAGGCTGTGCCACATGGCTGCGTAAAAGGCTTTGTCCTGTCTGCCCGAGCTGAGGATGTTCGGCGTGCGCCCCAGCACATCCTCACGGCTGTAGCCGGTGATGTGGGTGAACGCCGCATTGACTTCAACGATCTTGCCGCCCAGGTCGGTGATGAAGATCCCCTCTGCAGCATGGGCAAATACGTTGGCAGCCAGCCGCAGTTGTTCGTCACTGCGCTCACGCTGGCGCATCTGCAACTCCAGCAGGTCCCGCTGGGCTTCGACCTGTTTGCGCAGGCTTTCGCGTTCCAGCAGGTTGGCAACGCGCAGGCGCGCCACGCTGGCTTTGAGCGGTTTGGTGAGGTAGTCTGCTGCGCCCAGTGCAAGACCCCGGGTTTCAGAATCGGTGTCGTTCTGGCTGGTGATGAATACAACCGGAATGGATTGCAGCGACGGATCGGCTTTGATGCGCTGGCAGGTCTCGAACCCGTCCATCTCGGGCATCATCACATCGAGGAGGATGGCATCCGGCTTCAATTGAGCGGCCAATGCCAGGCCGGTTGCGCCCGAGTCGGCCGTGTAGACGTCGCAGTCGCGCTCGAAGATGGCTTTGAGCAGCATCAGGTTGACAGGGCCGTCGTCTATGGCCAGGAGCGTGGGCCGTCGCGAATGCATGGGTGTTCCGGGCGAGTGTGACAGGTTGGTTTGGCTGCTTTTTAGCATGAAATCCCGGGCACTTGCATGAAAGACCGCGAGGGCATTGCGCCAATGTCATGCGGCACGGTTTCCGATCTGTCAATCAGACCGACGGTCGTCTGATGCGGATGAATGGTGCCTTGTGTTTGTTGTAATGCCTGTCAGGAGGTTGACCGTACCAGTCGCCGGAACGGTCCTTGGAAACATGGTTACTGACACAGAGGTTCGTCCGGCTCATCCCACCCCAGGTACTTTTGGCGCAATAGCTGCGCCGATTACTCCGTCAGGTTCGGTCGAGATCCCATCACGTGTTTACATGGGCGCTGTCGTTGGGCTGGCCGGGTGTGGAGGTGGCGGAGCAGGTAGCACAGCAATCAACGAGGGCAGCGGCGGTGGCTCAGCTGGTGGAAGTGTTGGGGGCAGCAGCCCTCCACCATCTTCTCCGGCACCCGCTACCCTGGCGCCCGTCACCGCCTTGGAAGCAGCCCGGTTTCTCGGTCAGGCTGCATTCGGTGGGACTTCTGCTGAGGTGGCAGCCGTGCAGAGCAAGGGCTTCGAGGCTTGGTTGAACGAACAGATGGCCATGCCGAGGGGGCAGTCGCATTGGGACTGGATGGTCGCAAACGGGTATGCCGTCTCCACCAATCTGTTCAACTTCTCAGGGGTGGACAACACGATCTGGCGCAAACTGATGTCCTCCCCCGATGTGCTGCGCCAAAGGGTGGCTTTCGCACTGAGCGAAATTTTTGTCATCTCCATGGATGGTCTTCCGGTGAGCTGGCGTGGCATGGTCGCGGCCAACTACCTGGACATTCTGGAAGCCCATGCCTTTGGCAACTACCGGCAATTGTTGGAAGCCGTCACGCTGTCGGTTGGAATGGGCGTGTACCTGAACATGCGCGGCAACCAGAAAGCCGACGGCAAAGGCCGCGAGCCTGACGAAAACTACGCCCGCGAGGTGATGCAGCTTTTAACAATTGGCTTGCACAAGCTCAACCCTGACGGTTCGGTCCAGACAGTGAATGGCGCGCCGGTTGACAGTTATACGCAAGACGACATCCGGGGGCTGGCCCGTGTGTTCACCGGATGGGACTATGACCGGCCGAGTGCATCGGTGCCCGACCACGCCGCGCGGCCCATGGCGTTCAGCGCCAGCCGCCATTCGCCTGAAGCCAAGTCTTTTCTGGGTGTGAATCTGCCTGCCGGCACAGATGGCGTGGGTGAGTTGGGGATTGCGCTTGACACCCTGGCCAATCATCCGAACGTGGGGCCTTTCATCGGGCGGCAGCTCATCCAGAGGTTGGTGAGCAGCAACCCCAGCCTGGCCTATGTGAGCCGTGTGGCGGCTGCATTTGCGAACAATGGGCAGGGTGTCCGTGGTGACCTGACAGCCGTGGTGCGGGCAGTGTTGATGGACGTGGAGGCCCGAACACCATCGACACAGCCGGGGAGTGGCAAGCTGCGCGAGCCGATTTTGCGACTGGTGCAATGGGCCAGGACGTTCAACGCATCGTCGCCTTTGGGGCAATGGAACGTGGGGAATACCTCCAGCGCATCGACGCGCCTCGGGCAAAGCCCCTTGAGATCGCCCTCGGTTTTCAACTTTTTCCGGCCGGGTTACGTGCCACCCGGTACGCCACTGGGCTCGGCAGGCCTTGTGGCACCCGAATTTCAGATCACCAACGAGTCCACCGTGGTGGGCTACGCCAACTGGATGCGCACCGTCATCGGTAACGGTGTGGGAGAGGTCAAGGCCGATTACACGCCTTGGCTGCCCCTGGCGGGTGACGCACCCGCGCTGTTCGATGCCCTGAACAGTTTGCTGGCAGCGGGTCAGTTGGGTGCAGTTTCTCGGGCCACCGTCACTGCAGCAGTTGCCAGCATGCCTGTCAGCACGGAAGTCAATCGCATTAACCGAATCTGCGCCACCGTCTGGCTGATCATGTGCTCGCCCGAGTATCTGGCGCAAAAGTGAGCGACCAGACTCTGTTTCCAGACAGGAGTACCCAGTGTCACATTCCAATTCGTCGGTTCATCGGGTGCAGCAAGGCGTGTCCACTCTCCAGCGGCGGGAGTTCCTGCGCCGTGGTGCGGCGTTGTCCGCTGCTGGTGTGGCAGCGCCCTGGGCGTTGTCGCTGGCAGCCATGGGCGAGGCGGCTGCTGCCACAACTGTGAACGACTACAAAGCGCTGGTTTGCGTGTTCCTGTATGGCGCGAACGATCACAACAACACGGTGGTGCCGTTTGATGCAGCCACACACGCCACTTACACCAGCATTCGCGCCAGCCTGGCTACGCCGCGTGACCAGTTGCTGGCTCTGAACCCCCGAACGGCGTTGCCGTCCAGCTCACAAATGGGCCTGGCACCGCAGTTGACGGGCCTGAAAAGCCTGTTTGACGCAGGTCGCATGGGCGTGGTGCTGAATGTGGGGCCGTTGGTGGTGCCTACCACGCTTGCTCAGTACTACGCCAAGAGCGTGCCCCTGCCGCCCAAACTTTTTTCGCACAACGACCAGCAGTCCATCTGGCAGTCCAGCCTTGCCGAAGGGTCCACGTCCGGCTGGGGTGGACGCCTGGGTGACCTGTTTTTGGCCAACAATGCCACCAGCACGTTTACCTGCATGAATGTCTCGGGCAATGCCGTGTTCATGTCAGGCCAGCAAGCGGTGCAATACCAGGTCAGCTCCACTGGCGCTGTGAAACTCAGCGCTACAACGGGCAACTCGTTTGGCTCGCCTGCGGTGTCTCAGGCCTTGCAGACGCTGACCCAGGCAACCAGCAATCATTGGATGGAGGCCGAGCATGCCCGCATCATGAAGCGGGCTGTGCAGGCCGAGGCGCAACTTTCTGCCGGCCTGGCCGCTGCACCGACCCTGACCACTGCCTTCAACAGCGCCAACCCCTTGGCGACGCAACTGCAAATGGTCGCGCGCACCATCGCGGCACGAAATGCCTTGGGCACAAAGCGGCAGGTGTTCTTTGTGTCGTTGGGTGGCTTTGACCTGCATGACAACTTGCTGACCCAGCATCCTGGGCTGCTGACCAACGTGTCAGAGGCCATCAGCAGCTTTTACGCGGCTACAGTTGAATTGGGCGTGGCCAGTCAGGTCACAACCTTTACAGCGTCTGATTTTGGCCGCACGCTGACGAGCAATGGCGACGGGTCCGATCATGGCTGGGGCAGCCATCACTTTGTATTGGGTGGTGCAGTGGCAGGTCAGCAGTTTTACGGTAAGCTGCCCTCGATGGCGGTCAATGGGCCTGACGATGTGGGCCAAGGTCGCCTGCTGCCTACCACGAGTGTTGACCAACTGGGTGCTGCGCTTGCCACCTGGTTCGGCGTGCCGGTGTCCGATCTGCCTACCGTGTTCCCGAATGTGGGCAACTTTGATCTTGGCACGCTGCCGTTGTTTCAGTGACTTTTCACCCGTGTTAGGTTGAAAGGTACGCAAATTGCTTTAACTGCGCGTCATACCTAACGATTGGTTTTATGGTTCATCTGAACGTCCGGATCGCATTGGCCTATCAGGTGCTGCACACCGGTGCCGACTTCGTTTTCAACATCCAGGCTGCTTACACGTCATTGCAAACGGTTTCGGCTGAGCAGTTGGTGATCGCACCGATGGGTACGTGTGAACAGGGTATCGATGGCGTTACGCACAATCGCACACTGAGGTTGCATGCTTCGCCCGGCCCGCTGAAGCTGACATACACCGCAACGGTGGACATCAATCACCACCTCGCACTGACTGCTGAACTGCAGGAAGTGCCGGTTGCCCAACTGCCGCTGCCCGTTTTGCCCTATCTATATCCCAGTCGGTACTGCCAATCGGATGCTTTGGGCAGCATGGTGATGGAGTTGTTCGGGTCACATAAGCCTGGCTATGCCAGGGTACTGGCTGTGCAGGCTTGGGTGCAGTCCCAGGTGACTTTTCGTTCCAACAGCAGCAACTCTGCCACATCGGCACTGGACACCCTGCGTGACAGGGCTGGCGTGTGCCGGGACTTTGCACATTTGATGATTGCCTTGTGTCGCGCACTGAACATGCCCGCCCGCTTTACCACCGGTACCGATTTTGGTGCAGATCCCGTCCTGGGGCCGCCCGATTTCCATGCATATGTCGAGGTCTACCTGAGCCACCGCTGGTTCATCTTCGATCCCTCAGGTACTGCCATACCGTTGGGTTTCATACGAATTGGCACCGGTCGGGATGCCGCAGATGTATCCATCGCCACCATTTTTGGCAACGTGCTTGCCGAACAACCCGTGGTTTCGGTGTTCGCCGACCCCGGATCACATGGGCAATACCTGATGCCAAGCGCTTCAATCTATGGAATTTCCACCGCCTGACCATTGCATGCATGCTGCACCAAGAAGAGGCGGCACAGTACTTGCTGATTAATCCAGTCTTTCAACTCACTGGAGAAATCATGAAAAAGGCATGGCTTGGTTTGGCTTGTTTGGCAGTGTCTGCGGGTGCTATGGCACAGAGCAATGTGCAGCTGATGGGGCTGGCAGATGCGTACGTGGGTTCCGTGAAAATGGCAGGCGATGCCACGCGTGCCAACAAAATGGGCACAGGTGGCATGACCACTTCGTGGTTCGGCATGCGTGGCACAGAGGACCTGGGTGGCGGTCTGAAAGCCAACGTGGCTTTCACCGGGTTCTTTCGCCTCGACACAGGCTCACAGGGCCGTTTCAACGGTGACAACCTGTTTTCGCGCGATGCCAACGTCAGCCTGGCAGGTGGGTTTGGCACCGTGATGCTGGGGCGTGGACTGGCTCCCAACTTTTTGCCGACGGTGCTGTTCAATCCGCTGGGCGACTCTTTCGGCTTTTCGCCTCTCATCATTCACAACAACGTCAACCTGGGTACCCGGTTTGCTCGCAACAACCCGTCTGACACCGGTTGGTCCAGCGAAGTGCTGTACTCCACACCCACCATGGGCGGGCTCCGTGCCAACATCCACTATGCATTGACCGGCGTGGCCGGTAAGAAGAACATTGGCGGTAACCTGATGTATGCCGCTGGTCCGCTGGGCTTGACGGCCTACTACGAGCGTGACCAGTTGACCAACCCGAACACCAGCGTGTTTGCCGATGGCTCTACCAAAACCGTTTGGATGCTGGGTGGCTCATACGATGCCAAGGTCGTCAAAGGGTTTGTGACCTACGGCGAGTCCAAGAGCAGTTTGGCCACCACGCCCAAGCAAACCACCTTCAGCTTGGGTGCGTCGGTGCCGGTGGGTCCCAACGGCAAGATCCTGGCGGCCTATGCCAACTCCAAACCAGACAACGGCAATCGTCGCCAGACGACGACTGTTGGCTATGACCATTTCCTGTCCAAGCGGACCGACGTCTACGCCATGCTGATGAACGACCGCCTGACCACGTTCAGCAGTGGCACCAGCCTGGCGTTGGGCGTGCGCCACCGCTTCTGACGAGGTGCTTGGGGGCGTTCAGCCCAAGCGTGACAGGGCAGCGCTGGCATCGTCTCGCCAGTGCTGCATCGCCTGGTAATAGCCTTCCCAAACGCAGCCATTGCAGCCTCGGCCGCAGCACGTGGTCGGCTCGGGCGGCGGGGCGCGCAAGGTCACGTGGGCCTGGGCCGCACGGCCTTCAAACCACCCCACCACCGCGCGTGCGTTGGCCACTTCGTTCAGCGGGATGCGCTCGGGCGGGTAACGGACAAACCGGGCCACACTGCCCTGGGGCACGGTGACGGTTTCGAGAAACATGTTTGCTGGCCGCACCCAAGTGCCCCTGTCGCCGTAAAGGGCCCGGTACACCACCATGGGTTGCAAGGTTTCACTGCACCGTGCGGTTTCCAGCACTTCGTACCAACTGCCTTTGTGGTGCCGGTACAGCCCCGTCGGCACGGGTGTCAGCGGGGGCAAATCGTTCGCGTCGCTCATGTTGATTTCCGTATAGGCCCAATGCGGGCAGGAAATGTGTGAATGCAGCCCGTGCAATAAGCTTACCCGCCATGAAAGCCTACCGTGCCGCTTTGCTGCGCTTTGATTCAAATGACCAACCGGTCCATGACACCGACGGCCTGTTGGTGACCGCACCTGACGCGTCAGGCACACAACGTGTGGTGGCGTGCGGTGCATGGTCGGCCCTCCGGCACCTGCTGGACCAGCCCGATGCATCGGGCATCGAGGTACAGCACTGGCCGGGCAAACTGATTGCACCAGGGTTTGTGGATGCGCACGTGCACTACCCGCAGGTGGACGTGATCGGCTCGCCGGCGGACGGTCTGCTGCCCTGGCTGGAGCACTACACGTTTCCGGCAGAAACCCGGTTTGCCGATGCAGGTCATGCCCAACACATGGCCAGGGTGTTTCTGGATGAATTGCAGCGCAACGGCGTGACCACTGCGCTGGCCTTTGCCACCTCACACCCCGAGTCGGTCAACGCACTGTTGACCGAGGCCCAGGCCAGGCGCATGCGGCTCATCACCGGCATGTGCCTGATGGACCAGAACGCCCCGGATGGTTTGCGCAACCCGCCCAGTGCGCCCGGCTTGGCCGATGCTGCCGAGCACAGCCTGTTGCAGACTGAAAGCTTGATCCGGCACTGGCATGGCAAGGGGCGACTGGGCTATGCCATCACGCCACGCTTCGTGCCCACCTGTTCTGATGTACAACTGCGCGGTGCGGGCGAACTGGCTGCGCGCTACCCGGATGTGTGGGTGCAGTCGCACGTGGCTGAAAACCGCAATGAAATTGCCTGGGTGCGCCAGCTTTACCCGCAGGCGCGCAGCTACCTGGACGTGTACCACCGCTACGGGTTGCTGCGTGAGCGCACCGTGTATGCACACGGCATTTATCTTGACGATGCTGACCGTGCCCTGCTGCGCGACACCGGCAGCGCCATTGCCGTCAGCCCCACCAGCAACCTGTTTCTGGGCAGCGGCCTGTTTGACTTTGAAGCCGCCCAGCGCAGCGGACACCTGCACGGTCTGGCCAGCGATGTGGGTGGCGGTACCTCGTTCTCGCCGTTCGAGACCATGAAAGCCGCTTACTTCACCGGGCGCATGGCGCTGGAGGCGCAGGGCGGCGTGCCCAAACCGGGCTTGAGCCTGAGCCCTAGCCGCATGTGGTGGTTGCACACCGCGGGCGGTGCGCAGTCTCTGGGGTTGGCTGGCACCGTGGGCAATCTCAACGTAGGTGCCGAAGCAGACTTTGTGGTGTTGGATCCGTCAGCCACACCGCTGCTGGCGAGGCGCACGGCCGCAGCCCAGTCGGTGGAGGAATGGCTGTTTGCCTTCATCATCCTGGCGGACGATCGGGCGGTGGCATCCACGGTGTTGGCTTGATTTGAGGTGGCGACGCCGGTCAGGCTGACGACTTACGGGCTGACGTCGGGCGGTCTGACATCGGGCGGTCTGACATCGGGCGGGTTTTTGAGGCTGGTCAATGGGTGGCTTGCACCGCCCACAGCACCCGTTCGGCCGTGGCGGGCGCATCCAGTTTCACGGGCCCAGACAATCCCGCTTTCGAGCGCGCCTGTGCCACCGCATCGCGGATGGCTTCCCACACGCTGATGCCCAGCATGAACGGGGGTTCACCCACCGCTTTGCTGCCGCCCACGTTGTCTTCCTGGTTCGCTTCGGGCCACAGCGTCACCTTGAAATGCTCGGGCACGTCGCCCGCCGCCGGGATTTTGTAGGTGCTGGGTGCGCGTGTCAGCAGCGCACCGGGGTTGCGCTCGGTATCGGGGGCGGCCCACACCAGTTCTTCGGTGGTCAGCCAGCCCATGCCTTGCACGAAGGCCCCCTCGATCTGACCGATGTCCAGCGCCGGGTTGATGCTGTGGCCCACGTCGTGCAGGATGTCCACCGCCAGCACCCGGCTCTCGCCGGTCAGGGTGTCGATGGCCACTTCGGTGCAGGCTGCACCATAGGCGAAGTAGTAGAACGGCCGGCCGGTGAGGGTGGTTTTGTCGTAGTGGATCTTGGGCGTGCGGTAAAAGCCGTCGCTCCACAGCTGGATACGGTTGGCGTATGCGGCCTGCACCACGCTGTCAAACGTGCGGGTGGTGTGGGGGCTGACCACCAACCCCACGGGAGGTGCATCGGCCGGTGCGCCGGGTGGCGTGCCGCACACCAGTTGCACCTCGCCCGCGCCGCAGCCGTCCAGTCCGGCCACGAAGGCGGCCAGGTTGGTCCTGACGTTGCGGGCCGCATACTGGGCGGCGCGGCCGTTCAGGTCGGTGCCGCTGCTGGCGGCAGTGGCGCTGGCATTGGGCACGCGGGCCGTGTCGGACGCGCTGACCTGCACGCGGTGCAGCGGCAGCCCCAGCTCGCTGGCCACAATTTGCGCCACCTTGGTGTGCAGGCCCTGGCCCATTTCGGTGCCACCGTGGTTGACCAGTACGCTGCCGTCGGTGTACACGTGCACCAGCGCGCCCGCCTGGTTGAACAGGGTGGCCGTGAAGCTGATGCCAAACTTGACCGGCGTGAGCGCGATGCCGCGCTGGATGATGGGGCTGCCAGCATTCCACCGGGCGATGGCAGCCTTTCTTTCCTGATAGCTGCAATCCCTTTCCAAACAAGCGATGAGGGGCAAAAGAATGTTGTCTTCCACCGCCATGCCGTAGTGGGTCACGTTGCGCTGGGCCGGCGTGGGGTTGTGGGCCGACACCGACGGCAGGGGATGTGCCAGTGGTTCGTCGCTGTACAGGTTGGCCAGGCGGACAGCCAGTGGGTCCAGCCCGAGGTGGCGTGCCACGTCGCCCAGGATGGTTTCGATGGCAATCACGCCCTGCGGGCCACCGAAGCCGCGAAACGCGGTGTGGCTTTGCGTGTTGGTTTTGCAGCGGTAGCTGCTGATGGCCACATCCTGCAAAAAGTAGGCGTTGTCGGCATGGAAGATGGCCCGGTCAGACACGGGGCCGGACAGGTCGGCCGAGAAGCCGCAGTGCGCCAGTTGGGTGAGCTTCAGGCCGCACAGGCGGCCCGTGTCGTCGAAGCCCACGGTGTAGTCCACGCTGAATGGGTGGCGCTTGCCGGTGATGACGAAGTCGTCGTCCCGGTCCAGGCGCATCTTCACCGGGCGGCCCGTGTGGTGGGCGGCCAGCGCGGCCCAAACCGCCAGGTGCCCGCTCTGGGTTTCCTTGCCGCCAAACCCGCCAC
>DDUQ01000029.1:46399-46607 GCA_002344885.1 Comamonadaceae bacterium UBA2334
GTGTTGGGTGCTGCTGTGGATGAGCCACTGCTGCTGCTCCTGCGGCAGGGCATAGGCAATCTGGCCTTCGAGGTAGAAGTGCTCCTGTCCCCCGACCTCGAACGCGCCCGACAGCCGGTGCGGTGCGCGCGCCAGGGCTGCCGTGGCATCTCCCCGCGCCACGTGCACCGGCGGCAGGACGTAGCTGCCCTGCGCATGGGCGTCGCGG
>DDUQ01000013.1:0-11451 GCA_002344885.1 Comamonadaceae bacterium UBA2334
GAGACAATGAGACAATGAGACAATGAGACGGGGAGATGGGGCGGGAGCGGTGAGGGGAAGAGGCGCGGCTGTGGCTACGGGCAGTCGCAATCCAGGCAGCCGTGGGTGGCGCAGGCGCGGCAGGTGCGCTCCACCTGCTCGCGCAGTTTGCGGCGGGCGCGCAGGAGGCGGACGTTGAGGGTGTTCACGCGCTCGTTGGCCGCCGCGGCGATCTCCGTGGGGGATTCGCCGCCGAGATCCACACGGCGGAGCAGCTCCGCATCGCCCGCTGGCAGCTCGGGCAGCAGCCGCAGCACGCACTGGCAGAGGGCTTTTTCATCCTCGGGCGATGGCGATTCCGGCCACTGCTGCGCGAGCTTTTCCAGCGCGGTGTCACGCGTCGTTTTCCGACGATGCGCGTCAATGATGGCATGACGCAGCACGCGGTAGAACCAGGTGACGACGCCTTCGGCCTCCTCGGGCACGTTGTCCGCCTTCATGGCCTTGAGCAGGCATTCCTGCACGATGTCCGCGGCCAGTTCGGGATCGCCGGTGCGGGAGCGGACAAAGCCGACGAAGGCATCGAGATGGGCGAGCAGCAGATCGGCGTTCATATTGCCAAACTACGCGAAGAGCGCGATGAATTCATGCTGTAACAGATTTCAGGCTCGCGCGTGAGCGGTTCATGAAGGCCTCAACGGTCCGACTCATTACTCATCCCCATCATGAAAAGCCATTCGTCACCCTCCTGCTGTCACTCAGCGCCTGAACCCGCCGCGCCAGCCTGCTGCCATAGCCAGCCGAAAGCTCCCGCGCCGAGCTGCTGCCATGCCGCGCCTGCCCAAGAAGCGCACGCCTGCCATTTGCATGGGCACCACCCTGACGCGCAGGTAAAACCCTCCGCCACGGCGAAGTATTTTTGCCCGATGTGCCCCGGCGTGGAGTCCGACAAACCGGGCATCTGCCCGAAGTGCGGCATGGCGCTGGAACGCAATCCGGCCTTTGGCCCGGCGGATGCCCATGAGGATGACGCGGAGCTGCGTGACATGACCCACCGGTTCCAACTCAGCGCGCTGCTGACGCTGCCGGTCTTTGTCACCGCCATGGCGCACCTCGTGCCTGCGTGGAGCCACGCGGAGTGGGCGAACGGCACGGTGGCGCGCTGGATGCAGCTCATTCTGGCGACCCCGGTGGTGCTGTGGGCGGGATGGCCGTTCTTTGAGCGTGCGTGGGTTTCCCTGCGGCATCGCAGCATGAACATGTTCACGCTCATCGCGCTCGGGGTGGGCGCTGCCTATGCGTTCAGCCTTGCGGCCATGCTGGCGCCCGGGTGGTTCCCTGAATCGCTCGCAGACATCCATGGCCGGCTGCCGCTGTACTTTGAGGCGGCGGCCGTGATCATCGTGCTGGTGCTGCTGGGCCAGGTGCTGGAGCTGCGGGCGCGGGCGCGCACGGGCAGCGCCATCCAGGAGCTGCTGGGCCTGCAGCCGAAGACGGCGCGGCTCGTCACGCCGGAGGGGGATGTGGATGTGGCGCTGGAGGCGGTGCAGGCCGGCCAGAGGCTGCGCGTGCGCCCTGGGGAAAAGATCCCTGTGGATGGCGTGGTGATCGAGGGCAGCAGCCATGTGGATGAGTCCATGCTGACGGGCGAGCCCGAGCCGGTGGAGAAAACCGCCGGGGCGTGGGTGACGGGCGGCACACTGAACCAGCACGGCAGCCTGCTGGTGCAGGCGGAGAAGGTGGGCGCGGAGACGATGCTGGCGCAGATCGTGCAGCTGGTGGGGCAGGCGCAGCGCAGCCGGGCGCCCATCCAGGCGCTGGCGGACAAGGTGGCGGCGTGGTTTGTGCCCGCCGTGCTGGCCGCGGCGGCGCTGACCTTTGCGCTCTGGCTGTGGCTCGGGCCGCAGCCGTCGCTGGCCTATGCCATTGCGAATGCGGTGGCGGTTTTGATCATCGCCTGCCCCTGCGCGCTGGGCCTGGCCACACCGATGAGCGTGATGGTGGGCATCGGCCGCGGCGCGCAGATGGGCGTGCTGATCCGCCGGGCGGAGGCCATCGAGAAACTGGCCGCGCTGAACACGCTGGCGGTGGACAAGACCGGCACGCTGACGCTGGGCCGACCGGAGGTGACGGAGATCCTGCTTGCACCCCACACCCTGCTGAGCCGCGACGACGCGCTGCGCCATGCGGCGGCGCTGGAGCGCCACAGCGAGCATCCGCTGGCCCATGCCATCCTCCAGGCGGCGGAGAAAAAGCAGCTGGCCCTGCCCGATGTGCCCGATTTTCAGGCCGCGCCCGCGGCAGGTGTCAGCGGCCGGGTGGAGGGCCGGGCGGTGGTGGTCGGCAAGACGGACTTTCTGCGCGCGCACGGTGTGGAAAACCTCGGCGGCCTGGAAACCCTGGCGACTCCCCATCAAGGCGAAGGCAAGTCGGCCATCTTTCTTGCCGTGGACCGGCAGGCAGCGGCGGTCATCGTCGTGAGCGACCCCATCAAGCCCACCACGCCCGAGGCGCTGGCCCGGCTGCGCGCGCTGGGCATCTCCGTGGTCATGCTGACGGGCGACAACGAACGCACGGCGCAGCGCATCGCCACGACGCTGGGCATCGGGCGCTTCCATGCCGGGGTCACGCCGCAGGAGAAGCACGCCTTCATCACCGCGATGAAGCGCCCCGGCGCTGTCGTCGGCATGGCGGGCGATGGCATCAATGACGCGCCTGCCCTGGCCGAGGCCGATGTCGGCATCGCCATGGGCACGGGCACGGACATCGCCATGGAGACCGCGCCGGTCACGCTGGTGCGCGGCGACCTGCGCGGCATCGTCCACGCCATCCAGCTCGGCCGCGCGATGATGCGGAACATCCGGCAGAACCTGCTGTTTGCCTTCCTCTACAACGCCCTGGGCATCCCCGTCGCCGCCGGCATCCTGTACCCCAGCCTGGGCGTGCTGCTCAGCCCGATGCTCGCCGGCGCCGCGATGAGCCTCAGCTCCGTCTCCGTCATCGCCAACGCCCTGCGGCTGCACCGGTTCAGGGGGGGTGAGAGGAGGCTGGTGAACGAGATGTATTTTCAATGAGTTGCACACGGAAGCCGTCTCCCGTTTCCCCAACTTTGCGACGACCCTCTTTTCCTCAGCCCCTCGCGAATCAGCCACCTCATCTCCCCAGCTCCAGCCGTTGCGCAAAGTAGGGCGGCAGCCCCGCCTCATGGATCGCCTTCTGCGCAGCCGCCACATCGTAGGCCACGCGCCGCCACCAGATGTCCCGCTGCCCGCGCCGATACACCGCGTAGCACGCGCGTGAGTCGCGGTCGCGCGGCTGGCCCACAGCTCCCGCGTTCACCAGGCATTTCTTGCCCGCGCGCAGGTTCTCAATGCTCGTGATGTCCACCCCCAGCGCCTCCCCCTCCACCCACATCGCAGGCCGATGCGTGTGCCCGATGAAGCACAGCGGCTTGCTTTGATGCGTGAAATGCAGCGCCGCCATGTCCGCCGTCAGCACATAGGGCCAGTCATCCGCCCGGTGCAGGCAGGCATGGACGGCCTCCCAGTCTTCCCCCTCCAGCGTCATCGGCAGCTCCGCCAGCCAGGCCCGCTGCTCCACGCTCAGCACGCGCGCCGTCCACTCCACCGCCAGCCGCGTTTGCAGCGTCAACCCGTCCATGCCAGACGACGAGGCCACCATCGCATCATGATTGCCCCGCAGGCAGCGGATGCCCGCCGCGCGCAGCACCTCCACGCACTCCGCCGGGCTGCCACCATACCCGACCACATCCCCCAGGCAGACCAACTCCCGGATTCCCTGCGCCTCCACATCCGCCAGCACCGCCTGCAAAGCGTGCAGGTTCCCGTGAAGATCGCTCAAAACCGCCAGGGCATCATCCATGCGCTCAACTACGGCCCGGAAGAAAAAACGTCAACCCCGCGCCCTTGCCTCGCTGCCCATCCTGGGTGCATGATGCGGCACGATGACCGCCGAGCAGCGCTTCACACTCCACCTGCCTCTGGCCGCGCAGATCGCGGCGGGCTATGCCAACATCCCCGGCGTCTCCCTGGATGACATCCGCTCCGTCGCCGACGCGGCCCTGCATCGGGCGTCTCTGGCTTTTGATGCTGAAAAAGGGGACTTCAAGCCCTACGCAGCACGCGCTATCCGCAATGCCTTGAATGATCTGCATCAAAAGCAGGCGCGCCAGACCCGCCTGCTCGTCGGCGAGGCCGATCTCCCCCAGGCAGACGCCGCCTCCACCAGCCCCAGTCATCGCCTGCCTGATGCCGGAGCGGATGTGGTGCTGCAAATCCGGGAGGCCGAAAGCCGTCGCGCCCTGGAGCAGGCGCTCGCCGCTCTGCCCGTGCGCGGCAGGCAGATCCTTGCCTTGCTGGCCCAGGGTTGCAGCTACTCCGAGATGGGCGAGCGCCTCGGCGTCAGCAAGCAGGCCGCCAGCAAAGCCGCCGCCAAAGCCATGCAGACGCTCCGGGAAGAGCTTGCCCGCCAGGGTTTTCATGGCCTCGACACTCAGGGCTTGCTGAAAACGGACCCGCCGTAGTTCAATGCAGTCTGCCTGCAGGGGAGCGGCGGGTTGACGTTTTTTCGGAAAGTCCGTAGTTGCCCTCATTATGAGCGCAAAGGTCCAGTTCCGAATCACTGAGGGTGCCGCCAGGGGCAAAGTCTTCACCTTCGCCGCGCATGACACCTTTTTCCTCGGCAGGCATCCCGACTGCCATGTGCATCTGGCGGACGACACCTTTGTCTCCCGCCACCACTTCATCCTGGAGGTCTGCCCGCCGCAGGTCTGCGTGCGCGACCTCGGCAGTCGCAACGGCACCTATGTGAACGGGCGCAAGATTGGCGGGCGCAAGGAAGGCGAAACCCCGGAGGAGGGCGCGCGCCGGGCCTATCCCCAGGTGAATCTCAAACATGGCGACCGCATCCAGGTGGGCGACACCGCCCTGGAGGTGGCCGTGAGCCAGCCCGCGGCCGCCCCAGGTCAGGCTGCAGCCGCAGCGCCGTTGCCCGCCTTTGATGAGCTGGACCCCAAGCACCTGGCCGACCTGCTGTTCAAGGCCGCCCAAAACAAGAAAGCGCCCCGTCTTCAGATCCCCGGCTACGAGATTGAAAAGGAGCTTGGCCGCGGCGGCTTTGGAGTCGTCTTCCGCGCGCGGCGTCTTGCCGATCAGCTTCCCGTCGCCATCAAGGTGCTGCTGCCCAGGGTGGCGGTGCTTCCGGCGGAGATGGAAAAGTTCCTTCGCGAGATGGCCGTCACCGCCCAGCTCCGCCATCACAATATCGTCAAGCTCTACGACCAGGGCCACAGCGAGGGCATCCCCTGGTTCATCATGGAGTACTGCGAGGGCGGCAGCCTCTGGGATCACATCATGCGGCACGGCGGCAAGCTGCCGCTTGAAGCCGCCCGACCCATCATGCTGGATGCGCTGGAAGGCCTGACCCATGCCCACGCCTCAGGCATCGTTCATCGCGACCTCAAGCCGCAGAACATCCTCATGGACCGTGGCGTGGCCCGCATCTCTGACTTCGGGCTCGCCAAAAACTACGAGCAGGCCGGCTTCAGCGGCCTCAGCGTCACCGGCAACTACGCCGGCACCCCGCTCTTCATGCCGCGCGAGCAGCTCATCAACTTCAAGCACCTCAAACCCGTCTCCGACGTCTGGAGCATCGCCGCCACCTTCTACTTCATGCTCACCGGCGCGTTCCCGTATCCCTTCACCAAAAACCGCGACCCAATTGATGTGATTCTCAATGAGCCCATCGTGCCTATCTCTGCGAGGAAATGTTCGATCCCGGCTGAACTGGCGCGCGTCATTGACCAGGCGCTGGCACTCCAACTGTCAAACCGATTTCCCACTGCGGGAGAGATGCTTTCCGCAATTCAAAAAATTCGATGAACGGCAACGAACAAGAGATTGACCCATTGGAATGGCAGGTCGGCGATACGATTTTGGAAACCTACAAGATCAAGCGGAAAATCGAATCAGGCGGAATGGGAATAGTGTATGGAGCTTCCCACTTGCATTGGAACATTGACATTGCAATCAAATCGCCGCGCGCATCGCTTTTCGATACTGATTCTAATCGCGATAACTTCAAACGAGAAGCCGAAACTTGGATCTCACTAGGACTTCATCCTCACATCGTTGAGTGCTTTTATGTGCAAAGAATCGGCGGCACGCCTCTAATCATCGCAGAGTTTGTCAATGGGGGCACTTTGGCCGAATGGATTCAAAACGGAAAGTTCAGTGAAGGATCGGACGTGGACAGGCTGCGCAGAATACTGGACATAGCGATTCAAATCGCTTGGGGGCTCAATTTCGCGCATAAAAAAAGCTTGGTTCATCAGGATGTGAAACCGGGCAACATTCTAATGACTGAGAACGGTGTTGCTAAGGTCAGCGATTTTGGTCTTTCAAGTGCTCTCAAGTTCACCAATGCGTCTTCAAGTCCGAATTACCGACAGGGGCAAAGCATCTTGGTTCCGGGTGCTGGATTCCTCACCCGCGAGTACGCCTCCCCGGAGCAGTTTAGTGGGGAGATGTTGACACGCCGCTCTGATATTTGGAGTTGGGCGGTTCTGGTTCTGGAGATGCTCAAAGGTGAATGTGATTGGCAGGACGGGCGAGTTGCGCCAGAAGTGCTAACTTGTTTTTATGGCAGTGCGCTAAAGTCTGACCCACTTGGCCTATTACTTGAAAAATGCCTTCAAAAGCTTCCAGCAGACCGACCAAATGACTTTGGGGCTGTCGCTGACGAATTGAAGGCAATTTGGAAAGCCACAGGAGCAGGCGAATACTTCCGGACCCTGCCTGAAGGTGACTTGATGGAAATTGCGTCCATAAATAACCGAGCGGTTTCCATGTTGGAACTGGACCACCAGTCTGATGCAGACACAGTCAAGAGCGGGATGACCTTATTCGACGATTTACTGAAACGGTTTCCGCTAAACAAAACGGTTCGATTGAACTGTGCCTTGTTCCGCTGGCTTCATTGCGGGGCTCCCATCAGGGACCTAGACCGGGAGATTGAAATGATACTGCAACTACCGGGTCCGCCAGTCGCCCCCGATTGGCTCATCAGAGTGGAACTCGCCAAATTGGACACACGTCGCGCACTTTCCATCCCACATCGCTCTGCTAAAAGTGACGAGGCAATCTCAGTTCTTCACTGCGCATTGAAGGAACGTTTTCAAATCTTATTTGAAAATGCTACAAAAAACAGTGAGAGCAGCTCATGTCAAAGCCAGCGTTCCAGTTTGGGCTCTACTGGGCTCAGTGAATCTAAGCAGGACTCGACGGATTCAGAACAAAACGCAGCTACGTGCAAAGCATTCTTGGAGGTGCAAAGATATCCTCAAGCCAAAGTGGCCGTCCGCCGCGATGGCAGCTCCCAACCAATCTTTGAGCGTGAGTATCCCAACCGATACTATACCACAGCTGCATTAGACGAATCAGAATCAATTATCGTTATAATACAAATCAAGGTGGATGCAGATCATCCACTTGAAGAGTGCGTAGAAAATAAGATAGCGGTAGAAGTCATTTGGCTCGCCACCGGCAGCACTTTGTTTCATGAAGAAGACAGCTACAATTGCAAAGAAGACTTGAAGGCTATTGAGCAGGGAGGCTGCGCCGTTTCCATTGATTCGCTGGTTCAGTGGATACAAATTTGGGTATTTAGTTATAGCCAATTTTCAGATCGGCTAGGGGTAAGAAAAATATTAATATCGCCCAATCATGAAGGATCTCGTTGGTTTCATGATTTTCGGCATATTGAACCTTGCCATCTCAACTCGTCGATTTTCAAGCTGTCTGGTGATGGACGTCATCTCCTCGTCGCAACACCTTATTCCGCAGAGTTTTGGGAGGTTCGGGATGGTGTTCCCCATGCGCAGCTCGCAGATATAAAGTTTTGTGACTTCGGCCTGATTCGGCGTGACGATTTGCTCAAAGGTTTTGTGCTTGAATCAGGGTTTGAGTTCGAAGTTAGTGACGTTTGTGGATACGCCGTTCTAGACACCCTACGGCGCTTTGACTTTGTGAGGAGGGGGCTACTAGCCGTGGTTGCTCCGGGAAGCTTTGATAATGTCTCAAGACAGCAAAAAATGTACCAAGATACACTGTCTGCACTCCCGGCTCACTGCGACTCTGAGTTCATTCAAAATGGAGTGGCACTATTCGATGCGGCAATGGAATCTCCGGTGGCCGATATGCGCGATCTTTTGAATCGCCGATGGGCTTGGACGAGCAGTTTCCCAGCAAAGCTTGGAATAAAAGCGTGGCACGTTCAAACTCACGATCAGTACTGGGCCCGCCCGGTTTATTTGGTCCAGAGCCGGGTAGCAGACGAGTTCATCTTTCTGAGGGACGGGGCGTTCCCTGAATTTACATGTGAGCCGCTTCGTTTTGCTCAGCATATTGTCAGTAATGAAGTTCGACAGGAGAACTATATCTCACTTGGGCCAGTGTCCAATAACGGGCATCTCACCATGCGTTCATTGACAGATCGTAGTAGCGAAAGACTTTCGCGTGTCGAACTCCATCAACTGGACCTTAATCTACAATCCGAAACACCTATTTGTTGGCTCGACGTTGATTGCAGCGTGTATGAGTACTTGAACGGTGCTCGGTTAGTGGGTGCCACGGATCTCGCAATCTTCGCAAGAACGGGCTCAAATGAAATTACAATCGTCAGGACCGACGACGCAAACCACCCAAAACGAATCTTTTTAGATGCGTCTATTGCCGGCATCTATCCTGTTCTCGATAGTAAGGGGCGCAGTTGCAAATGCCTTGTTTCGACTGATAAGCCTTTTCAACTGGTCAGCGCGATGGAAGATGGCAGCATCTCTATTCTGAGGGCGGCGAAAATTGCCAGTTCAAATTTTAGGGTGAAGGCGGTTTCAACTAATGGTTTAACCTTGGTTATTGAAAAGACTAATGGAGAAATTGTAGTCGCATCCAAATTGGCCGTTGAGTGGCGTGAAACGCGCATCTGGAATCCTTTTGAGCACTTCATGTCCTGGGTGGAGTTCCGACAGCGCGAGTCGCAGCGCATCTGTGCCGCCTTTACCACACCGCATTGCTGGACTTTAAGTCACTGCGGCCGTTTACTGGCGTGTGTTTGTGATATGTGGTTGTTGGTGCTTGATGTGCAGGAGCGCCGTTGTCTTTTGAAATGGAAACTGCCTGGTCAGGGGGTGAAAAGCATGAGCTTCGACTTATCCGGCAGATGGCTTGCTCTCACCCACTCGGGAAATGTTTGGGAGGAATTCGAAGTGATGTGGAACCCGGTTCTCACAGATGATTCCGCGACTCAAACGCCAGAAAGATCACGGTAGGCTGCTAAATACTTTCGAAATCTTGTAATGGCCTTTTCGTCGACCGTCTCCAACCGACGTATGTCCATGTTGTCCTCCAGATCGGCGAGCTTCGCCTCCGTGGCGATGGGGTGGGTCTTCACTTGCTGGATGTAGTCTTCATATGACACCTCGGAAGCGTGTGTCAGCAGCCTCAGCGCAGCCAGGATTTCGGCATCGAAGCCCTCGGCTTCCAGTTCCTCAAATGTCACGGAGGTGTCCTCCACCACGTTATGGAGCAGTCCGTCGATCTTTGCCTTGGGTGACGCGCAGCGCATCATCACCCGGATGGGATGGAAGATGTAAGCGGCACCGCTTTTGTCCTTTTGCCCAGCATGAGCTTGGACGGCGATTTAAGTGCTCGTTCGAGTGTGGCCATAAAGTAAAAAGTGCAGATGTTGAGATTATTCCCCCACGGTGCGGGAAAGTAACCTGTTTTGCAAGAACTGCCGCCAAAGTGGTTCGATGTGATCCAAGCAAGTGTTGAGGCGGTGGTCGCCGTCGAGCAGGTGCAGCTCGACGCGCTGGCTTTCGGCAAAGCGGACAGAGTGCGACCATGGAATGATGTCATCACGCCAGCCGTGGACCACGGCGACGGGGCAGGGAAGCGGCGGGTATTCCTGCACCGCATAACCCGGCCTTGCGGGAGTTTTTTCATCTCGCGCGTTCGGCGGCCATCATGCTCACGCCTCACCCGGCCAGGGGTGGATGTCATGCTCCGCATGAAAACTCCGTCATCATGCAGCCGCCTCGAGTTCGGCCTCGATGCGCTTGCGTTCGCGCAAGCGGACATTGGAGTCGAGGATTCGCTTGCGGAGCCGGATGCTCTTCGGCGTGGCTTCAACCAACTCGTCAGGGGCGATATACTCAATGGCACGCTCCAGGCTGAAGATGATGGGCGGTGTTAGCTGGATGCCCTTGTCGCTGCCGGCTGCCCGGAAGTTGGTGAGTTGTTTGCTCCGGGTGGGATTGACCGGCAGATCGTCAGTGCGCGGATTTTCACCCACGATCATCCCCTCATAGACCTGGTCGCCCGCAGTGACGAAGAGCTTGCCGCGATCCTGGATGGTGTCGAGCGCATAGGCGGTGGCCTCGCCCCCCTCGCTGCTGACCAGGGTGCCGGAGCCGCGTGTCTGCATGTGGCCGGCGTGCGGGGCGTATTCCTTGAAAAGGTGGCTGTGGATGCCGTGGCCGCTGGTGAGGTTCATCAATTCGAACTCAAAACCGATCAGTCCGCGCGTGGGAATGCAAGCCTGCAGGCTGGTGCGCCCATTGTGAGCGCTCATGTCCTCGATCTTTCCCTTGCGCTCGGAGATGCTTTTCATGACTCCGCCGAGGTAGTCGTCGGGCACGTCCACATACAGGGTCTCATAGGGCTCGCAGAGCGTGTCGTTGATTTTTTTGGTGATGACCATCGGGCGGGAAAGCAGCACCTCGAAGCCCTCGCGGCGCATCTGCTCGACGAGGATGGCGATCTGCATGGCGCCGCGCGCGCTGACATTGAAGATGCCCGCTGTGTCGGTGTCCTCCACGCTGATGGTGACGTTCATCTTCTGCTCCCGGTCGAGCCGGTCGCGGATTTTGCGCGAGGTGACATGCTCGCCCTCGCGCCCGGCCAGCGGGCCGTCATTGACCGCGAATTGCATGACAATGGTAGGAGGGTCAATAGCCACAAAAGGCAGCGCCTCCGCGTCGGGACTGCCGGCCACAGTCTGCCCGATGTCCACATCCTCGAAGCCGCTGATGCCCACGATGTCCCCCGCGCCGCCCTCGACGCTGTCGCTGGTGGTCAGCGTGGTGTATTGGAAAACTTTTGTAACCTTGACCGGCTTCGGCTTCTCAACCGGCGTCTTGCCGAGCAGAAAGACGCGGTCGCCCATCTTGACGGAGCCGCGCGTGACCTTGCCGATGGCGACACGGCCCACGAAATTGTCCCAGTCAATGTTCGAGACGAGCATCTCGAAGCTCCCATTGGGATCGGCGGCGGGCGCGGGGATGTGCTTGACGATCTGCTCGAGCAAATAGGTCATCTCATGCGGCTCCCCCCCCCCCCCGTCCCCCCCCCCGCCCCCGCGCACCCCCCCCCCCGCCACTATTGCGCGCCGCCA
>DDUQ01000013.1:11624-11803 GCA_002344885.1 Comamonadaceae bacterium UBA2334
CCCGCCTTGTCCGTGACCCAGCCGGCGCGCGCGCTGCCATAGACAAAGGGCGCGTTGAACTGGTCGTCGTTCGCCTCCAGCTCAAGGAAAAGCTCCAGCACCTTGTCATGAACTGCGTGCGGCTCGATGTGCGGGCGGTCCATTTTGTTGATGAGGACGATGGGCTTGAGGCCCTGCTG
>DDUQ01000013.1:12145-27681 GCA_002344885.1 Comamonadaceae bacterium UBA2334
GCCGCCGAAGTCGGCGTGGCCGGGTGTGTCCACGATGTTGATGATGTGGTCGTTCCAGTGGACCGAGGTGTTCTTGGCCTTGATGGTGATGCCCTTCTCGCGCTCCAGGTCCATGCTGTCCATGGCGCGCTCGGCGATCGCCTGGTTCTCGCGGAAGTTGCCGCTGGCGCGCAGCAGGCTGTCCACCAGCGTGGTCTTGCCGTGGTCAACGTGGGCGATGATGGCGATGTTGCGAATGGGTGTCTGGCTCATGGTCAGTCCTGGTCAATGGGTAAAACGTTTGAATGCGTAGCGGTGTTCAAGTCGCCACGCCGGTCTGGGGGACGCGCTGGCGCGTGATCTGTTCGATTTCCTGGGGGTTCAACAGCCGTTGCGGAATGAGTTCACCGTTGGCGATGGTTGCGCTGCCCAACAGCACGTCCGCCGTGGGGCCATGGACAGAAACCTCCGCCGTGTCGGGCAGCGCGGTACGCCGACGCATGCCGCTGGTGAACCGGGCCGCATTGTCGGCATCCAGCATGACGGGCGTGTGATCGGCCAGCAGCAGGTCCACCGGGTGCAGGCGTTGCAAGCGTTCGTCAGCGCTCAACGCGGTCAGTTCTTCGAGCGTGATGCACTGGTTTTCAGTGAAGCTGCCGGTTTGGGTCCGTCGCAATGCACGCAAATGGCCAACGGTTCCCAAGGCCTTGGCTATGTCTTCACCCAAGGTGCGGATGTAGGTGCCCTTGCTGCACAATGCATCCACAACAATAGCTGCAAATCCTTCTGTATCAAACGCTGAAGCCATTTTTAGTTCAAAAATTTCGATATCCCGAGGCGTGCGCTCGACGGTTTCGCCGGCCCGTGCGTACTCGTACAGCGCTTTGCCGTCTTTCTTCAGCGCGGAATACATCGGCGGCAGTTGCTGCTGCCGGCCGAGCATGTGGCTTGCCAGGGCATTCAGTGCAGCGTTGTCCGGATCTGGCGCGGGGCCAGTGCACACCACGTCACCTTCGGCATCGCCCGTGGCAGTTGCCTGCCCCAGCCTGACAACCGCACGGTAGCGCTTGCGCGCATCCAGGTGTTGTTGGCTGAACTTGGTGGCGGCACCAAAACAAATGGGCAAAACGCCCGTTGCCAACGGGTCGAGCGTGCCGGTGTGGCCGGCCTTTTCAGCGGCGAACAACCACTTGACCTTTTGCAAAGCCTGGTTGCTGGACAGTCCCAGCGGTTTGTCGAGCAACAACACCCCATGCACAGGGCGCCGCTGCACCCGTGTGCGTGGCGCAGTCATCTCTACTCTTCTTTGGCGCGGGAGGACACAGCCTTGGCGATCAGGGCGCTCATGTCGGCGGCACGCTCGGTGGTGCGGTCGAAATGGAAGTGCAGAGAAGGCACGGTGTGGATGTGCAATCGCTTGAACAGGCCATTGCGCAGGAAGCCAGCGGCCTGGTTCAAAGCCTGCTCTGTCTGTTCCGGGTCACCCACCAGCAGGCTGAAGTACACCTTGGCGTGTGCATAGTCAGGCGTCACCTCCACCGAGTTGACAGTGACCATGCCCACGCGCGGATCCTTCAGCTCGCGGGCAATCAGCTCGGTCAGATCGCGCTGGATCTGATCGGCCACACGGTAGCTGCGGTTGGGAACGGAAGACTTCTTCATGCGGTCAGCGTACGGGCATCAGAGCGTTCGGGCAATTTCCTTGACTTCGAAGAACTCGAGCTGGTCGCCTTCCTTGATGTCGTTGTAGTTGCGCAGTTTGATACCGCATTCGAAGCCTTCCTTGACTTCGCGCACATCGTCCTTCATGCGCTTGAGCGAGTCGATTTCGCCGGTGTAGACCACGACGTTCTCGCGGATCAGGCGGAACGACGCGCTCCGGTTGACCTGACCGGACGTGACCATACAGCCAGCCACCGTACCGATCTTCGATGCAACGAACACCGTGCGGATCTCGGCCATACCGATGATTTCTTCCTTCTTGTCTGGCGTCAGCATGCCCGACATGGCTTGCTTCACATCATCGACAGCGTCGTAAATGATGTTGTAGTAACGGATGTCCACGTCGTTGCCTTCGGCCACTTTGCGGGCATTGGCATCGGCACGGGTATTGAACCCGATGATCACGGCTTTGGACGCGATGGCCAGGTTGATGTCCGATTCGCTGATGCCACCGACACCGGCGTACACCATCTGGACCTTGACCTCGTCTGTCGACAGCTTGAGCAACGAAGCCGCCAGCGCTTCCTGCGAGCCTTGTACGTCCGCCTTGACGATGATGGGCAGCACCTTGACTTCGCCGGCAGTCATGTCCGAGAACACGCTTTCCAGCTTGGCCGCCTGTTGCTTGGCCAGCTTGGTCGAGCGGTACTTGCCGGCACGGTAGGTGGCGATTTCGCGGGCGCGGCGTTCATCGGCCATGACCATGAATTCGTCGCCGGCCTGGGGCACTTCGGTCAAACCCTGGATTTCCACCGGGATGGAAGGACCTGCGGCTTTGGTCGGCTTGCCGTTTTCGTCGAGCATGGCGCGAACGCGGCCATAAGTCTGTCCGGCCAGCACCACGTCGCCGGTTTTCAGCGTGCCCGCCTGAACGAGTACGGTGGCGACAGGGCCACGGCCCTTGTCCAGCTTGGCTTCGATGACCAGGCCTTTGGCCATGGCATCGACCACCGCGCGCAGTTCCAGCACTTCGGCTTGCAGCAGCACCTGTTCCAGCAGTTCGTCGATACCCAAGCCGGTCTTGGATGACACCGCGACAAAGGGTGAATCACCACCATAGTCTTCAGGCACCACCTCTTCCACGACCAATTCTTGTTTGACCCGGTCCGGGTTGGCATCAGGCTTGTCAGCCTTGGTGATGGCCACCACGATGGGCACCTTCGCTGCCTTGGCGTGCTTGATGGCTTCTTTGGTCTGCGGCATCACACCGTCATCCGCTGCCACCACCAGAATGACGATGTCGGTTGCCTGGGCACCGCGTGCCCGCATGGCCGTGAAGGCTTCGTGGCCGGGCGTGTCCAGGAATGAGACCATCCCACGCGGTGTTTCCACGTGATAGGCACCAATGTGCTGGGTGATGCCGCCGGCTTCACCCGCCGCCACTTTGGCTCGACGGATGTAATCCAGCAACGACGTTTTCCCGTGATCCACGTGGCCCATCACAGTCACCACAGGAGCGCGGGGTGCCTGCTCGCCAGCATGAGACGACACTTCGTCGTCGGTGAAGGCTTCGGGGTCGTCCAGGGCGGCCTGCACGGCGCGGTGCCCCAGTTCTTCGACCACGATCATCGCGGTGTCCTGATCCAGCGCCTGGTTGATCGTCACCATTTGCCCCAGCTTCATCAATTGCTTGATGACCTCGGACGATTTGACGCTCATCTTGTGCGCCAGTTCGGCCACGGTGATGGTTTCGGGGACGTGAATTTCCAACACCTTGGCTTCAACCGGTGCCACGAACGAGGACGAGCCTGCATCGCGGCTGTCGCGGTCACCTTTGCGTCCCTTGGGGCCACTGCGCCAGTTGGTGCTGCGGCCACTGGAGGTGTCGCCACGGGTTTTGATTTCTTTCTTCTTGCCCGATTCGTCTTTCCAGGTGGAAGACAGGTTCTCGGACTTGACTTCTTTCTTGCCCCCACCGCCACCGGCGTTGCCAGCACCACCAGCAGGCGCACCAGCGGCTGGGCGTGCCGCGCCGGGCGCACCGGCGGGTTTGTGCAGAGTGCCTTTGATGCCTCCCTTGCCCTCGCCTGCTGCCGCTTTGGCTTCGGGCGCTGGTTCGGGCTTTTTGGCAACCAATACCTTTTTGGGTGCCGACATCATTTCCCGGATGGCGGCTGCCTCGGCTTCGGCTTTGCGCCGACGGTCCTGGAGCTCTTTGGCCCGGGCGGCTTCGGCCGCTTTTTCTGCGGCTGCTTTGGCCAGATTGGCGCGCTTGATGTCTTCTGCGCTCGGCGCGGGTGGGGCAACAGGTGCAGGCGCAACCGGTGCCGGGGCTGGCGCGGCCGCAGGCGCATCTGCCTTGGCAGGCACTTCAGCCACAGGTTCTACCGTTGGTGCGACAGGTTCTGCGGGCGCTGCGGGCACCACTTTTTTGTCCATGGCATGCCGAGCTGCCGACAACATGGCTGCTTCTTCCTGTGCGCGGGCTCGGGCGGCTTCGCGGTCACGCTCGCGATTGCGCTCGGCCTCTTCGGCGGCGGCCTCACGGGCTTCCTGCTCTTCCCGTGCCTGACGGATTTGCGCCAACTCTTCCTCTTGCTGGCGCAACAGGGCGGCTTGCTGCCGCGCTTCTTCCTCGCGGCGTGCCAACTCGGCGGTGTCAATGGCAGGTGCCGCAGGTGGCTCAGCGGCAGTTTCTTCATCGCGCTGGATGAATGTGCGTTTCTTGCGCACTTCTACCTGGATGGTGCGTGCCCGGCCTGTGGCATCGGCCTGCTTGATTTCAGACGTTGACTTCTTGGTCAGGGTGATCTTTTTACGCTCACCTGTGGCCGTGCCGTGGCTGACCTGAAGGTAGTTCAGCAACTTGTGCTTGTCAGATTCCGAGACGGAGTCGTTGGCCGACGCCTTGGGTACACCGGCACTGGCCAATTGTTCCAACAAGGTGTGGGTGGATTTGTGCAGCTCGGCTGCCAGTTCTGCGACGCTGATACTGGTCATGGGTGGTTCCTCCGTTGGCCTCCGTGATCAGGACTGGGCTTGGGCTTCGTCACCGGAAAACCAGTGCGCCCTTGCCTGCATGATCAATGCGGTTGCCTCTTCGGCGCTCTGGCCTGTGATGTCGGACAACTCGTCTGTGGCCAGATCGGCCAGGTCGTCGCGGCTGTTCACACCTGCTTCAACCAGTTTGGCAATCAGTTCGGGTGACAGGCCTTCGATGTCTCGCAAATCTTGCGACACTTCTTCAACACTTTCTTCCTTGACCAGTTCCATGGTCAGCAGGGCATCTTTGGCCCGGCTGCGCAACTCGGTCACGGTGTCTTCGTCAAACGCCTCGATTTCCAGCATTTCCTGCAGCGGCACATAGGCCACTTCTTCGAGGCTGCTGAAGCCTTCTTCGATCAGGATATCGGCGATCTCCTGGTCGACGTCCAGCTTGGCCATGAACAGCTTGCGCACGGAGTCCGCTTCCTCAGCCTGCTTCTGTGCAGACTCGTCCGCGGTCATGATGTTGATGCGCCAGCCCGTCAGCTCGGAAGCCAGGCGAACGTTCTGACCACCGCGCCCGATGGCGATGGCCAGGTTTTCTTCATCGACGACGACATCCATCGCATGGCGCTCTTCATCGACCACGATGGACTGCACGTTGGCGGGTGCCAGTGCGCCGATCACAAATTGCGCCGGGTCTTCGCTCCACAGCACGATGTCGACACGCTCGCCGGCCAGTTCGGTGGTCACGCCGTTCACACGGGAGCCGCGCACACCCACACAGGTACCGATGGGGTCCACCCTTTTGTCACGTGACAGCACGGCAATTTTGGCGCGCGAGCCTGGATCGCGTGCACACGATTTGATTTCGAGCAGGCCCTGCTCGATTTCAGGCACTTCGGAACGGAACAGCTCGACCATGAAACTCGGTGCCGAGCGGGACAGCAAAATGGGCGCGCCACGCAAGGTCAGATCCACCTCAGTGATGATGGCCCTGACGCGGTCGCCGGTGCGGAAGTTCTCTTTGGGGATCATTTCACCGCGCTTCAGGCGGCCTTCGACCCGACCGCTTTCGACAATGATGTCACCCTTGTCCATGCGCTTGACCGTGCCGACAAAAATCTTCTCTCCACGCGACATGAAGTCGTTGAGCAGCATTTCACGTTCCGCATCGCGAATCTTCTGCAGGATGACCTGCTTGGCAGCCATGGCGCCGATGCGGCCGATGGGCACACTCTCCACAGGCTTCTCGATGTAATCGCCCACCTCGATGTCGGCAATGTCGTCGCGCGCGTCGGACAGCATTTCTTCTGCATCGGGGTTCTGAAGGCCTGCCTCGTCGGGCACAACGAGCCAGCGGCGGAAGGTTTCGTACTGGCCGCTGTCCCGGTCAATGACCACGCGCATGTCGACATCGCCGCTGTACAGCTTTTTGGTGGCTGATGCCAGCGCCAGCTCGACCGCGCCAAACACCACGTCACGTTCAACGTTTTTTTCGCGCGAAATCGCGTCGACCAACATCAGGAGTTCACGGTTCATATGTGTGGCCTGCCTTTCTTTCTTCTGCCGTCAGATAGTTCAAATGTTCAGGATTCGGGTGAGGACAAATCGCTGGCCGTTGTTTTGGCCGGTGTTTTTCTGCCCTTGAAATCAACGATGGGTGCCAAACGGGCTTCACGTATCTCGCCGAGCGTGAATTGCATGGCTTGCATGGGGGCCTGGGCGCGCTTTTTACTGACGCGCACGCCCGGTTTGGTATCGGGTGCGTCTGACCAGACGATTTGCCAGTGGCCTGCTTGATCGGTGGCTTCCAGCGTACCCCGGAATTTCTTGCGGTTGGCCGCCACGTCCGTGCCGGTGACGCCGATGGGTTGCTGCAGCGTGACGTCGATGATGTGACCCACAAACCGGGCAAAGTCACCCTCGTTGCGCAGGGGACGGTCAATGCCGGGGGAGCCGACTTCCAGTCGCCGGTAGTCCACCTGTTCGACTTCCAGCAGAAACTGCAATTGCCGCGTCACGACCTCGCAGTCCTCTACCGTGACAAACTGCTCCGGCGTGCCCGGTACAAAGGGCATGTCGATGGTGATGCGCAGCAAGCCACCCGCAGAACGTTCAATTTCCACGAGGTCGTAGCCCAAACCGGTCACGGTCTGTTCGACAGAGGCTTGCCAGGTCATGTGTGCGGTCAAAAATCAGCCAGGTTGATGACCAAACGTGCCGAATCGAAAAACGTTCGGCCAAAAAAAAAGGGCGGTGATAACCCGCCCGTTTGGTCGTGAAGCTCGTATTCTAACCGCACGAAACGCGGCAAACAACAGTCTCCAGCACCTTGTTGCAGCAATTTTCACATGCCCAACAACCATTGGATGATGTTTTTGGCTACAAAACCCAGCATGCCGAACGACAACACCAGAAAGAGGATGAACGTGCCGAACTTGCCCGCTTTGGACTCACGCGCCAGGTTCAGCACGATGAACAGCATGTACAGAATGAACGCGGTGACACCGACCGACATGCCAAAGGTCGCAACCTGAGCCTCGGTGTAGCCAAAAAGGGTGTTTTCCATGGTGTGGTGACGGGCAAACGGCAGGATGGGAACTGCGCGAGCAACCTGGGAGTATCGCCTATGGCGCTGCCGTCAGGTCAACGTAAGCATGCCAACTGGCATGCGCCAGCCAAGGCACGGCAATGATCAGCCCCAAAAGCCCCGTCAACATGCCCGCACCCACCAACACCATGATGAGAGTGGCCCACAGTGCCAACGGCACCGGATAGGCCCCGACGGCGCGCCAACTGGTCATCACGGCGTCGCGCACGCTGCTGTCGGTGTCCACCAGCATCGGGATGGCCACCACACTGGAGGCAAACACCGGCGCAGCCAGCAAGCCACCGACCAGCAACCAGGCTTCGAACAGGCCGACATCGGGTTGCAACACCACATGCCGCAGAAAATCCACCGGACTTTGAATGGGGACAGGGGCCAAGGCGGTGATCATGGCCGCCGAGGTCAGCACCCAGCCGGTGCCTGCCAGGTTCAGCAGCAAGCCAAAAATCACCAGACGCCGGTCGAACGAGCGCCAGAGCTTGAACACAGCGCTCAGGTCGGCCGGACTGCCCACCGCGCTGTTGCGGCTGATGACATACAAACCCGACGTGAGGATGGGGGCCACCACCATGAAACCCGAAAACGCGCCGGCCAGCAGCCAGAAACGGTCATGGGCGACGGCGATCAGCAGCCAGCCGAACAGGGCCAGAGCGAGGCCGTGTGCCAGTCCGGGTACCGGGTGGCGGACAAAATCGGCCCAACCTTGTTTCAGCCACTTCAGCGGGGAGTTCAGTTGGATGCGTTCGGTTGACATGGCCATGCGCGACTAATTCTGTGGGGCAAAGCCGGGCAGTTTACTGACTGCGCCAGCGGCTGCCGTGCGGGTAAGTACCGACGGGCCATCAACCTGTTGCGAGGCTGCGACCAGTGCCTGTGTGTAGGGGTGCTGCGGGGCGTCCAGCACCTGCTGCCAGGGACCCGACTCGACCACCTGCCCGTCTTTGAGCACACACACGTCGTGCGCCATGGCGCGGATCACGTCCATGTCGTGGGTGATGAGCAGGTAGCTCAGCGCCCGCTCGCTTTGCAAGCGCTGCAACAGGGAGAGCACCTGCTTCTGGACGGTCACATCCAGCGCACTGGTGGGTTCGTCCAGCACGATGACGTCCGGCTCCACCACCAGCGCACGGGCAATGGCAATGCGCTGGCGCTGCCCACCCGAGAACTCGTGTGGGTAGCGGTTGATGAGGCGCAACGCCAGCGGGTCGCCGGGCGTCACCAGCCCGACGCTGGCCAGCGCCGCAAGCACGCGTTGCTGGCGTTGTTCAGCATCCAGATCGGGCGCATGAACCAGCAACCCCTCGCCCACGATCTGCTCGATGGTCATGCGCGGCGACAGCGACGAGAACGGGTCCTGGAACACCACCTGCATGCGCCGCCGTTGCCGCCGGTTGGCACCCGATTGGCGTGACCACGCCTCCCCTGCCACCCGCACCTCGCCGTCGAAAGGCAGCAAATCGAGCGCAGCCAGTGCCAGTGTCGATTTGCCCGAACCCGACTCACCCACCACCCCCAGGGTGCGCCCGGGCGGCAGCGTGAAATCGACCCCCTCCAACGCCACATAGCGACCACGCTTGAACCACCCTTTGAACCCCGGCAGGGGCGTGGGGTAGCTGACCGAAAGCTTGCTGGTGGAAAGGGCTGCCGTTTGCAGTGGGTCGGGCGTGCCTGGCCTGACCCCGGCAGCGTCGGCGTCTGGTGCACGTTGGGGTCGGCTGTCGAGCAGCTTGCGGGTGTAGGGGTGCTGCGGCGCTGCAAACACGTCCGCCACAGTGCCCTGCTCCACCAACACGCCCTGTTCCATCACGGCAACCCGGTCGGCAAAGCGGCGCACGAGTTGCAGGTCGTGGGTGATGAGCAGCACGGCCATGCCACTGTCGCGCTGCCGTGCTGCCAACAGGTCCAGTATCTGGCCGCGCAACGACACATCGAGCGCGGTGGTAGGCTCATCGGCCAGCAGCAGCCGGGGCGACGCCGCGAGCGCCATGGCAATGACCACGCGCTGCCGCTGCCCGCCACTGAGCTGGTGAGGATAGGCCCTGGCTTTCTGTTCGGGGTCAGGCAACCCGGTGGATGTCATCAGAACGATAGCAGCCCTCATCGCACTGACAAGCGGCAGAGCCTTTTTTTGCATGATGACTTCGGCAATCTGCTGACCAATGGTCATCAGCGGATTGAGTGCGGTCATGGGCTCCTGGAACACCATGGCGACATCCCCGCCTCGCACGGCCCGCAAGGCATCGCCGCGCAGCGTCAGCAGGTCGGTGCTATCCAGCCGCGCCGAGCCCGTCACGCGGGCATCGGGTATCAGGCCAAGCAAACTCATGGCGGTCAGGGTTTTGCCCGAGCCGGACTCGCCCACCAGGGCCAGCTTCTCGCCCGCAGCCAGTTGCAGGTTCACGCCTTTGACGACGGCATGGTCCCCGAAGGCAATGTGCAGGTTGCTGATGTCGAGCAGCGGGTTCATGCAGGCCCCCCTTCTCGGTCAGCCTTGCGGGGGTCAAGGGCATCGCGAAGCGCGTCGCCCATGAAGGTCAGCAACATCAGCGTGACCACCAGCACTCCGAAGGTGGACAGCGAAATCCACCAGGCGTCGATGTTGTTCTTGCCTTGAGACAACAGTTCACCCAGCGACGGGGTGCCGGGTGGCACCCCCAGGCCCAGAAAGTCGAGGCTGGTCAGCGCCAGGATGGCCGCGCTCATCCGAAATGGCAGGAACGTGACCACGGGCGTGAGGCTGTTGGGCAGGATGTGCCGGGTGATGATGTGCCAGTGCCCCAGCCCCATGGCCCGTGCGGCCCGCACGTAGTCCAGCTGCCGGTTGCGCAAAAATTCGGCACGTACATAGTCCGACAGTCCCATCCACCCGAACAGGCTGAGCAGCGCGAGCAGCAGCCCCAGGCTGGGCTCCAGCACCGCCGAGAAGATGATGAGCAGGTACAACTCGGGCATGGAGCCCCAGATTTCGATGAACCGCTGGAACGCCAGATCGGTCTTGCCGCCAAAGTACCCCTGGATGGCACCCGTGATGACCCCCAGCAACACCCCCGTGGCGGTGAGCGCCAGGGCAAACAGCACACTGACACGAAAGCCGTAAATCAATTGAGCGAGCAAGTCGCGCCCGCGGTCATCGGTGCCCAGCCAGTTGTCAGCTGTCGGCGCAGACGGGTTCGGCGATTGGGCAAAGTAGTTCAGCGTCTTGGGGCCGTAGGGGTTGGGTGCGTACAGCGCCCAGTTGCCGGGTTCTGACAGCTTCTGGCGGATGTAGGGGTCCAGGTAATCGGTGGGGGTGGGAAAGTCGCCGCCAAAGGTGGTTTCGGGGTAGTCGTGCCACATGGGGGCATACCACTGGCCCTGGTAGCGCACCACCAGCGGCCGGTCGTTGCTGACCAGTTCAGCCATCAGGCTCAGGCCCACCAGCACGGCAAAGCACACCAGGCTCCAGTAACCCAGGCGGTTGCGCTTGAAGCGCAGCCACGCGCGGCGGGACGGCGATGCCGACGGGGTAGACAGGTGGATGGGCCCAGCAACCGCGTCGGGATGATGACCGGTGACCAGGTAGGTAGCGGGGGAAGATGGGTTCATCGGTGCCGCCCCGGTCAATCGAACTTCACGCGCGGGTCCACCCACACGTAGCAGAGGTCGCTGATGAGCTTGGTGACCAAGCCAATCAGCGTGAAGAAGAACAGCGTGCCCATCACCACCGGATAGTCGCGGCGGATGACGCTCTCGTAACTCAACAACCCCAGCCCGTCGAGCGAAAACAGCGTTTCAATCAGCAAGGAACCGGTGAAAAACGCCCCCACAAACGCCGCAGGGAACCCGGTGACGATGGGTATCAGCGCGTTGCGGAACACGTGCTTGTACAGCACCTGCCGCTCGCTCAGGCCCTTGGCGCAGGCGGTGAGCACGTACTGCTTGCGGATTTCTTCCAGGAACGCATTCTTGGTCAGCATGGCCGTGACGGCAAAACTGCCCAGCACCATGGCTGTGACCGGCATGGCAATGTGCCAGAGGTAGTCGACCACTTTGGCACCCCAGCTCAGTTCGGCCCAGTTCGCAGAGGTGAGCCCGCGCAGCGGGAACCACTGCACCTGCCCACCGAATACCACCAGCAGCGCCACACCCAGCACAAATCCGGGGATGGCGTAACCGGCCAGCACCAGCATCGTGGTCACCATGTCAAACCGCGAGCCCGCCCGCACTGCCTTGGCCACCCCCAGGGGCACGGCCACACCGTAGCTGATGAAAAACGTCCACAGGCCCAGGCTGATGGAAACGGGCAGTTTCTCGACGATCAGGCTCCACACGTCCTTGTTCTGGAAAAAGCTGCGCCCCAGATCGAAGGTGGCGAACTGCCCCACCATCTGGAAAAAGCGCTCGGTGGGCGGTTTGTCAAACCCATAGAGCGCTTTGATTTGCTCCAGGCGTTTGGGGTCCACACCCTGGCCGCCCCGGTAGCCCAACCCGCCACCCTCTGCCGCACCGCCACCGCCCGCACCCGCCTTGGCTTCGGCCAGGTATTGCTCCACCGGCCCACCGGGCACGAACTGGATGACCACAAACGTGAGTAGCAGCACCCCGAACAAGGTCGGGATCATCAGCAGCAGGCGTTTCAGGATGTAGGCAAGCATGGGGGCAAACAGGTGTCAGGTATAGCAAACAATGCTGTTCAGGCAAGTGTTGAGCAAAGAAACCATCACTAAATTAAAATTTATAGCAAACTATCAAATAGGAAAAAGCAGTGGAGTGCATTTTTATTACAAATCAAGGTGCCGCCTTGTACCACCAGGTGTCCATGGCCCAGGCCTCCACCCCCTGGGTGTAAGGCGGCATGGCGGGTGGCTGGGCCAGTCGCCAGGCGTTGTAGGCCAGCCGGTGGGTGGGGGCTGACCACTGCGGCACCAGGTAATGGCTGTGGGCAATCACGCGCTCCAGCGCACGACAGGCAGGCAGCAGTTCGGCCTTGGTTTTGGCGGCAGTCATGGCGGTGATGAGCGCATCCACCGCAGGGTTGGCCACACCGGCGAAGTTGCCGGAATCCTCCGTTGCCGCCGCCTTGCTGCCAAACAGGTCGGCATACTCCTGCCCGGGGCTGTGGGTGCCGCCGAACGCCATGCTGGTAATGTCGAACTCGAACTTTTGCAACCGCTGCTGGTACAGCGCAAAGTCCACCGGACGGAACTTGAGCGAGATGCCCAGCTTCTCCAGGTTGCGGATCCAGGGCGTGACCACACGTGCACCACTTTCGTTGCTGTCCAGGTACTCCAGTGCCATGGCTTGCCCCTGGGCGTTGCGCAAGGCACCGTCGCGGTACACCCAACCGGCATCGGCCAACAGTTGCTTGGCCTTGAGCAAGTTGCCGCGCAGGGACTGGTCGCCGTCGGTGCGCGGGGGGTGCGCCATGGGGCCGAACACAGCGGCCGGCACCTGAGCCCGCCATCGGCCCAGCAACGCCAGCTCTTCGGCCGTGGGCTCTCCGCTGGCGGCACAGTCGGTGTTGCCAAACAGACCGTTCACCCGCTGGTAGGCGTTGTAGAACATCTGGCGGTTCATCCACTCGTAGTCGATGGCCAGCCCCAGCGCCTCGCGCACCCGCACATCGGCCAGCAGCGGGCGGCGGGCGTTGAGCACATAGCTCTGAAAACCCGTGGGCAAGCGGTGTTTCTGCTCGGCCTTGACCAGTTCGCCGGTGTTGAACTTTTTTCCAGTGACCCTGCGAGCCCAGTCACCGGCCGAGAAAAACCGCATCAGGTCGAATTCGCCAGCCTTCAGTGCCTCCAGCCGTGCGGTGTTGTCTTTGTAAATCTTGACGGTGATGCGGTCGAAATTGCCCGTCCCCACGCGCACCGGCAGATTGCGCGCCCAGTAGTCGGGGTTGCGCACGTAGGTGATGTCTTTGCCAAACCGCACCGGTCCGATGAGGTACGGCCCGCTGCCAATGGGAATGTCCATCACCACCTCGTTGAATGGCTTGGCCTTGCCGTTCACCATGCCCCACTCGTGGCTGAACACGGGCAAGCCCCCCACGGTCAGTGGCAACTCGCGGTTCGGCTTTTTGAAGCGGTAACGCACGGTGCGCTCGTCCAGCACATCTAACCCGGCCACGTCTTCCAGCGCGGTTTTGTAGGCCGGCGAGGTGTGCGGGCCCATCAGCGTGTCGTAGCTGTGCTTCACGTCTTTGGCCAGCACGGGCGAGCCGTTGTGAAAGCGCGCCTCTTTCCGGATGCGAAAGGTGGCGCTCAAGCCATCGGGCGCGACGACCACTTCCTGTGCCAGCAGCCCGTAGCCGGAGGCGGTTTCGTCCAGCGAGCCCGCCAGCAGCGAATCGAACATCAGGCCTGACAGGTAAGCCGGTGCCGAGCCCTTGATGGTGAACGGGTTGTATTTGTCAAACGTGGACGCCCGCACGTTGCTGACCAGCCGCAGCTCGCCGCCTTTGGGTGCCTGGGGGTTGACATAGTCGAAGTGTGCAAAGCCTGCCGGGTACTTCAGGTCACCCCAGAGCGCGTAACCGTGTGCGCCCCAGGCGGGTCCTGCGGCCGAAACGGCAACCATCAGGCCCAACATCCAACGGCCCCATGTGGGTCTGGCGGGGCGTGTGCCCTCGGTGCTGTTTGACTGCGAAAACCTGAAACCTTGCATGCGACAATTTTGCCCAGTTTTCAGCGCCCTTTTTGCGGGCTTTTCTGCGGCCTTGCTTGCGGCAGGTTGTTTGGCTGGCGAGGCGGCTGAACAGGTGACGGACACACAGGCGTCGTCAGCGCCAGCAGGGTCAGAAAGCAAGGCATTTTTTGAGATCATTATGCCTTCTGATGCTTATAAATATTGATATTGATGCTATTGTTTTAATATGCATAGACGACTGTTCCTCGTCACGCCCGCACTGCTTTGTGGCTACCTGCCCGTGTCTGCACAGGGGCGTCCCGCGCTGATGCTGGCCAACGTCTACACACCCAGCGCCCGCTTGGCCGACTATTGGGTGAGCGAAAAGTTCGATGGTGTGCGCGCCTATTGGACCGGGCAACAACTGCTGACGCGTGGCGGCGAGGTCATCCAAGCCCCGCCCTGGTTTACACAGGGCTGGCCCACACAACCCTTTGAAGGCGAATTGTGGGCGGGGCGCGGACGGTTTGCCAATGCCCTGTCTGCTGTGCGGCAAGGCAGCCCCAGCGACGCTGACTGGCGCGGCCTGCGTTTCATGGTGTTTGACATGCCTGCCCTGCCTGAAGCCTTCACCGCGCGCATGGCAGCCTATCAGGCGCTGGTGCAACACATCGGGCAGCCGTGGGTAGAGGCCGTGCAACAGTCTCGCGTCGGCTCACACGCCGAACTGCAAGCCCGCCTGAAGGCCACCGAACAGGCCGGAGGCGAAGGGCTGATGCTGCACAAGGCCGACAGCCTCTACCGAGGCCAGCGCAGCGATGACCTGCTGAAGGTCAAGTCCAGCGAAGATGCCGAGGCCCGGGTGCTGGCACACGTGCCGGGCCAGGGCAAACACGCGGGCAAGCTGGGAGCATTGTGGGTGGAAACACCTGAGGGCATCCGCTTCAAACTCGGCACCGGCTTTACCGATGCCGAACGGCGTGACCCACCCGCCATCGGGTCGTGGGTGACGTACCGTTTTCGGGGCAGACACGCGGGCAGCGGAGCACCCCGGTTTGCCACCTATCTGCGACCAGCCGCGAATTGAACAGCTGCAGAGCCTGTCGCGTGCCCTCAAAGAATCAGTCCGACAAGCTGCTGAGGCCCGCCAGCGTCAAGCCGCCCGAACGCAGTCCGCAAAATAGGTTTTCCGCCCGTCGTCACCCACCACCTCGACCAGTCCGTGAATATCGGTCTCGAAGCCGGGGCACTGGACGTTGAATTCTCGGGCGAACTTCAGGTAGTCCACGATCTTCTTGTTGAACACCTCGCCCGGAATCAGCAAGGGAATGCCGGGCGGGTACGGCGTGATGAGGCTGGTCGCCACGCGGCCTTCAAGCTCGTCGATCGCCACGCGTTCCGTGGTCCGGTGCGCGATGTGCGCAAACGCGTCGCTGGGTTTCATCGCGGGTGTCAGTTCGCTCAGGTACATGTCGGTGGTCAACCGCGCGATGTCGTACTTCGCATACAACTGGTGCACGTGCTGGCACAGGTCGCGCAGCCCCATCTGCTCGTAACGGGGGTGCTTCTGGCAGAACTCAGGCAGGATGCGCCACATCGGCTGGTTCTTGGCGTAGTCGTCCTTGAACTGTTGCAGGGCAGTCAGCAGCGTGTTCCAGCGGCCCTTGGTGATGCCGATGGTGAACATGATGAA
>DDUQ01000013.1:27898-46320 GCA_002344885.1 Comamonadaceae bacterium UBA2334
GCCGATGGTGAACATGATGAAAAAGCTGTACAGACCGGTTTTTTCCACCACTACACCATGCTCAGCCAGGAATTTGGTGACGATGCTGGCCGGGATGCCCGTGTCGGCAAAGCTGCCGTCCAGGTCCAGACCCGGGGTGACGATGGTGGCCTTGATCGGGTCCAGCATGTTGAAGCCGGGTGCCATGTCGCCAAAGCCATGCCAGGTTTTGCTGGTGGCGGCTTCGCTCAGGCCCTCGGTGCCCTTCAAAATCCAGTCATCTGCCCGGCCCATGCCCTCTTCGGCCAGTTCGTCCGGCCCCCAGACTTTGAACCACCACTCGTCGTCGCCGAATTCGTCGTCGATCTTGCGCATTGCACGGCGGAAATCGAGCGCCTCCAGGATGCTCTCCTCCACCAGCGCACGTCCACCGGGCGGCTCCATCATGGCAGCAGCCACGTCGCAGCTCGCGATGATGGCGTACTGCGGGCTGGTGCTGGTGTGCATCAGGTAGGACTCGTTGAACAGGTGGCGGTCCAGTTTAGTCGTCTGCGAGTCCTGCACCAGCACGTGGCTGGCCTGGCTGATGCCTGCCAGCAGTTTGTGGATGGATTGCGTGGAGTAAACCACTGACTCTTTTGGCCTGTTGCGCTTTTTCCCCATGGCATGGTAGCTACCATAAAAGGAGTGGAACGCGGCATGGGGCAGCCAGGCCTCGTCGAAATGCAGGTTCGCCACGTAGCCATCGAGCATGTTTTTGATGGTCTCGGTGTTGTACAGCACACCGTCGTAGGTGGACTGGGTGAGCGTCAGGATGCGGGGCTTGACCGCCGCAGCATCGACCCCGGCCAGCAATGGGTTGGCACGTATTTTGGCCTGGATGGATTCGATCTCGAACTCGCTCTGAGGGATCGGCCCGATGATGCCCCAGTGGTTGCGCGTGGGTTTCAGGAACACGGGGATGGCCCCGGTCATGATGATGGCGTGCAGGTTGCTCTTGTGGCAATTGCGGTCCACCAGCACCACGTCACCGGGGGCGACGGTGTGGTGCCAGACCATCTTGTTGCTGGTGCTGGTGCCGTTGGTGACAAAAAAGCAGTGGTCGGCGTTGAAAATGCGCGCAGCATTGCGCTCCGACGCGCCAATGGCACCGTTGTGGTCCAGCAGCTGGCCCAACTCTTCCACGGCGTTGCAGACGTCGGCACGCAGCATGTTTTCGCCGAAGAACTGGTGGAACATCTGCCCCACCGGGCTTTTCAGGAACGCGACGCCCCCCGAGTGGCCCGGACAGTGCCAGCTGTAGGAACCGTCCTCTGCATAGTCCAGCAGCGCCTTGAAGAACGGCGGCTGGATGCCTTCGAGGTAACTTTTTGCCTCGCGGATGATGTGGCGCGCCACGAACTCGGGCGTGTCTTCGAACATGTGGATGAAGCCGTGCAGCTCGCGCAGGATGTCGTTCGGCAAATGGCGACTGGTTTTGGTTTCACCGTAGATGTAGATGGGTACATCGGCGTTCTTCCAGCGCACCTCTTCGATGAAGGTTCGCAGATTCAGCACAGCGGGGTCCAGGTCAGGCCCAGGGGTGAATTCCTCATCGTCAATCGACAGGATGAACGCGCTGGCCCGGGACTGTTGCTGTGCAAACTGGCTCAGGTCTCCATAGGTGGTCACGCCCAACACCTCGAAACCCTCGGCCTCGATGGCCTGCGCCAGCGCCCTGATGCCCAGGCCGGAGGTGTTCTCCGAACGATAGTCTTCATCGATGATGACGATGGGGAAGCGAAATTTCATGGCGAAAAAGGCCTGTCACAAGTGGGAGAATAGGCCGGGATGGCACCCGGGTGGCAAAAACAAGCGCGAAGTGTACGAAATTGATATGTCAGTCAGCTTGTTTGCCCACCGACGCCCGGGGCATCCCACCGTAGATGCGGTTTGCACTTGCCCGGACACCGCGCCACGAGGATTTTTTACATGAACATCATCATTCTGGGGGCCGGTCGCGTCGGCGAAAGCGTGGCCGAGAGCATGGTCTCCGAGCAGAACAACATCACCGTGGTGGATACCAACGTTGCGCGGTTGCGTGAGTTGGAAGACCGGTTGGACCTACGTGGCGTGGCTGGCAACGGCATACAGCCTTCCGTGTTGAAGCAGGCCGGTGCTCAGGATGCAGACATGCTGATTGCCTGCGCACCGGCTGATGAGACCAATTTGGTGGTGTGCAAAGTGGCACACGATGTGTTCAATGTGCCCAACACCATTGCACGCCTGCGGTCGCCCGAATTTGTGGAGGGTGATGCGTTGCTGAGCCCCACGGGCTTCGGTGTGAACAACGTGATTTGCCCTGAAGAATCGGTGATGCGCTACATCCACAAGCTCATCCAGTACCCTGAAGCATTGCAAGTCATGGACTTTGCCGACGGGCGGGTGTCTCTGGTGGCGGTGCGTGCCGTTCCCGGCAGTTTGCTGGTGGGGCATACCATTCTGGAAATTCGCGATCTGTTTCCGCGTGCCGAAATGCGCGTGGTGGCCCTTTACCGGCAGGACACCGAGGTGCCTGACCTGAAATCGGCCCGCATTCTGGCCGGAGACGAAGTGTTCGTGCTGGCTGCAACCGAGCACATTGCCGCCGTGCTGGCCGCTATCCACAAAAAGGACAGCCCGGTGCAGCGGCTGATGATTGCTGGCGGCGGCAAAGTGGGTTTGCGACTGGCCCGCAGCCTGGCTGGCAAATGCCAGGTCAAACTGCTGGAGCAGGACCACAGGCGGTGCGAATACCTGGCCAGTCAGCTGCCTTCCGACATGCTGGTGCTGCAAGGCGACGGTGCCGACGAAGCTTTGCTGGAAGAAGAGAACGTGGGTGAAATGGACCTGTTCATCGGCCTGACCAGCGATGACGAAGACAACATCATGTCTGCCATGCTTGCCAAGCGGATGGGCGCACGCAGGGTGATGGCGCTCATCAACCGTCGGGCGTATGCCGACATGATGCAAGGCAGCGCGATCGACATTGCCATTTCGCCTTCTCAAACCGTCATTGGCGAGTTGCTCGCCCATTTGCGCAAAGGCGACATCGTGGCGGTGCACAGCCTGCGCAGGGGGGCAGCCGAGGCGCTGGAAGCCGTGGTTCGCGGTGATGAAAAAAGCAGCAAACTGGTGGGGCGAAAGATCGAAGACATCCGGCTGCCCACCGGCACCCGCATTGGCGCGATCGTTCGGGGTGAAGGCGCCGAGTCGCAGGTGATGATGCCGCACCACGACACCCGCATCCAATCCGGTGACCATCTGGTGGTCTTCATACCCAACAAGCGTCAGGTGCGTGAGGTTGAGCGGCTCTTCCAGGTCAGCGCCACATTTTTCTGATGCACACCATGAACATGTTCCTCACAGTCGGCTTCACGCTGGGGCGCGTGCTGGTGGCCTTTTCTTCGGCCTATTTTGTGCCGATGGCCTGGGCCTGGTTTGAAGATGCCGATGCCTTGCTGTACATGTGGAGCGCCTGTTTCGCTTTTACATTGCTGAGCGGCGGGGCGTTGTGGTGGGGTACCCGCCGCTACCGGCGCGAGTTGACTGCCCGCGATGGTTTTTTGCTGGTCAACCTCGTCTGGCTGACGCTGCCAGCCTATGCTGCGGTGCCGCTCTGGGTGACGGTGCCCGACATCAACTGGATCAAGGCTTACTTTGAAGCCATGAGTGCCCTGACCGCCACAGGTGCCACCGCCCTGTCGGGGCTGGACACCCTGCCCATCTCGATCAATGTGTGGCGGTGTTTTTTGCAGCTGATAGGCGGTTTGGGCATCATGCTGCTGGTGGTCGCCGTGTTGCCTCTGTTGGGTTTGGGTGGCATGCAGCTGTACAAGGCAGAAACGCCGGGGCCCATGAAAGACGACAAATTCACGCCACGCATCGCTGAAACCGCGCGTGGGCTGTGGGCCGTGTATTTTCTGTTCTCGGGGGCCTGCATGCTGGCCTATCGTTGGGGGGGCATGACCTGGGCCGATGCCTTCATGCACATGTGCACCACCATGGGTTTGGGTGGGTTTTCATCACACGATGCCAGTTTCGGCCATTGGAACTCATCCGTTCTGGAGAGCATTGCCGTGGTGTTCATGGCCCTGGCAGGTATCAGCTTTTTGCGCTACTTTATGGTGATCCGCAGCCGAAACCTGAGCCCCCTGGTCCGTGACCGCGAAATCCGCATGTATGTAGGCGTGCTGGCCGCTTCCACTTTGCTGCTGACCTTGTTTCTGGCGGCCGAGGGGGTCTACCCGAGTGTGTCCGAGGCATTCAGGGCCAGCATTTTCCACGTGGTATCCGTGGCCACGACAACGGGCTACGCTTCGACCGACTATGCGCAGTGGCCCGTGTTTGCGCCGGTGCTGCTGATGTTTCTGGGGTGTTTTGCCTCTTGTGCAGGCTCCACAGGGGGTGGCATCAAAATGGTGCGAATGGTGTTGCTGGTCAAACAGGCCCGACGTGAACTGGTGCGCATCATTCACCCCCGTGTGGTCAACCCGGTCACATTGGGCAGACAGGTGTTGCCCAGCCAGGTCATGAACGCGGTGATGGGTTTCATGCTGATCTACGGCGCAGCCACCATGGGGCTGACCATGCTCATGCTGTTTTCGGGTCTGGACATTGTCACGGCCTTCAGCGCCGTGGTGGCGACTGTCAACAACATCGGGCCCGGGCTGGGGCTGGTAGGTCCGGCGAGCAATTTTGGCGTGCTGTCTGATTTTCAGCTGTGGATCTGTACCTACGCCATGCTGCTGGGCCGATTGGAGCTGCTGAGCGTGCTGGTGTTGTTCACAGGTGCTTTCTGGCGCCGGTGAGCGGTGCCAGGCGAACAAAAAAAGCCTTGCCAAACCGCCGGTCTAAGTAGTAGCGCGGATGCCTTTCAGGCGTGCCGCCCCTAACATGAGGCTTCTCGTTCAATCAACAGGAGACTTTATGACGTTCCGTTTGTCGTTGGTAGCAGTTGCCGTGGTGGCAGCCACCTTGGGCCAGGCCGTGGCCCAGGATTTTCCAGGCTCAAAACCCATCACATTTGTGGTGCCATTTGCTGCTGGTGGCCCTACTGACCGCGTGGCCCGAGACCTGGCAGAGGCCATGCGCAAGGCCATGCCCGGGAGCAACTTCACTGTAGAGAACGCTGCTGGAGCGGGCGGCACCATCGGTGCCAACAAAGTGGCCAAGGCCAAACCGGATGGACATACCCTGCTGCTGTGGCACATCGGCATGGCGTCCACGCCTGCTCTGTATCGCAAGCTGCCGTTCAAGCCGCTGGAAGATTTTGAATACCTGGGCCTGGTCAACGAAGTGCCCATGACCCTGCTGGGCAAACCGCAGTTGCCAGCCAACACCTACCGCGACTTTGAAAACCATATTCGTGCCAACGCGGGCAAGCTGAACATCGCCCACGCGGGGTTGGGTTCTGCGTCGCACATATGCGGCCTGATGTGGCAGCACGCGGTCAAGCTGAACGAGTCCATGACGACCATCCCTTTCGGCGGCACGGCACCTGCCATGACGGCGCTGATTGGTGGCCAGGTCGATGTGATGTGCGACCAGACCACCAACACCACCAGCCAGATCGAAGCCGGGCGGGTCAAGGCTTTTGCCGTGACCACGGCCAAACCACTGTCTGGTCACAAGTTGCTCAAGGATTACCCCACCCTGCAGGAAATGGGTTTGAAAGGGTTTGACCTGAGCATCTGGCATGGTGCCTATGCACCCAAGGGCACACCGGAAGACGTCCTGAAGAAACTCAACGCCGCGCTGAAAGTTGCCCTGAAAGACCCCGATTTCGTCAAGAAGCAAGAAGGCTTGGGCGCCGTGGTTGTGACCGACAAGCGCCAGGAGCGCGCGGAGCACAAGACTTTTGTTGCCAATGAAATCAACAAGCTGAAGCCGGTCATTGACGCAGCCAAGCAGTTTGCCGACTGATTGTTTCCGGTCGATGTGACCGCCAGGGTTTGCGGTCAAACCAAAAGGGCAGCGTCAAGCTGCCTTTTTCGTTTGTGGCCAACCGTTGTGCTGGCTGTTGTGCTGACCCTTGGGTGGTGTGGTCAGGACAGGTTGCAAAAGCCGTGGTTGAAATGGACGTCAACGCATCAGGCCTGGCGGCCCAGCAAGCCCTTGACGGCCTCTTGCAAATCTGCGGGCAGCACCACCAGTTTGCTGTTGTCTTTGTCGCCCATGCGCTCCAGCGCCATGATGTACTTCTCGGCCAGCATGTAGGTCATGGGGCCAGTCTTGTCCCCGATGGCGGCACCGATGCGGCGGATGGCCTCGGCAGAGGCCTCTGCCAACATGACCTGGGCATTGGCATCGCGCTTGGCCGATTCCAGGCGGGCTTCGGCTTCCAGAATGGCCGATTGCTTGGCCCCCTCAGAACGGGTGACCACTGCCTTGCGCTCCCGTTCGGCTGCCGCTTGCATTTCCATGGCCTTTTGCATCGATTCAGAGGGTTTGATGTCTTGAATTTCGACTGATTTGACCGTCAGCCCCCAGTCCACCGCCTCATCCGCAATGCTCTCGCGCAGGCGGGCCTTGATCTTGTCGCGCGAAGAGAGCGCCTCGTCCAGTTCCATTTCGCCCACGATGGAGCGCAAGGTGGTCATGATGAGGTTGCGGATGGCTTCTGAAAAATCTGTCACGCCATAAACGGCCTTGACCGGATCGGTGACCTTGATGAACGCAATGGCGTTGGTGAGGATCACCGCGTTGTCGCGAGTGATGACCTCCTGCTCCTGCACGTCGAGGATGATGTCTTTGGTTACAAGCTCGTAGGCCACCTTGTCGAGGTAGGGGATCACGATGTTCAGGCCGGGCTTCAGGGTCTTCAGGTATTTGCCCAGCCGTTCGACGATCCACTCCTGCCCCTGGGGCACGATGCGCACACCTTTGGCGACCGTGATGGCGACAAATATGAACAACGCAATGGCAACGATCAGTCCTGTTTCCATGTTCGCTCCTGATGTCTGATGACTTTGACATAACTGCCTTCGACCGACGCAACCCGCACACGCTCACCTGCGGCAATGGGTTCGTCCGAGATGCAGACCCACTCTTCTGCACCCAACATTGGGCGTTGAAAGCGCACCCGGCCTTTGGTGAAGGGTTCCACCGCCCCCACGAGCAGGCCCGTCTCGCCGATGAAGTCGCCATCTGCGGTGCCTACGCGGGTGCTGATGTCTGACGGCTTGAATACCTTGAGCCAGGCCGCCACCATCGCCACCGAGGTCACCATCCACAACACGACTTGAACCGTCGGTGACACGGCGGGCAACAGCCACACCACCATGCCCACCAGAATGGCCGCAAGCCCGAACCAGACGATGTAGAAAGTGGCCGTCACCAGTTCGGCCAGCACCAGCGCGAGCCCACCCACAACCCAATACCACCAGGCAATTTCCATTGGCTGCTCCTTACGTGCGAACTGCAGCGTTCAGACGCCACTGAATTCCGCACCGCTGATTCAACCACAACCCGATGAACCGCTCGATCGCCCCGAAACAGGCGACATGCGTGAGCCAGCCATCAACTGCCAGCGGTATGTCCGCCCAATTGGAACACGGCAACGGATTGCTTCAGGCGAGAGGCCTGTTCACGCAGGCTTTCAGCTGCCGCAGCGCTTTGCTCCACCAGGGCCGCGTTTTGTTGCGTCATCTGATCCAGGTCGGCAATCGACTGGTTGACCCCCGCGATTCCGCTGCTTTGCTCGTTGGCTGCAGCAGTGATTTCTCCGATCACGTCGGCCACACTGCGGACGGATTGCACGATTTCATCCATGGTGCTGCCGGCGTGGGTGACCAACTGGGTGCCCGATTGCACTTTGGAAACCGAAGTTTCGATCAGCCCTTTGATTTCCTTGGCCGCTTCGGCCGAACGTCCCGCCAGAGACCGTACCTCCGAAGCCACCACCGCAAAACCGCGCCCTTGCTCGCCGGCGCGTGCTGCTTCGACCGCAGCATTCAACGCCAGTATGTTGGTCTGGAAGGCAATGCCGTCGATGACAGAAATGATGTCTGCTATCTTTTTGCTGCTGGCATCGATCTCTTGCATGGTGTGAATGACTTGTGTCACCACCTCACCGCCACGCTGTGCCACGCTCGACGCGCTGGATGCCAGCTGGCTGGCCTGCCGGGCATTGTCGGCACTGTGCTGAACCGTTGTGGTGAGACTGTCCATGCTCGATGCCGTGGTTTGCAAGTTGGACGAAGTCTGTTCGGTCCGCTGTGCCAGGTCATTGTTGCCATGCGCAATTTCTGCACTGGCCGTGGCAATGCTGTCAGTGCTGCCGCGTACCTCACTCACCATGCGAACCAGTGACTGGTTCATGTGCTTCAACGACTCCAGCAAGCGACCGAATTCATCCTGCCTGTCATTGCGGATATTGGCGCTCAGGTCACCGTTGGCAATGCGTTCGGCCAGTTCATTGGCCTGATCGAGCGGTTGACGGATGGAGCGTACCAGCCAAAGCGTGCCCGTGAAAACCAGCGTGACCACAGTGCCCAAACCTATGAGAATGCCTAGCGTGTTGTTCCAGCGTCGGGCTTCCACATCTGCGCCAATTTCTGCTACGTGCTGCTTTTGCAACTCGACCAGACCCTTCTGGGCGTCGATGTACTGCGCCATGGCTGGCAGGTAGTCGGTATTGAGCATCTTCAATGCCAGCTCGCTGTTGCCACTTTTCTTGGCTTCCCGCGATTTGTTGCGAAGGTCGATCACCTTTTCGCGCAGGTCAGCTATTTTTTTCATTTGCGCCTGGTCAACCGGTCGCAGGGGCATGGCCTCGATTTTTTTCTGCAGTTCGGTGATCTGTGCGCTGGTTGCTGTGACGGCGTCTTTGAAGAAGCCTTCCAATTTGGGGTCGTCAGCTTGCAGGATGGCAATGTTGCGCGCCGCGTTCGTCTGCGTCAGCCCGGTCCACTCGGTAGAAATTTGGACCAACTCAACCGCATTCATTTGTTTGGCCCGCCCTTCACCCAGAATGGCAGCACTGCGTACCAGGCCGACGATGGCGACCGTCAGCAGCAACACGATGATCCCCGTAATGAACAGCCACAATTTGGTGGATACGTGCATGGAGCTCAAATTCATGTCGTTCTCCTGTCTGCCTCGAATGGTTATGCGCAACCGTTGCACCGACCTTGGCCAACGCCTGGTTACCTGTCAAATATGCAGGCAGTATCTCATCGACCTGACCTGTTTGCCCCTCCCGGATAACCCTTGGATGTCACCCACATGCCACGCATTAACAGAATGGGGCGCATGTCAGCGCTGCCTGAGCGACCATCAGGGTTAGTGCTGTCGCAAGTTACCCGGTAAACCCTATAGTCAAAGGCGTGACGCTCAAGCTCCCTATCCAATCGGGCTTTGTGCCCAATGTCCGGCACATCAAGCCGTTGTACCTGGTCATCGGCTCATTGATGCTGGCCTACGGCGTTTTTTTGCTGGTTTCGCACCCGGAACAGCCGGCAAGGCTGGTTGCCCCGGTTCTGATTGGTCTCAGCGCGTCGCTGTCATGGGCGTTGCACGACAAAGTCAACGCGCGAACGGCAACATTGGTTTTTGTGTGGGGTGTGTGGTTGGCCATCGTTGTGCAGGCTGTCATGCGCAACGGCGTTTCTCAGCCTGCGGTATTTGCCCTGCCCGCCTTGTTTCTGCTGGCCGGTTGGGTACTGGGCGTGAGGGTGGGCGTTGCCCTGGCAGTCGCATCGATGGTCGCCATCATGGGGCTGGCTGCGGGCGAGACCGCTGGCTGGCTGTCGCCCAGAGAGCCGGTGACGGCATTCGAGTTGGCTGTACCGCTGACCATCGTCTTGCTGGCCAGTCTGGTGGCCATGTCGTTTGTGCTGACCCAGCATGCCGAGAACATGGCGCAGGCTGCTGCACTGCGGGCGTCTCTCGAGGCCAGTGTTCGTCAACTCAGCGAACGTGAGTTGGCGTTGCAACGGTCTGAGCAGCGCTTTTTCAAACTCAATGCCTCCAACCCGCTGCCTGTCGCGGTAAGCCGTCTGCAGGATGGTCGGTACCTGTACGTCAATGCGGCATGGGAGCGTGCATTCGGCTGGACGGCTGAACATGCACTGGGCAAGACATCGGTCGAGCTGGATTTCTGGCGAGAACCGGTTGAACGCGATGCCTGGGTAGATGCCTTCAGGCGTGAGGGGCGCACCCTGAACCGTGAAATGCTCGCCTATACGGCGAACCGGCAAAAGCTGGATTTGTTGCTCAACGCCGAGTTGATTGACTACGATGGTGAGCCTGCGGTGCTGGCCTCTTTTGTCGATCAGACCGAACGCAAGCGCATTGCCGATGAACTGCAGCGCCTGAACAACGAGTTGGAAGCGCGTGTGGAAGCCCGCACGGGCGAATTGCAATTGGCGCTGGACATGCTCAAGCGCAGCCAGGATGAGCTGATCCATGCCGAAAAGTTGGCCTCGCTGGGCAGTCTGGTGGCGGGTGTGGCCCATGAACTGAACACACCAATCGGCAACGCGCTGGTTTGTGCCAGTGCGCTGTCCGACATGACGCGAGATTTCGAGGTGCAGTACCAGCGAGGTGATTTGCGCCGTTCTGCGCTGGAGGCCTATGTGGCGCGGTGCCGTGAGGGTGCAGAACTGACTCAGCGTTCGCTGCACAGGGCCAACGAGCTGGTGCACAGCTTCAAACAGGTGGCCGTTGACCAGTCATCCGAGCGCAAGCGAACCTTCATGCTGGACGAGATGCTGCAAGAGGTGGTGGATACCTTGCGGCCCAACATCAAGGGCAAGCCGCAGACCATTCGGATGGACATTCAAAAGGTCGTACAGATGGAAAGCTACCCCGGCCCGCTGGGTCAGGTGGTCATCAATCTGATCATGAATGCTTTGGTGCACGCATTTGAAGAATGCGATGCCGGCGAGGTTGCACTGTCCACCCCGGTGGTGACGTCAGACCATGTTGAGCTGGTTTGCACCGACAACGGCAAAGGCATTGCGCCGGCGCACTTGCCGCGGATTTTTGATCCGTTCTTCACCACCAGGTTGGGGCAAGGTGGCTCGGGTCTGGGGCTTGCCATCGTGCACCGGCTGGTGACTCAGGTGCTGAAGGGCGACCTGTCTGTCGACAGCAAACTGGGTCAGGGAACCCGGTTCACCCTGCGGTTGCCCAAAGTTGCGGGCGAACTGCCCATGTGATGCCTTGGCATGGCCTGCGCGGCGGGCTTGTTCACAAGGTGCCAGACCGGCAGATGTCTGCCGCAGGGTTGTCAGGTCCGGCAGCCGTTGCCGCATGAACGGCTTCGTCGCGGTACTTCGAGCGGATTGCCTTGATGACATCGAAAATGCTGAAAAACGCTTCCACCACATCCGGGTCGAAGTGCCCGCCACTTTCAGACGCCAACAGGGCCAGCACTTTTTCGTCAGACCAAGGTTCTTTGTAGCATCGCGGCGAGCTGAGTGCGTCGAATACATCGGCAAGTGCAACGATCCGGGCAGCAATCGGGATGTCCTCGCCTTGCCGCCCTGCTCCCAGCGTTACTTCCGATGCCATGAGGTTGGTGATGCGACCCGGATACCCACCGCCCGACCAGCGCTCGTGGTGGTTGAGCGCGATGTCGCGGCTCATCCGATCAAGCTCCGAGTGCGTATGCAGGAACAGGCGGGCACCATAAACGGTGTGCCATTTCATGATGGCTCGCTCGTCATCGGTAAGCACACCAGGCTTTTTCATGATGGCATCGGGCACCCCCACCTTGCCAACATCGTGCAGCATGGCCGCCAGCCGAATGGTGTCCATCCCCGTGCGAATGGCCTTGGCATCCCATTTCCTGGCGACAGCCCAGGTCCGCAGGATTTCTGCTGAATAGGCACCCACCCGCTGAACGTGGGCCCCGGTTTCCTCGGGGTCACGCAGCTCTGCTGTTTGCACCATGCGCAAAATCAGTTCCCGGTTCAGCATGCCCCGCTCGATGGTGAGAGCGGCTGAATTGGCCAGCAACTGAGCGTAGGCCTTGGCATCTTCGGCAAAGGCTACGGTGCCGCCGTTGTCCGCTTGTGCGTTGATGAGCTGCACCACGCCCACCAGCTTGTTTTCGAAGGTGCGGATCGGCAGGTTGAGAATGGACTGCGTCCGGTAGCCTGAGCGCCTGTCGAATTCAGGGTTGAATGCGAATGGCACGTCCGGCGGCAAGTCATAAGCGTCGCTGACCGCCAACTGCTCGCCCGTCAAAGCGGTGTAGCCGACGATCGACTTTTCATTGATGGGCACGCTGAAGTCGGCGTAGGCGTTGGCATTCGAGGCGTCGGCAGAAAACAGCGTGTCATTCTGCACATAGGCAAAACGCAAATGCTGTTCCTCCACCAGGAAGATCGAGCCCGCGTCCGCCCCGGTCAGTCGGCGCGCCTCCAGCAGAATTTTGTCCAGAATGGCGTCCACGTCCCGCAAACGGTTGAGCTCGTCTGTGGTGTGGAGAATGCCCAGCACTTTTTCGTTGCTGAGGTCGTTGGCGCTGTGAGGTAACGGCATGGCGTTTGGTGGCGTGGTTGCCAGAGCAACACCCAAGGTGTAGCTCCGACGCAGATCACCGCTCGGATGGTAAGGGCAAAATAGGATTCCTTTTTCAGGGGGGGCGCATGACAGTGGTGAACAAGCCTGGCAATTTTTCAGTTGTTTGGCGCAGTCCTTTTGCCAATCGCCTTTTGGTCATGTGCCTGGCGACCAGCGTGGGTGCGGTGACGGCAGCCGAGCACCAGCCGCGACCGAACCGAATCGAAAATTCCCTGGGCATCCGAATGGTGCTGGTGCCAGCCGGTGAATTTTTGATGGGCAGTGCCGAGACGCCGCAGTCGCTGACCCAGGCTTACCCACTCATGGAGCCAGAGCGCTTGACAGCCCTTGCAGACGAAGCGCCGGTTCACAGGGTGCGCATCACGAAACCCTTTTATATGTCGCAGACCGAAGTGACTGTGGGGCAGTTCAGGCAATTCCTGAAGGCCTCTGGGTATATCCCGGAGTCGATAGCCGATGGTACCGGAGGGTACGGTTACAACCCGCAGTACGACCCCGATCGAGACGGGCGTGGCGACCTGTTTCAAGGCCGGGATCCCCGCTACAGCTGGGCCAACCCCGGCTTCGCCCAGTCAGACAACCATCCCGTTGTCAACGTCACCTGGCACGATGCACAGGCGCTTGCCAATTGGCTCAGCGCAAAAGAAGGCCATCGCTACCGTTTGCCGACAGAGGCCGAGTGGGAATACGCCGCGCGTGCCGGCACACGTACCCGCTATCACAGTGGTGATGACCCCGAAGCACAGGCGGCTGTGGCCAACACGTTTGATGCCAGTGCAAAACCTTACTGGCCCAAATTGCAGGCGCATTCGCTGGCCAGTCGAGATGGCTTCGCTTTTACCGCCCCTGTGGGCAGTTACAAGCCCAACGCGTTTGGCCTGTATGACATGCACGGCAATGTCTGGGAATGGACCAATGACTTTCACGACGACACCTATTACAGCCGCTCGCCCGTGGATGACCCACAAGGTCCGGCGGAAGGATCGGTTTACGTGCGTCGCGGCGGATCCTGGCACACCTGGGCTTTGTACACCCGGTCGTCTTACCGAAACTGGAACACACCCCAAACCCGCTACACACTGCTCGGCATCCGGCTGGCCATGGACGCCAAACCTTGAGCTGACATTGGCAAGTCCGTTTCAGAGCCACGAATTCGGTGGTGGCGATCTGAAGTGTTCGACGATCCCAGGCCTCAGCTGCGTTCCGCCAGAGACTTCAGTGCTTGCACGTCCAGGATGTCTATTCGGGCATAGCCCAGCGCCACGATACCCGACTTCACCAGCATTCGCATCTCTTTCGCCAGCGATTGCCGGGTCACGCCCAACATCATGGCCAAAGCATCCTGCGACACCAGTACCCTTGCACGCGCCTGCTCGGTCATGGAGGCATCGCCATGCACCAGCACCAACAGTCGCCGGGCCACACGCGCAGCCATGCCTCGCACCATGGTGTCTTCCACAATGCCAAAAACGGCGCGCAGGCGCAACGCTTCGAGCCTTGCCACCGCCTGGGCAAAAGACAACCGCTGCATGAGCAGGGCAAACTGCTCCGGTGAAATCACCAGAAACTGCAGTGCTTCCAGCGCAGTCGCGTCATAAGGGTTGGGCAGGCCATCCAGCAAGGTCGATTCATTGAACCAGTTGCCGGCCTCGATCAAGGCCAGAATGCCTTCCCGCCCGTCAGCTCCCACGCTGGAAATCTTCACCACACCGCTTAACAGCCCATAGAAGCAGCTGTTGACAGCCCCTTTGCGGTAAACCGTGGCACCGCGTGGCAAGCGCATGGGCTCGGCAACTGCCAGCATTGCGGCTTGCTCGGCCTGGGGCAAAGCAGCGAACCAGGCATTTGCACGCAGCGTGGCCAACCATTCCGGATTGAAATCAAGCATGTTTTCGTCCTCCGCCAAGTGCATGAATTGTTAAATTATTAACAGTTTGCGAGCGTTGAACCGTGTAATGTCCGGGACTGCTTCTGGGATCGGTCATGCGTATCGTGCCCTGCCCATGACCGACCCGCCCGAATGGAGTTTCACCATGTCTGCCCATCCTTTGCAAACGCCCAACGCCCTCGACGACATGCGCCACGAACTGGAAGCGACGCTCAAGTTGCAGCGCGATGCGTACCTTGCACACCCCTACCCCAGCTACGCCGAGCGCCGTGACGACCTGAAAAAACTCCAGGCTTTCATTCGCGACCACCGGGACGCCATTGCCGATGCCATCAGCCAAGACTATGGCAACCGCTCCCGCCATGAAACCCTGTTCGCCGAAATTTTTTCGGTGATAGATGGTGTAGACCACACCGTCAAACACCTGCGGGGGTGGATGCGGCCACAACGCCGTGGCGTGGATTGGTTCAATTTTTTCGGTGCCAGCAATCGCGTCATTCCTCAGCCATTGGGCGTGGTGGGGCACATCGTGCCCTGGAACTTCCCCATCAACCTGTGCTTTGGCGGGCTGATTGCAGCCTTCGCGGCAGGCAACCGTTGCATGGTCAAGATGTCGGAGAACTCACGCCACCTCACTGCCTTACTCATGGCGGAAATACCAGCCTACTTTCCGCGCGAAAAGCTGGCCTTCTTTGACGAAACAGGGGGTGTCGGCATCGAGTTTTCCAAACTCAAGTTCGATCACCTGCTGTTCACCGGCTCGGGGCAGACGGGCCGAGCGGTCATGGCGGCTGCTTCTGCCAACCTGGTGCCGGTGACGCTGGAGCTGGGGGGCAAGTCGCCGGCCATCGTCTGCGACGACTTCCCTTTGCGCAAGGCCGCTGAACGGCTGCTGTTTGTGAAGTGCTTCAACGCCGGGCAGATCTGCACCACCGTTGACTACGCCTATGTTCCACGCGAGAAGATTCCGGCGTTTGTGGAAATGGCCAAAGACATCGTTTCCACGCGTTATCCCACGCTGGACACGCCGGATTTCACCTCCATGATCGACAAGCGAGCGTTCCACCGCGTCATCGAGGCCATGGAAGAAGCCCAGGCCGCAGGTGCCGAGCTGATCCAACTCATCCCGGGCAAACCCTGGGACGAGTCCACCCACAAAATTGCCCCGCACATCGTCCTGAATGCGCCCGAGAACTGTTCGCTTCGTACACGCGAAATCTTCGGCCCGGTGCTGCCCGTCCTGCCGTTTGACGCCATTGAAGAGCCCATTGCCGCCATCAACGCCCGCCCTCGCCCCCTGGCTCTGTACCCCTTCAGCAACAACAAGCGCCTGGTACACGACATCCTGCACCGCGTCATGTCAGGCGGCGTGAGCGTGAACGACGGCCTGTTCCACGTCGGCCAGCACGACCTGCCCTTCGGCGGTGTGGGCGACAGCGGCATGGGCCACTACCATGGCTATGAAGGTTTTGTCACCTTCTCGAAGATGCGCCCGGTTTTCTATCAGGCCCCGTTCAGTGCCGTGAAGTTCCTGTGGCCCCCTTATGGCAACTTTGCCACCAAGTACCTGAACTTCCTGACCAAATAAGTGCTGGCATTGGGCCTGGCTCGTCATGCTGCCAAGCCACTGCTTCACCAACAGCGAGTACCACGGCAACAGCGGCCCGCTGCATGTGAGCTTTCTGCGCAGCCCTTCACCCGCCAATGAAGCCTTCCGTGCTGCCTGCGCTGAAAAAAGCATCCCTTTCAACCCCGACTACAACGGTGCCCAACAGTACGGCATTTCCCCCACGCAGGCGACCCAATACAACGGTGAGCGCTGGAACGCGGCACGCGCCTACCTGCACGCCAATGCGGATCGCAAAAACCTGACCGTGCGCACAGGCTGTCACACACGCAAAGTGCTGATCGAGAACAAGGTCGCCATCGGCGTGGAATATCGCCAGAATGGCAACGTGCAGCAGGTGCGAGCCAGCAAGGAAGTGATCCTCAGCGCCGGTGCCTACGGCTCACCGCAATTGCTGATACTGTCCGGGATTGGTCCGCTTGCCGAACTTCAAAAACATGGCATCGCGCCCGTAAACGCGTTGCCTGGTGTGGGCCAGAACCTGCAGGATCACATCACCAGCAACCTGATTTACCGCACCCCGCGTTGGCAAGACACGGTGGGTATCTCGCTGAGCGGGGCGTGGGCAATCGCCAAGGCAATCTTGCAATGGCGCCGGGAACGCAAAGGATGGGTGACCAGTTGCGCGTCCGAAGGCAACGGGTTTGTGTCCACCTGTGGCGACACGGAACACCCGGACATCCAGTTTGCCTTCTTGCCCAGCATTGTGGACGACCACACCCGCAAACCACACCTGGGCCACGGCTATACCCTGCACACCACCCTCATGCGCCCCAAAAGCCGAGGCAGCGTCACGCTGCAAAGCGCAGACCCCCACCAGGCTCCAGCCATTGACCCGGCCTTTTTCAGCCATCCGGATGACATTGCAGTGGCGATGAAGGGCGCCCGCATGGGCTTCGAGGTGCTGGAAGCCAAAGCCATGGCACCCTATCGCGGCAAGCGCCTGCACCCGTTCGACGTCAACGATGACCGCGCCCTGGAGCATTTTTTGCGCACCACTTGCGACACCGAATACCACCCTGTGGGCACCTGCAAAATGGGACCAGACAGCGACCCGATGGCCGTGGTAGACGCTCAACTGCGGGTGCGGGGCATACAACGCCTGCGCGTGGTCGACGCCTCGATCATGCCCAACCTAGTGTCAGGCAACACCAACGCACCGACCATGGTCATAGGCGAAAAAGCCGCAGACCTGATTCGCCAAACCCCCAGGATCGGTCGCAACTGATATCTGATATGAAGTAACCGAACCATCACTGGTCCGGAATACTTCATTGTTCATAGCTTTTAATGCCCGACAGATAAGCGGTAGAAGCTATTTTTACCATTAGATTTACAAATCACTTCCGCGCAGGCGGCACATCCGTGCAAGACCCATGCGCCACCTCGGCCGCCATGCCGATGCTCTCGCCCAGCGTGGGGTGGGTCATGGCTGGCTTGGCGCGATCAGCCGCACATCCAACCCGGTCACCTTGTAAAAGCCCGCATCAGCGGTCACAAACAGCGCGCGGTCAGACGCCACCAATGCACTGGCCGCTTGCAAGGCATACGGGGTTTTCAGGCCATGGCGGGCACGCAGTTGGGTAGCGGCATCCATCACCTCGGCATTCAACTCGACGATGTGTACAGAGGCAAAAAAATCGTCATACCGTTTCAACAGCGCCGCATCGCCTTCGCGCAATGGCTTGACCCGGCACTCCAACACAGACAAACGCGACACCATCAGTTCAACACTTGGCTGCTGCGCACACATCTGCGCCAATGTTTCGATGGCCGCAGTGCGAAAAGCCGCGGCACCTTCGAAACGGTAGATGAGGGCACAGGCATCCAGGAACAGCCTCACCGATCACTCCAACCTTCGTTCAACCCCGCCAGGCGGGCCTGCAAACCCGATGCATCCAGCCCACCCACATCGGCATCAGGCGCAAGAAATTGGCTCAAAGCAGTGGAAGCCGATGTCTGGGCACGCTGTGCCTTTGCCAGCAACGCGTTGTAATCCGCCGTGCTCAGCACCACTGCGCTGGGTCGGTTGCGCTTCATCAGATGCACCGGCCCCTGCGCCAGCGCCGCATCCAGCGCTGCAAAACCGCTGCGCTTGATCTCTGCCACCGTGATGACATTCATATGAATACCCTTTCAAGAACCGAAAACGGTATCAATCATACACAAAGTGCCCAGCAAAAAGCCCGAACCGTTTCCGGTTCGGGCCTTTTCATTTTCTGATAGCAGCTTGTGCTTTATAGACAAACGCAAGAGGCCATTTTGGCTTTGAATTTACTTCTTGCCAGGCGGCACATCGGTGCAACTGCCATGCGCCACCTCAGCCGCCATGCCGATGCTCTCGCCCAACGTGGGGTGGGGGTGGATGGTTTT
>DDUQ01000013.1:46518-48407 GCA_002344885.1 Comamonadaceae bacterium UBA2334
GCCGCCATGCCGATGCTCTCGCCCAACGTGGGGTGGGGGTGGATGGTTTTGCCGATGTCCACGGCATCTGCGCCCATCTCGATGGCCAGCGCAATCTCACCGATCATGTCGCCCGCATGCGTGCCGACCATGCCGCCGCCCAGGATCTTGCCGTGTCCGTGCGCTTCGGGGCTGTCGTCAAACAGCAGCTTGGTCACGCCTTCGTCGCGGCCGTTGGCAATGGCGCGGCCTGAGGCCGTCCAGGGGAACAGGCCCTTTTTGACCTTGATGCCTTGGGCTTTGGCCTGGTCTTCTGTCAGGCCCACCCAAGCCACTTCGGGGTCGGTGTAAGCAACACTTGGAATGACGCGTGCGTTGAATGCGGCGGCAGCCAGTTCTTTGTTGCCTTGCAATTCACCGGCAATGACTTCTGCTGCCACATGCGCCTCATGCACCGCCTTGTGAGCCAGCATGGGCTGGCCCACGATGTCGCCGATGGCGAAGATGTGCGGCACGTTGGTGCGCATCTGGATGTCGACGTTGATGAAACCACGGTCTGTCACGGCCACACCGGCTTTGTCCGCTGCTATCTTTTTGCCGTTGGGCGTGCGGCCCACGGCTTGCAGCACCAGGTCATACACCTGCGGTGCGGGGGCGGTGCCGCCCTCTTCCGCCGGGGCAAACGTCACCTCAATGCCTTCGGGCGTGGCTTTGGCCCCCACCGTTTTGGTCTTGAGCATGATGTTGTCAAAGCGCTTGGCGTTCATCTTCTGCCAGATCTTGACCAGGTCGCGGTCAGCGCCTTGCATCAGGCCGTCCATCATTTCCACCACGTCCAGGCGTGCACCCAGCGTACTGTAGACGGTGCCCATTTCCAGGCCGATGATGCCGCCGCCCAGAATCAGCATGCGTTTGGGCACTTCCTTCAACGCCAGGGCGCCGGTGGAATCGACCACTCGCGGATCGTCGGGCATGAAGGGCAGGCGCACGGCCTGGCTGCCCGCAGCGATGATGGCTTTTTTGAACACCACCACTTTTTTGGTGCCAGTCTTCTCCTGGCCCGTGCCGGTGGTTTCTTCCACTTCCAGGTGGTTGGGGCCCACAAACGCGCCGTAGCCGCGCACGGTGGTGACCTTGCGCATTTTGGCCATGGCGGCCAGGCCGCCGGTCAGCTTGCCGATGACCTTTTCTTTGTGGCCGCGCAGCTTGTCAACGTTGACCACGGGTGCGCCAAAGTCCACACCCAAGTCGGCCATATGGCTGACTTCATCCATGACGGCGGCCACGTGCAGCAGCGCCTTGCTGGGAATGCAGCCCACGTTCAGGCACACGCCACCCAGGGTGGCGTAGCGCTCGACGATGACGACTTTCAGGCCCAGATCAGCCGCACGGAAGGCGGCGGAATAGCCACCGGGGCCACCGCCCAGCACCAGCACATCGCATTCGATGTCTGCCGTGCCGCCGAAGCTGGCGGCGGTGGGGGCCGCCACAGCCGCCGGCGCTTGCACGGCAGGCGCAGCAACAGGTGTAGCTGAACATGAGGGTACAGCTTGCGCTGGAGCCTGTTTTGGTTCGGAATCCTCACCAACAGCCTCCAGCACCAGTACCACAGAGCCTTCGCTGACCTTGTCGCCCAGCTTGACCTTGAGTTCTTTGACCACGCCCGCGTGGCTGGAGGGAATTTCCATGGAGGCTTTGTCGCTCTCCACGGTGATGAGGCTTTGTTCGGCCTTGACCGTGTCGCCGGGTTTGACCAGCAACTCGATCACGGCCACTTCCGAAAAGTCGCCAATGTCGGGGACTTTGATGTCAATGAGTGCCATGGTGTTTCTTCCTACTCAGCATGTGTCTTTGTCTGAAATGCACCGAGCGCATCGGCGCCCGCTGCTGTGGGCGGGGTGTTGGGCCCC
>DDUQ01000030.1:0-588 GCA_002344885.1 Comamonadaceae bacterium UBA2334
GCAGGCGGCCCGTTCGGCACCGCAGGCCAAGTTTGTCGAGATCGAAGTCGAGCGGTTGGACCAGTTGCACGAAGCGCTGGACCACGGTGCCCGCATGGTGCTGCTGGACAACATGGACCTGCCCACCCTGCGCGAGGCCGTCCGCATCAACGCCGGGCGCGCCATCCTGGAGGTGTCAGGCGGGGTGACGCTAGACACCGTGGCGGCGCTGGCCCAGACCGGTGTGGACCGCATCTCCATCGGTGGACTGACGAAGGACGTCAAGGCCACAGACTATTCGATGCGCTTCGAAGGCATCTGACACAACAGCCTTCCATTCAGCGGCCCAGCTTGCCCGGTCGCTACACGAACAGGACTACTGACATGAACACTTCCGTCACATCGGCTGCGGCGCATGGGGGCGAGGCCTACATCGACGTCACGTTTGACCAGCCCGCCCCCGGCCAGAGCGTGTGCAGCACCGGCCACGCATGGGCCCTGGTGCCGCAGGAGCCCACCCCGGCCGGGCGCGAGGAACTGAAGGCGCGCGCCCGTGCGCTGCTGAAGGAACGCAACGCGGTGCTCGTGTCGCACTACTACGTGCACCCC